>JAYUSJ010000191.1:0-17425 GCA_043755735.1 Verrucomicrobiaceae bacterium | reverse complement strand
GCGGAGACTGCCGTGACGAGCACGATGGTCTCGCCGCAGCGGAGAGTTACGGCACCGTCCGCGAGTTTCGCGAGTTTGCCGGTTTCGATGATGATTTGCTGACCGCCGATTTCGACGGATACGTTATGGATGCTCATGTTTATAGAGAGCCCCGCCGGTCCGTCGTCTTTACGCAAAGGTTCTAGCTCGTAGCCCAAAAGGCACTGCCATCATCCGCTTCCTCTGCCGCTTCGCGAAAAATGCGGAGCAGCAGAGGAAGGAGGTGAAAGTTGTGCCCTTGGGGCTAAGACTAGAAACCGCGTTCGGCGAACCGAGAGGCAGTTTGTTTTGTTTGTTTTGTGTGCTCCGCAGCCCGTCGCCCGGTGCGGCGAGAGTGGAGCGAGGTATTTTACTTACAGACCGGGAGAAAAAGCATTCACCCCGGTAGTTGCCTACCGGGGCGATGCTTTCAAAAGGAATTCCGTTACTTACGCAGGTTCAGCGCTTCGAGGATCGTCTTGTAACGATCCGGCGCTGTGCGCTTCAGGTAGTCGAGGAGGCTGCGACGACGTGCGACCATGCGAAGAAGGCCACGACGTGAGTGGTGGTCCTTCACATGAGCCTTGAAGTGCTCGGTGAGTTGGTTGATTCGACCTGTCAGGATCGAAATTTGCACATCCGCGCTACCGGTATCCTTATCGTGTAAGCGCAGAGTTTTGGGTGCTTCAGTTGCCATGTGTATTTTATGTAGTTTTTGTGAATTGAGGGACGCGGACCATATCGGGAGGAATCCGGAGGGCAAGGAGATATTCACCGTTTGACGAATGTCAGAATTCCCCCCTACTCCACAGCAACCTTGCGGAAAGCGTCCGGGAGAACAAGCAATTCGGGAGTCAGCAAAACTCTGATCGCTATCGAAACCTGGGAACAACTGCCCATGCGTCAAGGTGAGCCATCGCGGGGCCTGCCCTCCCTTGTTTCTGCCCTTCATTTTTATGCCAAAATGGAGCCGCTCATTTGGCATAAAGATGATGGGCAGGAAAATGGCGGACAGCTTTGGCAATAGCACACGTTCCTCGTTCGCTGGGTAATCTTCCATTTCGCGCTGCCCCGTTGTCGATCACGCCATGAAGTTGCGCCGCGCTTGCGTCGCGCATGGAGAATGTCCATGGTTCCGGCATGCCTCGCATTACCGCTCGCCGAACGAAAGCCGTCGCCGTTGTCGCCGAAAGCCATCCGCCCGTCGTTCCCAAATCACGACGGACGCTGAACTTCGGTGGAAAATGGGAATACGCCCCCGCGCCGGAGTCCGTGGTCGTCAAACCGGATGCGCAGTATGAGCTTTTCGTTGACGGAAAGTTTCGCGCACCAGCCAGCGGTGTCTATTTTCCGACCATTAATCCGGCGAACGAAAAGACGCTTTCGAACATCGCCCACGGAAGCTCGAAGGATGTGGATGGCGCCGTGACCTCCGCACGCAAGGCGCTGAACGGTCCTTGGGGCAAAATGTCGGGAGCGGAGCGCGGCAAGTATCTTTACCGGATCGCCCGCATCATCCAGGAACGCTCGCGGGAACTCGCGGTGCTGGAGACGCTCGATGGCGGCAAGCCCATCAAAGAATCGCGCGACTTCGACCTACCGCAGGCGGCGGCAAACTTTTTCTATTACGCGGGCTGGGCGGATAAACTGAAGTATGCGTTCCCCGGTCGCACGGCCCGTGCGGTCGGCGTTTGCGGGCAGATTATTCCGTGGAACTTCCCGCTGCTCATGGCGGCTTGGAAACTCGCTCCGGCGCTGGCCTGCGGCAATACCGTCGTGCTCAAGCCGGCGGAAACTACAAGCATCACAGCGATGCACCTTGCGCGGATTTTGCAGGAAGCAGAACTGCCCGAGGGCGTGGTGAATATCGTCACCGGCGCGGGCGACACCGGTCGCGCGCTCGTCGAGCATAAAGGCGTGGACAAGATTGCGTTCACCGGCAGCACCGAAGTGGGAAAATGGATCGCGAAAGCGACCGCCGGCACGAACAAAAAGCTGACGCTGGAACTCGGGGGAAAAGCGGCTCATATCGTTTTCGAAGACGCGCCCATCGACCAGGCCGTGGAGGGTGTGGTGAACGGCATCTTCTTTAATCAAGGCCACGTCTGCTGCGCGGGCTCGCGACTTTTCGTGCAGGAGGGGATTTACTCCGCCGTGCTGCGCCGTTTGCGCGACCGCATTGCCACGCTCCGAGTCGGCGACCCGCTCGACAAGAACACCGACATCGGCGCGATCAACAGCCGCGCGCAATTGGAGAAAATCCGCTCGCTCGTCGATGCCGGTGTCGCAGAAGGCGGCGAACTGATGCAACACTCATGCACCCTGCCGTCGAAAGGATTCTGGTTCCCGCCATCGGTCATCACCGGCGTCACCGCGAGCCACCGGATCGCGCAGGAGGAAATTTTCGGTCCCGTGCTGAGCGTGCTGACTTTCCGCACACCGGAGGAAGCCGTGGAGCGCGCAAACAACACGCCTTACGGACTCAGCGCGGGTGTGTGGACGGAGAAAGGCTCGAAGATTTTCAAGACGATCGGGAAGCTGCGCGCCGGCGTCGTGTGGGCGAATACTTACAATAAGTTCGACCCGGCGTCGCCGTTTGGCGGATATAAAGAGAGCGGCTTCGGGCGCGAAGGCGGCATCCACGGGCTCGCGAGTTACGCCCGACTGGAGTAGCTACTGCGGGCGGACCTGGATCATCTCGCCGAGACGTTTCGAGAGTTCCTCCTGCCCGGTTTTCACATCGTTGAGCCCGCGAAGCGTGTCGTCCAGACGCGAGGCAAGATCCGCGCGCTTCTCGGCTTCACTGACCACGCGAACCTGATAGTGCTCAGCCAGAACGCCGATGCCGGGACCGGTGACCGTGTTGCCGTCCACGACTTCCAGCCAGAATTCCACCGTGTCACCCTCGGCAAGTCCGAGCCGCTCCATGCGCCACTCAAAGCGGCGAGTGACGGATTTCGGAGTCTCGCCGCCGAGATCGAGATCGAGATCGAGTATTTTGTGAGGAGTCCCGGAGGTCCAATTCACTCCGTAATGCAGCCGCACTTTCTCCACGCCAAAATCATCATTCGCTTCAAACGATACGAGAAAAAGGGCGCTCCGCGTGACGAGTTCCTCTCGACGCACCGGCCACAGGATGCGGACCGTCGGTTGCTCGTCGGGCAGGATTTCCAACCGGTGAACCACCGACGCTTTGCTCTCAATCCCCTCTTCATCCACAAGCCGAAATGCCAGACCGGCTGCATTGGCCGGGACATCTGCGGCGACGCTCCACGCTTCGCCCGCTTGCATCGCAACATCGCGAACAATGGTTTTTTGGTCCGCAGCGAATAACCGCACCACAGCGGATTTCAGTCGGGATGAGCTTTGCAGGCGGAGATCCAACTTTGAGCCGGCGAGCAATCGCAGATCGTTCATCATGCGCGGCTTCGGCGGGAGTCCGGTGTATGCGGGCCATATTTGCGTCGCCTGGATCTTCCCGACGGTCGGGCGAGGTCGCACTTTTACCTGGGCGGACAGGGTTCGATTATCGCCGAGTTCCAGTGTGTAAGAAAAGCTCTCCTGCACCGATTGCAGGTTCCGCGCAAAGCTCGTGGCATTCTGCGCCGTCGGCTCGAACACAAATTCCTGGCGCTTTCCGGAATCCGTGACCATGCGCAACTTTCCTACCGCCGGGACGACACCGGCGACCGTGGCGGTGATGCGCAAATCATCGCCCAGCGCCATCACTTTACTGCCGGTGGATTCCACAATCTGCGTCCTGCGGGGAACCGGCCGCTCCACGAGTAATGCACGCTGGAAAAGCGGCCACGATGTTTTTCCGGCAAGCAACCACGCAACCACCGCGCAAAGAAAAAGACCTGCTCCAATTTTCGCCCACCGAGTAAAGCGCGCACGGCTCACAACCGTGCGCAGCGAAGTTGAACGCGCCACTCTCGCGGTCTCCGAAACCAGCGCCTGCACCAATACCCCATCGTCCTCGCGCGAAAGCTGAACGCTCGCAATCAGCCTGCTGCGAAACTCCGGCAGAGCCGCCTCGATGCGGAGCGCCACTGCTTCATCGCTCGGTCGATGCAACCATCCACGAAAGCCCCACCACCAAGCGACCCCTGCTGCGCCGCCCACTCCGGCAATCATCAACAGCGCACGTGCCCAACGCGGAAGCTCAACCATCCAATCCAGCGGCATCGCAATCGCCAGCCACACAACGAGGACGGCAAACGCCATCGCCAGCCCTGTATGCAAGGCTGCCCGCCCTGCGGCCTTGCGCACCAAAGCAAGACAGCGCGCCAATTCCGGCGCGCGAACCCTGAGCGATTTTTTCTCAACGGCAGATTGCACGCGCCGTTTGTCGATGGTTCCGCGCCATGATTCAAGCCACACCGAAAGAAGTTCGAAATCAGAGACTCAAAATGTGCGCGGTCGTTGCTTTCGGATTGCCTATCGGGCGGCAGTAGCGAACTTGAAAATGTGAGGGATGCTACGCCAACACCGCTGTGGTTACGGGCTTTTGCCTACGGGTCGGTTGCTGCCGTCGTCGGGGGCATGGTTTGGATTATCCTATCTCCGCCCGCGAGAAAACAGCAACAAGCGGAGCAACCACCCGGCACGGAGCCGGTCTTTGAGAATGCGGGTCCGCGACCACAGCCCCTCACTATTCCCGCAGGGAATGCGATTTTCCCGGGCAAACCGCCTGCAATTCCTGCCGCGGTGATTGCGAATTGGCACGAGGCGGATGGTCCGGATCTCGCGGTCGCTTTTATCTCCGACTGGGGCGCGAAAGAGCCCGCTGCAGCCGCTCATTGGCTCATTTTGCAGCCCGACAGCCCGGCACGCAATTCGGCTGCCGAGACCCTCGCCGACCTATGGGCGCAACGGGATTTGCACGCTCCCACCAAATGGGCTATCGCACTGCCTGAAGAAGGGATATTAAAGCCCCTTGTCCTTGATCGACTCGCGTCAGCGTGGGCGGAAAAAGACCCGCTCATTGGCGCAGGATACTACGCCACAATTCCTCCCGGCGAAACGCGCAAACTGGGCGCAAGCGCGCTTTTTGAGCGATGGGCCCAGCGCGATCCAAGCGGACTTCACAGCTCGCTCGCACGGATTCCCGCCGCAATCATCGATGAAGCCCGCACGGCTCTCGCGCCAGTGCTCTTCCCTCGCAACTCAGCCGAAGCAATGAATGTCCTCTGCGGCGTAAAAAACAAAGCGCTGCGAATGGATTCGATCGGCCAGATGTATGACTATTGGCGCCGCCGAAGCCGGGCCTCCGCGAGCGCGTGGCTGGCCGTTTCGCCGCTGACGCAGGACGAGCGCGAACGCGTCTCCGGCGGGCAGTAACGAAATCGTACTGACTCGCCGAAAAACGAACAGGCTGGCCCCCATTCCGAGGCCAGCCTGTTTGTGATTTATCGGAGTAATACTCCTTCCGCGACTATTTCGGTTTTGGCGGATTGCACTTTTCGCAGACCTTGCTGTCTTTCTTGGCCGTTACGCAGCAGGGATGGGCGCAATCCTTACCTGCAGCTTTTGCCTTTTCGCAGCAGGTTTCTGCATACGTGGCGGTGACGGAGAAGAGGGCAATGACGCCCGCGAGCATGAGCTTTGTGATGTTCATAGGGTGGAAATGGTAGCACTGCCCCGAAAATGGCCAAGTTAAATTTTAGAGGAATTTCAATGAGCCCTCCCACGTCTCCCTCTCGCTTGAAAAACCTCTCTTTACGGCACCACAAAGACGGGACGAGCGTCGAGAATGGAGTTTCTCGAAAATCCTCTTCGTTCCTCCCGTCTCTGTCGTGAAAACCAGCTAACGAAGTAGAATTAATCACAACCCGTTTGCGCAACTCTATGAGACATCGATCGAATGGTCCGCTTGTTGCTCCTTAGATTTCTGCTGGTTCCAGCGTTGTTACCGATTGCTATTTCACGGTACTTTCCTTTTGCTTCGAACCTACTAATCACAAGGATTGAAATACCCGTAAATCACTGACCCAAGATAACACTGATGCAGCCCCCGCAGCCACCAACCAATGAAGCCGAGCGCCTTGCGACTCTGATTCGATACCAAATTCTCGACACCCCGGCGGAGTCGGAATTCGACGATCTCACCCGTTTGGCGTCCGAAATTTGCGGGGTTCCAATTGCGCTCATTTCCTTACTGGATGGAAAGCGGCAATGGTTTAAAAGCAAGGTTGGATTGGATGCGACCGAGACGCCTCGTGAAATCTCATTTTGCGGACATGCAATCCACGGACGGAACGTATTCGAAGTTTCCAATGCTTTGAATGATGAGCGCTTTGCAGCCAACCCGCTTGTGGTCGGAGCTCCGGACATCCGGTTCTATGCCGGTATGCCGCTGATCACTCCCTCCGGCCACGCGATGGGCACTTTATGCGTCATTGATCGCGTCGAGCGGCAACTGACACCGGGCCAGCGAATCGCATTGGAGCGTCTCGCGAGGCAGGCGACCTCGCAGTTGGAGCTACGCCTCACCAACCGGCTGCTGGCTGAACAGTCGGCGTTTCAAGAGACCCTGCTGGCAAGCGCAGCCGCTGCCATTATCTCGACGAATCCTGAAGGCGTCATCACCCACTTCAACCCTGAAGCGGAGAAAATGCTCGGCTATCAAGCCGGCGAACTGATTGGAAAAGCTACACCAGCGGCATTCCACGAACCGGCGGAAGTCTTCGCCCGGGCAGATGAATTGACTTTCGAACTGGGTTCCCCTGTCGTCCCTGGCTTCGATGTTTTCACAGCCAAGGCGCGGGCCGGACGCAGTGAAACCCACGAGTGGACCTATATACGCAAGGACGGCACGAGACTCCCGGTCATCCTTTCAGTAAGTGCGTTGCGCGATCCCGCTGGAAACTTGACGGGATTCCTCGGAGTGGCGCGTGACATCAGTGAGCGCCGGGCGCTCGAAGCCCAAAAGGACCGGAGCCTCAAAGCGCTTACTGATTTCAAAGCAGCCCTTGATGAACATGCCATTGTCGCCATTACCGACCCGAAGGGACGCATCACCTACGTGAACGAAAAATTCTGCGCGATCTCGAAGTACTCGCGCGATGAACTGCTAGGCCAGGATCACCGAATCGTGAACTCCGAATACCACCCCAAAGAGTTTATTGCGGAATTGTGGAATACAATCAGCGCTGGCCGGGTGTGGCACGGCAGGATCCAGAATCGCGCCAAAGACGGTTCGTTTTACTGGGTGAATACGACGATCGTTCCATTCGTCGATGAACAGGGCATTCCTCTGCAATATATAGCAATCCGCTCCGACATTACCAAAGAGGTCGCGCTAGCAAGAGAAATCGACGCGACCAACCAGGAACTAAAGGATTTTGCATACGTCGTTTCACATGATTTGAAGGCGCCGCTTCGGGGAATAGGCACCCTTGCAGGCTGGCTTTCCGAGGATTATGCAGACAAGATCGATGATGCAGGGCGGGAGCAACTGGGGCTATTGACGAATCGCGTGAAACGGCTCGATTCGCTAGTCAACGGAATCCTCGCCTACTCGCGAGCGGGGCGCGCCCGTGAAGGTCTGGTGAAAGTGAATCTGGATACCGTGGCCCATAGCGTAGCTGAGATGCTCGCGCCCCCGGAACACATCCGTTTTGCATTTGAGACAGCGCTCCCATCGCTCCTTCTGGAACCCACGAAGGCGCACCAGCTTTTTCAAAACCTCTTCAGCAACGCGATCAAATTCATGGACAAACCTCACGGCCTCATTTCCGTGCGGTGCCGTCAGCAGGGAAACTACTGGCATTTTTCGGTCGCCGACAACGGGCAGGGAATTGAAGAGAAGTACTTCGACCGGATTTTCGAGCTCTTCCAGACCCTCGCGCCAAGAGACGAGATCGAAGGCACTGGAGTGGGCCTGGCGCTCGTGAAAAAAATCGTGGAACTCGGCGGCGGGACCGTGTGGGTGGAATCCGAACGAGGCAAAGGATCGACGTTCCATTTTACACTGCGAAGTACCGGGCCCACCCAACTCAGCATGCCCACACCCTAGAGAATGCGCTCTGAACAAACCATACTCCTCGTCGAAGACGACCACGTCGATTACATGACCATCCTGCGCGCGCTCCGACAGTTGGAGAGCAGTAATCCCCTGCACCGGGTGACAGACGGAGAGAAAGCGCTCGAATACTTGCGTGATGTATCCCAGCCGCGGCCCGGACTGATTCTGCTGGACTTAAACATGCCCCGAATGAACGGGCGCGAGTTTCTCACCCACATCAAAAGGGACCCAATTTTGAAGATGATCCCGGTGGTCATTCTCACGACTTCGGCGGAGGATCAGGACAGAATCATCACGTTTCAGCAGAGCGTCGCCGGCTACATGATCAAGTCCGTGGATTACCCCCAATTCCTCGAGACCATGCGGACCATAAGGGACTACTGGATCGCAAGTGAACTTCCGCCGAATTAAGCCATGGAAGCGACCTCAAATATTTCGATTCTACTCATTGAAGACGATGCCGTCGACCGTCTCGCATTCAAGAAGCTTGTGGCTTCGGGCGTCATGCCCTGCACCTTCGAAATCGCACAAAACATCGCCGAGGCCCGCCATTGGATGGCCACACGGATCTTCGACGTTATCGTATCCGACTATAATCTGCCCGATGGCAAAGCGTTCGACCTGCTGGAGAATCTGGGCGACCAGATCGTCATTCTCACCACTGGCTCGGGCGACGAAGAAACCGCGATCAAAGCATTGCGAGCCGGAGTGAGCGATTACCTCGTAAAAGACGGAGCCCTGAATTACCTCCGCGCATTGCCAAATCGCATCGAAAACGCACTTCAGGCGCGCAGGATTCGGATCGAACTTCGCGAGAGTGAATCGCGCCTCCGGGATTTGTTTGATGGCACGAGCGACCTGATCCAGAGCGTGTCGCGGGACGGCCGCATCCTTTACGTGAACCGGGCCTGGCGGGAAACGATGGGCTACAGCGAGGTTGAGGTGCCTGCGCTGAACATGTTCCCATTGATCCGCGAGGACCGGCGGGAGCATTGCCGCGCCCTTTTTCAGCGAATATTTGCGGGAGAAGATGTCGGACTGGCTGAGATGGTTTTTGAGACGAAAGACGGGCGCGCAGTCAGCCTCGAAGGCAGAATCCAGGTCCGATACGCGGGCGGCGTCGCAGTCTCGACAAAGAGCATCTTGCGCAACGTCACGGAGCGGAAGGAAAAAGACGAGCAACTCAAGTTGCTGGAAAGTTGCCTGGCCCGCGTCAACGAGATCGTCATGATCACCGAGGCAGAGCCGCTCGACCTCCCCGGACCACGGATTGTATACGTCAACGACGCATTCGAAAAGATCACTGGATATAGCCGGGAGGAAACTTTGGGGAAAACGCCGCGCATCCTCCACGGACCCGATACGGATCGCGAGGAATGCCGCCGGGTTCGCCAAAGCCTTGAGCGTTGGGAAACCGTAAGCACTACGCTGCTCAATTACACCAGCGATGGCCGGGCTTTCTGGAACGAACTGACCATCGCCCCGGTCGCGGACTCCACAGGCTGGATCACGCACTGGGTGGCAGTCGAGCGCGACGTCACCGAGCGGAAACTCACTGAAGCAAAACTCAAGGATCTGACAGGCAATCTGGAAAAACTGGTCACGGAGCGCACCGGTGAATTAGTGGAAAGCGAAGAACGCTTTCGCCAGATGGCCGATGCAATCAACGAGGTCTTTTGCATGATGGATATCGCGACCGGGAGCATCCTGTACGTCTCTCCGTCGTATGAACGAATCTGGAAACGCACATGCAAATCCCTGTACGACCAGCCTCTGGATTGGTTTTCCTGCATTCACGCCGACGACCGGAAAATGGTCGCCAATTCCTTCCAAAGCACGCCCGGTGCGAAGAACGAAATCGACTACCGCATCATCCTGAAAGACGGCGCAACCCGTTGGATTCACTCCCGCGTTTTCTTTGTCAGAAACGAGGCAGGCGAACCCTTCCGGGCGGTCTGTATCGCATCCGACATCACCGAGAGCAAACAGATGCGCGAGCAAATGCTCCGAACCCAGCGACTGGAGAGCCTCGGAACTTTATCCGGAGGAGTCGCGCACGATTTAAACAACGCCCTTTCGCCCATTCTTATGGGGCTCGATCTCCTTCGCCACAGGTATCGGGACGATACGGATATGATCGACACCATGGAGTCCAGCGCCAAGCGGGGCGCGGCCATGGTCCGGCAATTACTCACATTCGCAAAAGGCGTGGAAGGCGAACGGGCGCTCATCCACCCCGAGGTTCTAATCCGGGAGATGGCCAAGATTATTACCGGAACGTTTCCGAAGAATATCCAGCTTGAGATCTCTTTTACACCGAATGACGATCCGGTGCTTGGCGACGCCACTCAATTGCACCAGGTGCTTCTCAATCTCTGCGTCAATGCGCGCGATGCAATGCCGTCGGGCGGCGTTCTCAACCTCTCCACCAACAGCGTGGATATGGATTCATCGTTCGCCAGTTCCATTTCTGATGCCCGGCCGGGGCGCTATGTTGAATGGCGCGTCTCCGACACAGGCTGCGGCATCCCGCCTGCCGTTTTGGAGCGAATGTTTGAGCCCTTCTTCACTACCAAGGACACGGACAAGGGAACCGGTCTCGGGCTATCCACTGTGCTTGGAATTGTGAAAAGCCACGGAGGCTGCATCGACGTTCACTCCAAACCCGGAAACGGTGCGACGTTCAGCATTTTCCTTCCCGTTGCGGAGGACATTTCGTCCGCTTCTGCTGCAGTCGGGGAGACGCCCGCAGAGGGCTTTCGGGGAAATGGAGAATCCGTGCTGGTTGTGGACGACGAACTCCCCGTCCGGGAAATGACCCGTGCCGTGCTGCAATCGATCAATTTCAAAGTAGCCACGGCAAGGGATGGGACCGAGGCCATCATCAATGTGGCCGAGCTTCGCGACAATTTAAGTCTCGTCATTACCGATCTACACATGCCCCACATGGATGGTATCGGCTTCATTCGCCTCCTCCGCCGGATGGCACCGTCCGCCGCCGTCGTTGTCGCCAGCGGCCGAATCGACGACGCATCGGCCAAGGAATTGGAAGCCCTCGGAATCAAAGCCGTTCTCAACAAGCCTTTCACACAGGAAAAGCTCATGATTGCGATTAAGAGAGCCCTCCGCGAGGCCGAACTCGACAGCACCGCACGCTAGCAGCCTGGAAAGCCGGGAGTGCCTGCAAAAGGCACAATGTCGGAACCATCGATCCGGTGCCCAACACATAGGTTGCGGTCACCCTCCCCGCTCTACTTCAAGCCACTCCGACATTCCTGATCTTCCGGTCCATCGCACAGCCAGAAACCCTCTGGCTACTGGGCCTGCGCCCTCGCGCTGTGGGACAGCCACGCGCGCCCCGAGTCACCCACACCATCAGATTCACTGAGATTCAAGTCCGTCGGCACTCCCGGCGAATCGCTCTCGGCGATCCCATCCAACTGCTCGCTCGTGCCGAAGTCGCTCGTCATTCCGGGCAGCGCGAATTGTTCCAGAACGTCTGCCCCGACGCTCTCACTTTTTCTTCTTCGGATCTTCCTTCTTCGGCTCCTCGGGTTTTGCGGTGAGGATTTTCTCCGCCTCCTTGAGTTCGGCGGGGGTGAGCTTGGGTTTGATCTCGTCGCGTTTCTTCGCGGCATCCGCGACTCCCCCGGCCGCAGCGCGAGAATAGTTCACATACGCGTACGCGAGATTCTTCGGGGTTCCCTTCCCTTCCTCAAAAAGACGACCGATCAGCGTCTGGGCAACAGGATTTCCCATTTTCGCAGCAGCGGCGTAATACTCTCCAGCACGGGCTAAATCGACCCGGACACCGTTGCCATTTTCATAGCAGTTGCCGAGATTGATGAATGCCGAAATCACGCCGTTTTGCGTGGCCAGCGTGAACCAGCCGATCGCCGCCACGTTATCCTGCGCAATCCCGGTCCCCCGCTGGTAACGCACGGCCATTTCGTTCATCGCAATGGTCGAGCCGGCCCTCGCTGCGGCGAGACAGGACTCGGTGCCCTTTTGCGGATTTGGAGGGCCGGCGAGTCCCTGATCGTAGTAGCGGACCATGGCGAGCAGGGCGTCGGGATTGTTTTGCGCGGCGGCCTTTTCATACCAGTCGCGCGATTCCTTCCAGTTGGGTTCCCGGCTCTTTGTATCGACGGCGGCCTCGGCGATCGCGCCGGCCTGATACTGCGCCGGAGCGTAACCGGCCTCGGCAGCCTGGGTGAGAAGGAATCGCGCGCGTTCCTCGTCCTTTTTCACCCCTGGAGCGCCCCGGTAAAGGACACCGGCAAGCGAGGCCTGCGACGGGAGATGACCGCCATCGGCGGCCTTGGTGAGCCATTTCACCGCATTCTCCGCCGACTGCGGAACTCCGCGGCCCGCGATATGGAACTCCGCAAGCGCGGCCATCGCCTCGAAATTCCCTTTGTCCGCTTCAACCGTGAGAAACTTGACCGCCGACGCAAAGTCGCCTTTGTCGGCGGCTTCCTTCGCCTTGATAAATGCCTCGGGCGGCTTCGGCTGCTCTGCAGGTTTCGCGGCGGGTTTTTCCGCGGGTGTTTGCGCGAAGGCAATGGTGGACGACGCGAGAATGACTGGGAAAAGAATTCGGGTTAGCATGAGGAGGAATGAAATCGCGTGAACCGCGCGCCGCGTCAAGTCGTTCAATTCATTTCCATCGCCGAATTTCGTGCTTTCCCCGTGGCGCATCTCCCGTAGCCTCGAACCGTTTGCTGTGAAACGCATCGTTGGACTGGAGACGGAATTTGGCTGCCTGGTGACGCGCCCTGATGAGCGCGGCGCTGAATCGTGGCCTGCTCGCGTCAAGAATCACCTGTTCAAAAAAGCCCGCGTCGGCGCGCTGGACAAGCACCACCGGGATTATGAAGAGCCTCCGGGCAATGGCGGTTTCCTGCTCAATGGCGGCCGCTTTTACCTCGATATGGGGCATCTGGAGTATGCGACACCGGAGTGCCGCTCCGTGCGCGATGTGGTGGCATACGATCTCGCCGGCGATGCAATGATCCAGGCTTCGCTCGATGCGATGGGCATCGCGGATGAAGTATCGTTTTTGAAAAATAACGTGGATCACCACACGGGCGCGACCTTCGGATGCCACGAGAATTACCTCATGTTTCGCGAGACGGAATTCACGCCCGAAGCGCTCGGCTCGCTGCTTTCGTTTTTGGCGACACGGCAGATTTTTTCCGGCTCGGGGCGCGTCGGCCAGGCCGACCCGGCGACGTATGAAATCGAGCCTCTTCCGCCGTTTGACAAAGTGGATTTCCAACTGAGCCAGCGCGCGGACCACATCATGAACGATGTGTATCAATGGGTGCAGTTCAACCGCGCGATCATCAATGCCCGCGATGAACCGCTCGCCGACTACCGCAAATACCGGCGCCTGCATCTGCTCATTGGCGACTCGAATATGTCGCCATTTGCCACCGCACTGAAAGTCGGCACCACGAACCTCGTCCTCACGCTGCTGGAGGAAGGCCGCCTGCCAAGCAACGTTCTTCTTCAAGACGCCGTGTTCGCAACTCGTTCCGTGTCACGCTCAGGGAGACCCGATGGCCCGGTGATTCTTTATGACGGGCGAAAAGAAACGGCGCTCGGCATCCAGGAGAAATTCCACGCAGCAGCCGTCGAAGCTCTCGCCGGGCGCGATGAGGAAACCGACTGGGTGCTGGAGCAGTGGGCATTTGTGCTGGATGGATTGCGGGCGAATGATTTGGAGATGCTTCTCGGTGCCGTCGATTGGGCATCGAAGAAATGGCTGCTGGAAACATTCCGCGCCGAACAAGGTCTCGCGTGGAACGATCCCTGGCTCCAAAGCCTCGACCTCGAATACCACAACATCAACCCGGCGCGCGGGCTCTTTTTTGCGCTGCCGTCATCGTCCGAAACAGCCGAGTTCAACCTCCGCATCCGCCGTGAAAGCGCACTCCGCGAGCCTCCGCAGGATACACGCGCGAAAGGCCGTGGAATCGTCGTGGAGCGCTTCATGGAAACGCAGATGCCGTATATCGTGAACTGGGATTCCGTTGCCGCCGCGGATTTGCATGTTCTCGCGATGAGCGACCCTTTTCAAACTTACGAGACTAACGCCCGCGCCCTCGTGGAATCTGCAATGATGTAAATGAACACAAGCACCACCACCGCTGTTAAAATCGGCAAAGGCTGCGGGATCCTGTTTTTCATCCCGTTCACGCTGATCGGCGCAGTCATTTTTTTCGCGTTTGGCCTCTCCGCATTTCAAGACTGGCAGACGCGTAGCTGGGTGCCGACGCCCGCCGTCCTCCTCGGAGAATCGCACCAACTCGAAAAAGAAAAGTCGGACAGCGACAACAAGGAGAGAATCCCCTATCGCTACAGCTTCGCGGGCCAAAGCTACACGCATGACCGGGTGACCCGTTCAAACATGTCGGTGAACGGACGAAGTTCAGACACCGGCCAGCGCCTCCGCACGCTGCCGGCCGGCACGGAGGTGACATGCTACGTAAATCCCGCATCGCCCGGCGAAGCAGTGCTGGAGATGCGCAGTCTGACCTACGCATGGTTTCTCGTGATTCCGGTGATCTTTCTGAGCGTCGGAATCGGCGGGATCATCTTTCTCATCCGGGCAAAGGTGCCTAAACTTTCACAAACTTCAGGGTCGGGCCAGCAGTGGGATGGAAGTAACATCCGCGCGAAGGTGTCACCTCCCGCGGCTGTATCCGAGCGGAAATCGAATTCCAAAAGCGGCGTGATTGCCTCTATGATATTCGGCACGGTCTTCATGCTGGTGGGCGGAGCCGGCGCTTGGTTCCTCGCCGCAAAACCGATCCTCGAAGCTCGCGCCGCCGATTCTTGGACGGCGGTTCCGTGCAAGATCGAGTCAGCGACGGTGGAAAGCCATCGGGGCAGCAAAGGCGGCTACACCTACAACATCAAAGTCCGCTATCGCTACGAACTGGACGGACGCAAATACCTCGGTGAACGCTATGATTTCAGCTCGGGCTCGTCGAGCGGGCGCGACTGGCGGGAAAAGGCGGTCCAGCAACTCAGAGCAGACCCTTCGCCAGTGTGTTTCGTGAATCCGGCAAACCCCAGCGACTCGGTTCTCAAGCGTGAGGTCGGCAACGGTCAATGGTTCGGACTCATCCCGCTCGTCCTCGTTCTCGTTGGTGCAGGGATTGCTTTCGGTGCACCAATAATGGCCGCAAAAAAGAGCGTCATCAACGCCCTGCCCCGCCCGGCTCCGCAGCAGCAGGTCACATCGCTCGCGCACGGCGGATACGAACTCAAGCCTGCGGTTTCCCCAAAAACGGCATGCGTGGGCATGGGTTGCCTTTCGCTTTTTTGGAACGGGGTCGTCTGGACCATTCTTCTCCAGCCCGGCATGCCGACATTCGCCCGCGTATTTGTGACCATTTTCGCGCTGATCGGATTGGCGATGTTCGGCGGCTTTGGATATTACCTGCTCGCGCTCTTCAACCCAAAACCCACGCTCGTCGCCAGCGAACACTCCATCGCGCTGGGCGGGTCCTTCCAGCTCAAATGGAGGTTTTCCGGCAACACATCGCGCATCGACCACCTCGAATTCATCCTCTCGGCGAAAGAATCAGCGACCTATCGGCGTGGCACCAATACCACGACCGATCACAATTTCTTCGTCCTCGAAAAAATCTTCGAGACACGCGACCGCACGAGCATCCCCTCCGGCGAAATCACCGTCACCATTCCACAGGACTCAATGCACAGCTTTGATTCCGGAAACAACAAGATCACCTGGACCGTCCAACTCAACGGCAGCATCGCCAAGTGGCCCGATGTGAAATTGGAATTCCCGATCACCGTACTACCCAACTCACCATGATCCGCCTCGGCCTGCGCGAAAACAAAACCACATTCGAACCCGGCGAAGAAATATCCGGA
Organism: Verrucomicrobiaceae bacterium; assembly: GCA_043755735.1. Classification (GTDB taxonomy): domain Bacteria; phylum Verrucomicrobiota; class Verrucomicrobiia; order Chthoniobacterales; family Chthoniobacteraceae; genus SXWH01. The sequence continues at coordinate 1,467 of JAYUSJ010000191.1, read as the reverse complement.
GCAGTGCTTTGGGATTTTCCGAAGCCCAAAAAGCTCATCGAGACCCGCCTCGTCTGGAGCACTCGTGGCAAGGGAACCGAAGACGTCACGGTGGTCGCAAAGCAACCAGCCGATGCGACTAAACTCGCCGACACCACCACGTTTTCATTCATCGCACCCGCCGCTCCGCACAGCTTCAACGGAACCCTCATCGCCCTGATCTGGGCGGTGGAATTCATCGTGGATCCGGGCGACGAATTTCAGCGCATCGAGATCACCATAGCGCCCGGTGGAATCGAGATCGTCCTTCCGCGAATCCCTCAGCCGAAATCGTTAGGGCCAATCAAAATGAACTGAGCCGTTTGTTCCCCTTGCCACCACCCGCCAGCCAAGCCAGCATTCCCAACGTGAGCGCCAAGGAAAATCCATTCGCCAGTGTAAAAATCGAGAGCCTGCCCTTTCGCTTTCCTCCGGGAGCGTCATGGGAATCGCTGCTCAAAAGACTCGAAGAACTCGAATGGTGCGCGAGCATCGTCGGCGGGAACGGGGTGGGAAAAACCGCGCTCATCGAACAGCTCATCCCGAAGCTCGAAGCGCGCGGCTTTGAGCCAGTCGTGATCCGACTGAATGCAGAGACAAGTATGCGGGATAAAGACCGCCTCCCGGACACTCTCCGCGAAGTCGTCGCGCCGGGCTTCATCATCATCGACGGTGCCGAGCAACTATCCACGCGGCACTGGCTCCCTGTTCGCGGAGCTGCGAGCAAGGCCGCGGGCTTCATCGTCACCGTCCACCGCTCCAGCAGGCTGCCGGTGGCCTTGGAATTGGAGAGCAATGTGAAACTGTTTGAAGCACTCGTCAGCGAACTCTGCGGCGGTAAACTTCCGAAAGACGAGTCGCATGCCATTTTCCTGCGTCACCGAGGCAACATCCGCGAGTGCTTCCGCGAACTTTACGACCGCTGGAACGGGTAGTCTGCTCGTGATGCGGCATAATATCCGCTTGTCTGGGGACCGAATGGAACTTCCAATAATTGCCAAAGCTGACACTGCGAGCCGCGCCCGTGGTTGCAGAGCCCTGGCTAAAGCCACACCGATGAAAGCGACCTGCGGGATTTCCGCAGCCCGCAGCCAAGAATTCGTTGCGCACCTGCGCGGCATTTAGCTACTCATCCTTTTATGCAAGTCGTCATCCTCTGTGGCGGTCTCGGGACTCGCCTGCGCGAAGAAACCGAATACCGGCCGAAGCCCATGGTCTATGTCGGAAACCGACCGATCCTCTGGCATATCATGAAGTCCTACGCTGCCCGCGGGCACAACGAGTTCATCCTCTGCCTCGGTTACAAAGGCGAAGTCATCCGCGAGTTCTTCCTCAACTACTTGAGCATGACGAGCGACCTCACCCTTCGCCTCGGACAAAACGCGTCGGTGAAATATCACTCAAACCATGACGAAGAAGACTGGACGGAAACGCTCGTGGAGACCGGCC
>JAYUSJ010000190.1:0-17437 GCA_043755735.1 Verrucomicrobiaceae bacterium | reverse complement strand
CCGCCCGGCGCCGAGGAAGCCGCGCGCGACATCACGCGCGACGCAAAGGCGTTCACCTCCGCAATTCGCAACCGCATCTTCACCTTCCTCCGCGCGCTTCTGAGCGAGGACTTCGAAGCCACGCTCGCCATCGCAAACGGACTCCCACCTGCCGAGGAAGAGTCCGCGTGGACTGCGGATCGGCTGACGCACGCGCTCGATGAATACTACATCGAGCACGAGCGCATCTGCATGGACCCATCCGCGCGCAATCTGCGCCACACTTACGTCACCGTAGCCGAGGACCGCTCGCACTGGATCGTGCAGCAGATGCTCGTGGACCCAGAGGAACACAACGACTGGGTCGCGGAGTTCCGGGTCGATCTCGCTGTCGCGCGCGAAGCCGGCGAGCCGGTCCTTCGACTTGTGCGACTGGCGAGCCTTACGGTTTAAACGGACTGCCGCCCGGCGGCGGTGTTGGGGCAGGCGCGGGAGCCGGCGTCGGAACGGGCTGCAGCGGGTCCGTTGCCGGGAGCGCTTCCGGTTTGGGCGCGGACGGATCGACCTTCGGTGGCGCGGGCCATTTCGGCTCGGGGAGCGGCTTGCCGGTTTTTGTCTCCAGGACGGTGCGAGGGATCTTCACTTTCACTCCCGCGATGTCGCGCTCCTCTTCGATGAGCTTCATCCGGACGTCATCGACTTTGAACAGCTCGCCGTCTTTGTGCCGGAGGAACTTGTTCATTTCATCGATATGGAATGGACGTGCGCCTCGGCGTCCGAAGACGACGGTTTGGCCGCCTGTTTCATCGACCACGCGATCGCGATCGAGTCCGCGACTGATTGCCAGCGCAGGCTCGGCGGTGCGATAGGTCGCGATGAGCAGCGGCCTGGGTCGCGGGGTGAATCCGTAGCTGTTCGGCTCACGGTCGGGGCTGATCATCTGGAGCACGCGCATCCCGTTTTTGCCGTCGGCGACGAGCGCATACATGCTCGCTGCGACGCTGCCGATTTGCACGGCGTGGACATCGTTGAGCGCGCCGTCGCCGGTGAACATTTGGTCCAGCTTCGGCTGCTCGGGATTCTCCACATCGATGATTGCGAGACCGTCCTTGCCGTTCGCGACGTAGGCGTAAGTGCGGGCCACGTAGAGCCGCTTCGCGTGGCGCAAGGCGACCGAGGCACCGCGCACCGGGCGCGGCTTCTCCGGGTTCGTGATGTCGAGAACCTTCAGCCCATCGGCATCCGTCACAAACGCGTAGCGGAACTGCACCGAGATCGCCCGCGGCTCGCGGAGAAAATCGCCCGTGTACTCGCCCACAAGTCGCGGCTTCAGCGGCTCGCGCACATCGACCACGAAAATACCGCGCGGCGTGCAAACATAGACCCGGGAGCCCGCGCAAACGGCATACTCCGCGTTGGCGAACTTCCCGTCGGGATTGAAGACGGCATCCTTCTTGAGGAAGTTATCCGCCGGATTGCCATTCATCAGGCAGGTCGTATCCACGATGACGAGACCCTCTTTCCGGTCCGTCGCGAAGACGTAGCCATACACATCATGGATGGGCTGCTCTTCGTTCTCCGGCAGGCGCGTGCGCTTCGGATCGTTCAGCAAAGTGCTCGGCAGCGCCACACTCGTGCAGTCCTCCAATTTCACGTGCGTCTGCATCCCGAGGGGCGACACCGACTGCGTCAGGAAACGCTCGCTGAAGCCCTTGTTGTCGATGTTCGCAACGTCGTACACGCGTAGTCCGTCGTGACCGCACGCGGCGTAGAGATACTCGCTGCGAAGCGTTAGATCGCGGACCTCGCCTGCGTGATGCTCGTATCCCACTTTCAACTCGCGCCTGGCCGCCACGTGCTTCGCGTGGTTGTCCGAGTAGGCGAGTTTTTGGAACGACGAACCGATGGGCGCCTGCGGCTCATCCGCCTCCGTCCACACCGCGGCATACACTCCGCCTTCGCTGCCGATCCATGCGTAGCGACCAAAGAAGTTCACCGTGCCCGTGCCGAAGCCAAGCATGGAAGTCATCCACGCATTGTTGTCGTTTGCCTTGCTCATGTGGCAGTCCGTGCAGTTCTTTGTCGTGCCGCGGCTGCTCGTTGTGTGGGCAAAGTGCGGATTGAAAGCCTGCCCTGCGTACCCCTCGGCGCTGACGGTCTGCTGCTGGGAATAGATCCATTCACGATTCACATTTTGCGAACTCACCACGACGGCGGAAGACGACCGCAGCACTGCGAGTCGGTGATTCTTCACCGTGCTGTCGATGCCGAGCTGGAACACATCATCGCGCACAACCTGCGGATTATACGTGGTGAGATTCCGGTCCAGCGTCCCCTCGAATTTATTCAGCGGCACCCGCTGGTTCGCCTTCATGGAAAGATGGCAGCCAAAGCACGACGTCGCCCAGGACGTGTGGCAAATCTGGCAATCCATCCGCTCGTTGGAATGCGCCAGTTTTTCCGCGCATTGGTTCGCCGGCGGAAGTTCGCCCCAAGTATCGCCATCGCGCCGCAGCGTCTTTGCGTGGGCGGCTTTCGCGTTGTATTTCGGCGACTGCGGATTCACCACATCGGCCGTCTGCGGGACCTCCCAGCGCATATCCGGCGACATCGCCGAGTTTTGGAAAAGGCGCTCGCCTTCCCACTCAAAGCGCGGTTTCCACGGCGTCACCGACTTCGACAAATCCACCGGCTCGGTCTTCCGCGATTTGCCATCCCACGTCCCGCCCGCCCCGCTCGTCAGCATCGTCGGGCGCGCGTTGACCGTGCCGTGACAGTCGATGCACATAATCGTCGTGATATTGCGCGGCTCGCCGTAAAGCAGCCCGTTGCCGTGGACATCCACATCGAAATGACAGTCTGCGCACTGCATTCCCTTCTTGATATGGATATCGTTCAAATGGACCGCGTTTTTCCAATCCCCGTGCGGCAGCTTGTTGTCGTCGAGGTCGAGGAGGTTCCCCTTCTTGTCGCGCTTGAACACCGCGCGAAATATCCAGCCGTGGCCGTGGTAATCCGCGAATTGAGTGTGCTTCATCTGCGGGTTCAGCTCGCTCACTTTCTCCAGGAAATCCGTCGTTCCCCACAGGCCACGGGCGGCTGCGGCCTCCGGGTTCGAGCGCGTTGCGCTCACCATCTCCGCCTCGGTCGGGTTCTTTTGTTTCAGCATCGACGCCTTCGATTTTCCGTCGCGCCAATACGGATCTCCGGCGAGCGGGTTTGCGGGATTCGGATACATGAGATGCCCCTCCGTTTCCTGGTCCCACCACGTCATCCCGAGGTAAGGATTCACGAATAGATTCCCCTGATGCATGTGGCAGTTCATGCACATCGCGCTCGGGATGCTGCGGGTGAACACATGCTTGATGGGATGCCCGCGTTCGTTCTTTGGAATCGCCGGATCTTTTGAAAAGGACAGTCCTTGATGCCCGTACTTGCTCCACCATCCGGAATTCGTCGGCGAGCGGTCGTTCGCATACACCACGTGGCATGCTGTGCAGCCCGAGCTCCGGTAATCACCCGGCCGATCATTGCTGCCCAAAAAGCCGAGCAACGGATCGTGCAATCGCGTCTTCTGCGCGCCGAGCACGATGGGATCGACGCGAATCTTCGTGCCCAACCCACGATCACTCAGCCGGCGCTCCGGCTTGCCCGGCGGCTCGTCGAGCGTTGGTGTGCCGAGCTCCAGCGGTGTCGCCCCGCCTTTTTCAAAAATGCGGAAGATATTCCCCGGCATGCCCAAATTGAAGCGCGGGAGCGGGAACAACGCGGGCAGCCACCCATACTTCAGCGTCTCCGCCTTCGTCGGCTCGAACGGAGCCTCCAGCTTCAACGCCTGCCCGTAGAGCCCGTAAGCCTGCCCCACAAACGCGTCCTTCAGCGGCACCGCGCCGTTATTGTAAGCAGCCGCGCCCCACAGCATCGCGCCGTGATTCATCATCGAGTGCCCCACATTATGCGTCACCTCGCCATGGCAAAGGCCGCATGTCTTTTGCGCCACGCGCAAATCGCCGGGATTCACAAATTGGATCCACTCCGGCGATTCGTGATTCAGCAGCGTCGTCGAGTTGGGCGGATTCGCAGACGAAGGCCAATAGGCGGGATTCAGCGGCTTCGGATGCGCCTTGTCGATGGACAGCCCTCGCTTCGGATTCCCCGTATGGCAATCCGTGCAGCCCAGCACCACATTGGGCGAAGCATGCATCGTGTGCGCATCCGTCGTCTTGTGGCACTCAATGCAGCCCTCCGATTTTTTCTTCACCATCTCATCCGATTGATCGATGCGATTCTTCGGCGGCCGCTTCACATTCCCAGGCTTCATCGGCGGCACAGAAATCTCCGGCCCCAGCCCAGTATCCGTGACCGGTTCCAACTTCGGCGGCTCTGGCTTTGGCGCAGGCGGATTTTCCTGCGGTGCAGCAATCGAAGTGATCCCGGAAGGCTGCGTCTGGCCGTTCAGCCACATGACAGGCAGGGAAATCGCGCAATAGAGCACGACCCAAACGAGCCAGGAAAACGGACGCTTGCGGAGAATGGATGGCATTTGCGGGGATCACTACCCGAGCCACGCGACAAGTGGGAGTCAATTTTCACCCCGAACGCCGCCTTTGATCGCGGAGGGCTTAAATTGCTTAAAACTCTGAATTTGAGAAATCAACGGGCCGCGAATGAAAATGCGCGGCCTTTGCAACATGCGCTCGATTTGGTAGAGAACAGAAAATCTTTCGAGCCGATCGTATTTATGGCGAAAGAGAGCCGCTCATTCGGCATAAATATGATCGGCATAAAAGTGCGCTGATCCAAGGATCACTGCTCGATGAGTCGTGAGGTGATGTCAACCACTTGAGCAATCCGGCACTTCTCACCAGTCATAAATTGCAGCCGAAAAACACGCTGGCCTGCCATCACACGACGACTGGGAGAGCACTAGCGCCTCGGGCGGTCAGGAATGATCAAGACCTGCCCGGGATGCAGGATGTCCTTCCCTTTGAGCAACACCTGATTGGCATCCTTGATATGCCCGGACAACCCGCGGTCTTTGTAAACACTGTAGGCAATCGATGCCAGCGTGTCGCCAGACTTCACCTTATATTCTCTCGTGCCCGGAGGGAGCGAATTCTTCGCGAGTTGCTCCGCAGTTTTCGGCTTTGTGCTGGGGAATGTCTTGTAGGCAATTTTATGCTCGTTCAGCAGACCGATGTAGTAATTCTTCTCCGCGATTAGCTCTTCTTTTTCGTTCCGAAGTTTCGCAGCCTGGCTCTGCGGCATGAAGCCCTCCTTGTTCATCTCCATCTGGAGATCGCCGAGGCATTTCCTCCGTGCCGCTCTGGAATCCGCGACATGCGCGCCGGACGGAGCAAGTTCGATATAGCGGTCGTAGTGATGGATCGCGTCCAAATGCTCCTTCAACTTGTCGTCGTAAATGAGAGCGATCCGATAGTGGAGTTCCGCAGTCTTCACCGTACCGTCCAACGCCGCTTCGTAGCTGCGGACAGCCCCTTTGAACTCGCCAATCTTTGCCTGTTTCTCGCCCGTCTCGATTTTGTCTTTGGTCGTATCGACCTTCTTGTCGCAGCCGACGATAAACAACGCCGCAGCGATTGGGATCCAGCGGTAACTCATAGGGCGGAATCCCGCAGCGGCCCTTTGCCGATGGTCTCCAGGACGGCCTCGATTGCCTTTACCCGCGTGTGCCATTTGTAATTCGCTCCAATGACGTGCCATGGCGCGCGCTCGGTCGATGTGCGGGCGATCATGTCCTCGGCCGCTGCGACATTTTCCTTCCAGTGGCGTCGATTGCGCCAGTCTTCGTCCGAGATCTTCCAGTGCTTGTAAGGGTCGGCTTCGCGGGCCTTGAAGCGCTTCAATTGCTCTTCCTTCGAGATGAAAAGAAACAGCTTCACGAGCAGTGCTCCGTCGTCCATGAGCTGCCGCTCAAACTCGTTGATCTCGCGATAGGCGCGCTTCCATTCCGCCTCTTCGCAGAACTTTTCCACCCGCTCCACCAGCACGCGGCCGTACCACGAGCGATCGAAAATCACGATCTGCCCGTACGGCGCCAGCTTCGTCCAGAACCGCCACAGGTAGTGCCTCTGGTTCTCATCGGCCGATGGCTTTACAATCGAGTGAACCTTCAGCAATCGCGGATCGAGCTTCTCGACGATCCGCTTGATTGCGCCACCCTTTCCCGCCGCATCCGGCCCTTCCATGACGATGACGATCGTGCCTTTCGTCTCCGCGATCTTTCGCTGCCAGCCGAGAAGTTCGAGCTGTGCCAGCTTGAGTTTCTTCTTATACTCCTCGGCTGTGATCTGGCGATGCTCAAGCTTCTCCAGGCCGTGCGTCGGTTTAAAACCGGGCGGAGTTTGAAGCTTGAACTTCGGATTCGCGATGGGCATCGGGCGCGGCTGGGTAAGTGTGCTGCGGTTTACTTCTTCGAGTAACCAGCGGCGATTTTGCCGTCCTCACCGAGCTTTCCGGTGGCCCACAGCAAACCACGGGTGACGAGGTCGAGATAACGTGCATCTTCCACCGTGGCATTGTTGTGGCCGATAGTGGTCGAAAACACGCGCGTCTTGCCCTGGTAAAGATTGGTCCACGCGACGACGGCTTCAACCGTGTTCGACGATTCCACTTCCGTGCCGTCCGCTTCTTTCTTCTTCTTCTTCACGGTCTGCGCGCCCTTCGCCAGTTCCTTGCCGGTGGTGATTTGGATGTTGTTGTAGAGTTCCTCTTTCATGGTCGTCCAGTTATCCAAGCCCTTCGAAATCGGGCTTTCCTTCGCGGTGTAACTAATCGTGATGGGCTCCTGCGGACCGTGGCCGCTAGACTGGAGGCCGAGGTAGTCGAACCACAGCGCCTCGGGCGTGCCGGCGGTCTGCTTTTGATTCGGGTTGCCCACGCGGTAGCTGTGCATCGCGCAGTGAAGGTTCACGCCGGGGATGCCGTCCATGTGCGGCTTCAGCACGCCTTTCACGGTTTCCACGTCCTTGATGTCTGCGGCGCATTCGTCGTGGATGATCACATCGAAGCCCTTGGCGTAATCAGGATTGCCAAAGATCGCGAGCGGCGGCTTGGTGCCCTTGTCGTCACTATGGATCTGCGTCACGTCCGCATTGATACGCTCTTCGATGCCTTTTTTCAGAATGTCCTTTTGCTTGGCGTAGTCATGGCAGCAGCCGCCGGTGATGAGCAGAACCTTGAGCGGCTTTGCCTCCTGGGCGAACAGAGTGGTGGTCAGGGTGAATGCAGCGAGAAGTGCGATGGATATTTTCATGGTGAAAGTGCGTGTGTGAAATAGTCAGTTGTTTCGGCTGCGACAATCCCGAATGCGGGAAGTTGTTTGTTCTGTTCAAAAAAATTCGCATCCATGCCGGCGGATTGGCCCGCTGGGAACACCCCGCCACGATTGAGCAGGGTCTAACGTTCTCGCCTTCCCGCGATTCACTGCGGGAGATGTCCCATTTCGCGTGCCCGAACTATCGCTCTGTCATGACCCGTCGCGACGCCATAAAAGTCGGCGGTCTCGGGCTGCTCGGCTTCGCGGTCCCCGACCTCTTGCGCGCGGAAACCCTCCCGCAAAAACTCAAGGTCCGGGCAAAATCAGTCATCTTCCTTTTCCAATGGGGCGGCCCCTCGCACCTCGACATGTTCGACATGAAGCCCGATGCCCCCGAAGGCATCCGCAGCCCCTACAAGCCGATCAGCTCTAGCGCGGACGGCATCCAGGTTTCCGAAAAGCTCCCGCTCACCGCGAAGGTGATGAACAAAGTGACGCTCATCCGCTCCGTGCATCACACGATGAACAATCACAACTCCGCGGGATACTACGCGCTCACCGGGCACGCGCCCGCGACCGACGATCAGCGGTTGCGCGACTCGCTCGATTTGTTCCCCGGCTTTGCCAGCGTCGTGGACCGATTCGCGCCGGGTGGGCAGGAGATGCCCACTGCGGCTTCGTTCCCCTTCACCATCGCGGATGGTTCGGCGACGCCGGGGCAGCACGCGAGCTTCCTCGGTCGCCGCCACGATCCCCTCCTCATTTTACAGGACCCGAACTCCAAGAGCTTCGCCCTCCCCGAGCTCAGCCTTCCCGCCGACATCCCCATCGAGCGGATGCAGGCACGCCGCGAACTCCAGCAACTTGTGGATCAGCAAGCCCGCCTCATCGACATCTCCGCCGCCGCCCGCGGCATGGACGGCTACTACGAAAAAGCCATGGCGATGCTCCAATCCCCCCGCCTCCGGGACGCCTTCAATATCGCCAACGAATCCAGCAAAGTGCGCGAAGCCTACGGGCGCACGACATACGGGCAGAGCTGCCTCCTCGCACGCCGCCTCGTCGAAGCCGGCACCAAGTTCACCACCGTCTATTTCTCCGATTCCATCGGCGGGCAAAAGACCGACAGCGGCGGCTGGGACACTCATGGATTCAACAAAACGCGCATGTTCCCCATCGTCGAAAAATGGCACCTCCCCATCACCGAACAAACACTGCCCACGCTCCTCAACGACCTCGAAGACCGCGGCATGCTCGATGAAACGCTCGTCGTCTGGATGGGCGAATTCGGCCGCACCCCGGGCATCAACGCGAACGTCAGCCGCGACCACTGGCCCTTCTGCTACACCGTCCTCCTCGCAGGCGGCGGCATAAAGCGCGGCTACGTCCACGGCTCCAGCGACAAGACTGGCAGCTACCCCGCCAGCGACCCCGTCCGCCCGGACGATATCGCCGCCACCATCTTCGCCGCACTCGGCATCGATCCACACACCGAAGTCACCAAAGCCGACGGTCGGCTCGCGTTCCTCAGCGACGGCAACCCAATCTCCGAAGTCTTCATTTGAACCGCAACGTCCGCAACATCGCCCTGGTTCTCTTCCTCGCCGCCGACGCCGCAGCGATGACCGTCCTCCTCCGTGACCCCGACCCCGGCTATCGCCTCAGCACTTGGCTCGCGTTTGGCCGGCACAATCGCTTTAATGAGGCCATCGCCACCGCGGCTGGACGCGAGCGCCTCGACCCCGCCGTCGTCAAATCGATCGTCTGGCGGGCAAGCAGCTTCTCCCCGCAGAAACTCGGCCCATCCCACGAACGCGGCCTCATGCAACTCGGCGAAGGAATCGGCATGGACTGGGCCGCTGCCACACACGCCCCGACCTTCATGCAGGCCGATCTTTTCAATCCCGACACCTGCCTCCGCGCCGGATGCTGGTACCTCCGCCGCATCCTCGACCGCTGGCAGGATCGCGACGACCCGCTCCCCTTCGCCCTCGCCGAATACGCCTCCGGCCACGACGCCGTCTCCGCCTGGGCCGGGCCCGCCGGCACCGCCGAAGACTTCATGAAAGCCATCAACGACGCCCCGACCCGCAGCTTCGTGAACGACGTCATCCGACGCCGCGACTACTACCTCGCGAAACAATCCCCGCAACTCGCCGATGAAAAAGAGGTAAAGTTTCCCATTGCCGAATCGAAAACGAGTCCCTAGCGTCCGCACCCCATTAAACGGCGCTATCGTCTAGAGGCCTAGGACACAGCCCTCTCAAGGCTGGTACACGGGTTCGAATCCCGTTAGCGCTACCACCCCGGTCCCCTTGGCCGGTTCACCAAAGGGCGACGTCCCGCTCCCGGTGCAGCGCCGTCAATCGCCATCGAACGCTGTCGGCGACAGGAATGTCGCCGCTCCTTGTGCGCTTGCTCGAAATCACGGCTCGGTCACACCCGATGAACTTTGCTTCCTCCCGCGATACAACCAGGCGAACATCACGAAGATCACCGCCACAGAAACGGCGAGCCCGTTCCAGAAAAGCGGCCAGTCGGTCTTGCCGGCCACAGTCGTGTGGCGGAACCAAATATCCGTACCGAGATAGCCGAGCAGATTCCCCACTCCGCCGAGCATCAGCGCCAGCAACGCCTGCGCACGGCCGCGGTAGGACGGATCGATCCGCTGCTCCAAATAAAGCTGGGCAGTGATGAAGAAGAGCGTGAACGCAAAACCGTGCAAAGTCACACCCGCAAGCAGCCAGCCCACGCCGTCGAGCCCGCACAATATGTAGCGCACAAAAGCGATGCCGATTCCCGCAAGGAATACCCACTTTAGCCGCCACCGCGCCAGCAGACCGGCGAGGCCGAACATCGCAATGACTTCCGTGACCTGCCCGAGAGTCATCCACGAGCTAGTCCTCTCCAGACCGAGCTGCTCAAGGTGTGTGGGCGTGAATTGATAGAACGCACAGAGCGGCATATTAAAGAGCGCGGCGGTGATGAAAACCACGCGGTCATCGCGATTGCGCAGGAGCTTCCATGCATCGAGTCCGAGCCGTTGCGTCCATGAAAGTTTCTCCGTCGGCGCGGGCGGTGCGACCACCGGCAGGGCGAATGTGAACAGAACCATGAGCAGCCAGACCAACGTGCCGCCGTAGCCGGCCATGGAAGTGCGGTCACCGTGCATGAGGCCGATAATCCAGCAGCCTACCATCCATCCCACAGTCGCCATCGCGCGGATGGGGCCGAATTCCCGTTTCGCGTTCCCCAACCGCGCGAGGACAATCGTCGTGGAAAGGCTCCATGTCGGCGCGGAGCACAGCGCGTGCAACAGGCAGAGCCCGAGCACCCAGTATTTCCCCCACTGGTGCGAAATCGCAGTCGTCGCGAGCGCCATCGCGAGGGCGGTCGCCAACGAGAGCCATCGCAGCACATGCACGGGAGCGAGTCGCTGGTCCGCAAGCGCACCAAAGATCAAAGGCGAGATGAACGCCGCAACCCCGCTCGTCGCGAACACGTAGCTCTTTATCTCGCCGTATCCGAATGCCGGAAGCACGGTCGCAAGCGGCACGAACCACATGCCCATCGCCATGGCGTGGATGAAGAAAAGCGCCGCCAGTTCGGCGTATTCAGACCATTTTGTCTCGCGTTGCACCGACGCAGAAAGACGAATTCCCGCACACGGAAGAAAGCAGATTCGTAGAAATCTGCGTCCACCGGTTCTTGCGTGGCGGAAAATACATGAGACAAATCTACAAAACGCATCCGCTTACCTTCCGATGAATCGCATCTTGCACGCTCTGGTCGCCGTCCTTCTCGCACTCGCTCCGTTTGGGCACGCGCTCTCGGTTTCGGAAATGAAGGAAATGGAGGCGAAGGTGAAACAGATCATCGCGAAAGATATGCCGGCTGTGGTGTCGCTCATGGGGATGACAAAACCCGCTGCGGGCTCCGGCGTTGTGGTCTCGAAGGATGGGCTGATTTTGACGGCTGCCCACGTGACGCAGGGGAACAGTGAGATGGTCGTCATTTTTCCTGATGGCAAAGAGCGAAAGTGCAAGGTGCTGGGGGCCAACTATGCACGCGATGTATCCCTGGCGAAGATCGTGGAGCCGGGAGAATATCCGTTTGTGGAGCTCGGTGATTCGGAGAAACTGGAAGCGACGACCATGGTTTGCGCGCTCGGGCATCCGGGCGGCTATGACGCGCGCAGGACTCCACCGGTCCGGCTCGGCCGAATCAGTCTGAAAGATTTCGGCGGCTTTTTGGTGAGCGACTGCACCCTCATCGGAGGGGATTCCGGCGGGCCACTTTTCGGGCTGGATGGGAAACTTGTAGGTATTCATTCGTCCATTTCGGAGAGCCTGAGCGTAAACCGATCGGCACCCGTAAATGCAGCGAAGGCCGATTGGGAACGGCTGCTCGCGGGAGAAAAATGGGGCAAGCTGGGTGGGAAGCTGAATGACTTGATGGACTCCGAGGAAAAGCCGGTGATGGGAGCCACTCTCGGTGAAGCAAGCGCGGCGGGCGTGCCGCTTAAAGAAGTCCACTCGAAATCCCCCGCTGAAGCTGCGGGATTGAAGTCCGGTGATGTCGTAGTGAAGATCGGCACCGAAAGTGTGAAGACTCCGCAGGCGCTCATCGGCGCACTCGGAAAACGAAAACCCGGCGAGACTGTGGAGCTCACATTTTTGCGCGACGGCGCAGAGCAAAAGGCAAGTGTGTCGCTCGTTTCACAAGCGGAAATGCTGAAGCGGCTGGGAATCAACGAAAGTAAATAACGCATGAAAAAGACACTCATCCTTGTCGCTTTGGCCGCGGCATTTGCCGCCCACGGCGGAATCAAGAAGGCTCAGCCCGAAGCTCCGCGAGCCGACCCCGAATCACGGAGTTCGCTGGAGAATTTGCTGAACAATCTCCTCGGTGGCGGCGACCGAAAAACGGACCAGAAGCTCAACAAACATTTTCAGGAGTTGATGGACGGCCATAAGCCGGGAACCAGCGCCACGTCAGGGGCGACGTTCACTTTGAGGGATGCGAAAAAATCAGGGAAGCCGCTCGCATTTGCCACGGGTGTGAATGCGGAGGGATGGCTTCTCACCAAGGCGAGCGAAGTGAAATCCGTGGAGCAACTGCAATTGGACACCGGCAAGCAATGGGTAGATGCCAAAGTCGTGCGCACCTGGAAGGATCACGACCTCGCGCTGATCAAGGCCGAGACTGCGGACATCGCTGTCGCACAATGGGCACGGACGCCTTCGCCGGAGATCGGAACATTTATCACCGCTGTGGCTCCGACCGGGCGCGATCCGCTGGCGATCGGCGTGGTGAGTGTCGCGGCGCGAAGCATCCGGCTCGATGGGCAGGGGTTTCTGGGCGTTGGACTCGCGAGCGATGACAAGGGTTTGAACGTTTCCATAGTCCTGGATTCAGGCGCTGCGAAAGCTGCGGGAGTGAAGCCGGGCGACCATATTATGGAGCTCGATGGCGCAAAGCCGTCCACGGTGTACGGATTTACGAAGTCGATTTCCAACAAGAAACCCGGCGACAAAATCCGGCTCAAACTTCAACGCGGAACAACACTCATCGAGAAAGAAATCGTCCTCGGCGATCTTGGCAGCAACGGTGTCGCCAGGCAGAGCAAACGCGACGACCGGATGAATGCGATGGGCAGCACCGTGAGCGCGCGAAGGGGCGATTTCCCGAGCGTGATTCAGACTGATTTCCCGCTCGATGCATCGCAATGCGGCGGGCCCGTCACCGACCTTGATGGCAATGTCGTCGGGATGGTGATTGCGCGCTCCGGTCGCATCGAAACCCTGGTGCTGCCAAGCGAAACAATCGTCGCAGCGCTCAAGGACGTGGATTTCGGGGCTACACGCTGACGCCTGCAAGTTTGCAGACATCGGCGTGAAGAAGACGGGAAAGTTCCTTGCGATCGCTTCCGATCCTCGGTTTGCCGAAATGCATTTCGAGGTGAAGTCCCGTTTTTGTGAGGAGATTCGGTAGATGCGTGGCAAGGCTCATTTCGCGCCAGTATGCAACTTCGTCCGCCACGCTGCCGTCGCTTAGCGAATACCTCAGCCCGCAAGGAACGACAGGCTTTCCAAGTTGGGCTGCGGGCTCCAGGAGCGATGTGCGAAACGGAAGAACAACGCTGCCATCGGTGCTGGTCCCCTCGGGAAAAAGTGTGACCGGGATATGCTGGTCGAGATGGCTCTTCATCAACTCCGTGACATCCGCCACCGCACTGCGGCGCTCGCGGTCCACAAAGATCGTGCCGCCCATCGCTGCGTAGGTGCCGAAGACGGGCCAGTTGCGCACCTCCTTCTTCGACACAAAGCCGCAACCCGTCACAATGCTGAGCGCGAGGATGTCTAGGTAGCTCACGTGATTGGAAACAATCAGTCCATCCGCCGGCACCGGTCCAAACACCTGAACCCTCAGCCCCATCCATTTCGCGTGTCGCCGGGAGGATCTCCGAAGCCAATCGACACGGGACTTCATGCTGTCCGATGCGCCGCTGAGGCAGAAATCACCGAAGCACGCAGCAGTGAGCGCAGGAAAAATACCAAGCCGGGCCGCTCCGCGGACGGTTCCCAAAACGTCGGCCATGACTAGCCGACGAAGCGTCCCTTCATCACCGTCGGCATGTCGTGCAGGTCGATCAGAGTGAGAAAGTCGAGTGAGCCGAACTCCCGATCGATCGCCGCCGGTCCGCAAATGCGGGTGCCGACACTGAGGTATGAGCGCAAAAGACGAGGAGGCTCCGGGCACGGATCCAAGGGCGCGACATCCGGCAACCGGAACGCCGGAAGGGGAACCGTGCGGAAATGCTCGGGAACCAAGTAGTCCGCGAGCTTCAAATACATCCCGTGCCCCAGGGCTGGATCCTGCGAAGTGAGAGAACTACAGCCGATGAGATAGCGGGCGTTTCGCTCAACGGAGTACTCAGCGATGCCGCGCCAAAGCATGTTGAGGACATTCGATCTCCGATGCGAGACATGCACGCAAGCCCGACCCAATTCCACGGTTTCAGCACGGACGGATTCATACGGAGAAAAGTCGAACTCCTGCTCGCTGTAGTAACCCAGATTTGCAGCGGCCATGACACCGGTTTGGAGGCGGTAAGTTCCGACAATCGCGCCGGTCGGTGTGTGCTCAACGATGAGGTGGTCGCAAACGGCATCGAACCGATCGACATCCATGTGCGTGCGCCAGCTCTCGGCAAGGCCTTCATTGAGCTCAAGATTGAATACCTCAAACCGCAGCCGCTGAGCGGCGCGGATCTCTTCTGGATTCACCGCCAGGCGGGCCCTGTAGGTGGGCGCTGGTGCGGGATTCGCTGCGGTCGATGTCATTGGTAGCACATAACGCTACCAGTTCCAAACGGTCTGGGAAGCGAAGAATCTGTGACAGAAATGTGTCCGATTGAATGACGGATTCGGGCAAAATGACGAATGCCGATTCGCCGCACGCTTGCGACTTCGTCGCTCGTAATTCTCAACCGGGTTACTCCCGGTTCGTCGGCATGTAGCGGTAAAAGACTTCGAGCATCAGAATGCACAACGTTGTGCGATAGACTTGTCCGGTCTTCGTAGCGTCGTTTTCACGGTGGCCGCCCTTGCCGCCGGTCTGCGGCCAGCTTCCATCGGGGCTTTGGGCTGCAACGATTTCATCCTGGAACCAACGATTCCATTTCTGCCAGGCGGCACCGCCAAACATGAGGCATGCCTGCGTGTGGTAATACCATGCGTAAAGATCGGCCTTGTCGCCTTTGTATTTCAGACCACCTTGTTTCTCAGTGGTGTCGATCAGCCAGTCCATCCCTTTACGAAGTTCACCGCGCTCGCCCTTCCAAAAAAGACTGCAAAGAATTCCCACACCCGTGAGAGAGTAGCGGTCTTCTGCTTTGCGATAGCCGTATCCTCCGTTATTCCCTTTTACACGCTCGAGGTTTTTCATCGCACGGTCGAGCGCTTCATCCACGCCAGGAATCTTTAATCCGGAAAGATTTGCCGCCTTCAGCGACTGAATCTGCCACCCAGATACCGATGTGTCGCTTTGCGTCTTGTCAAAGCCATACATCCAGCCACCGTCCGGACCCTGACCTTGGACGATGTATCCGATCGCCTGCTTGAATAGCTCAATCACGCGCTCGTCTTTCGTCATCGTGTAATACTCACCGAGAGCGTAGGTGCAGATGCCGTGCTCATAGACACCGGGCTGGGTGAAATTGTCGTCCATGCTCAGACGTCCTTGATACTTGGTGCCCGTATCGAGAATCCATTGAATAGCCTTGTTCACCGTCACGCCGTACTGTGGAGAATCACCCGTCTCGCCATGTCCGAGGAAGCACAGGAGCGCAAACCCCGTCATACCGCCGGTATTCTGGTCCCCCCATGAACCATTCGGGTTCTGGTTTTGGCGGAGCCATTCCAAGCCGCGGAGCACTGCCTGCTCGCTGGCGTTCTTCATCTTGTTCTGCGTCATCGCCGAGGCACGGCCCGAGCCAACACGTCCACGCATCGTCCCAGGCAGAGAACCGAGCCCGCCGGAAAGTCCCTTCGCCACCTGGCCAGTCGCTTTCGCGAGGTCAACGGCCTGTGGTGTCTGGATGTTCACCTTCACCGCAGCAGGGGCTACTTTGAAGGTGGAGGTATTCGATGTGGTAGAAAGAATATCAACAGTTGGCGAGTTGAGCGTCGGCGTCGGCTGCTGGAACGACTCCACAGGAACAGAATCCTGAGGCTGCTGTTCGGGTGCTTGCGCCGTGTCTGGAGCAGCCATCAATCCATCGCCACCCTCCGCCACAAAGTCCGGCGGTTCCATGTATGCTTTGAAGAGCACGATACTACCGCCGAACACGACGAGGAGCACGTGAATGGTGAAAGACATGAAGAAGAAACGCGACTCCGCCAGTTTCTTCTGAAACTTCTGGGCGGTTGATTCTTGAGGTTCGATGATGGCATCCATGGAATGAATAGAGATGATTTTGTTCGCGGTGTCAAACAGCGCTACGTGCCGCACGTCATTTTTATTAGAGCTTCGGGGAAATTTTTATTTCGAAACACGTTCAATGTGCGCTTTGTCGTATTTTCCGAGCAAAACCGCGACGGGAATACTAATGTATCCGGCGCAAACCACCCATGCCAGGGCTTGGGCGCCGATTCCGAGGATGCACGCCAGCTTCTTCGTCCGAATCCCCAGCGTCTGGAAGAGGCTTGCTGCGCCGTGGCTGAGGTGCATCGCGAGGAGCACCATCGCGACGATGTAAAAGACCGAGATGCCCGTATTACTAAAGCCCGCCACAAGCATCCGATACACGTCGTGGTCCTCGCCGTCCGTCCATCCCGAATACTCCGGCACAACATTGTGCGTAGTGAAATGGAGGATGTGGAAAACAATATAACTCAGCAGGACGATGCCGCTGAGCGCCATGATGCGCGTGGCGAGCTTCGACTGCACGCTGCTCTTTTTCGCATACCCCTGCCCTTTCGCGGCGCGGTTCTCTTTGATGAGGATAATCGTAGTGGCGATATGCGCCAAGGCCACACCGAGAAGCCCCAGACGCATGACCCAAAGAAGCCCGAATGGCAGATGCCGGAGCTTGGTGCCGTATTCATTGATCAGCTTCGGCCCCGCAAAAAATTGCAGGTTGCCAATCAAATGCATCACGACAAATCCGATCAGCATCGCGCCTGTCACGGCGACAACGGTTTTCTTTCCAATGGACGAACGGTAAAACGAACAGCAGTTACTCACGGTAGTGACGTCTATACGTTCCCGAACCCTTCGCTGGCAACGGAGGACTTTCGATAAAGTGCCAGTCCACCGAAAAAAACTTCATTTTTTGTGAAGTGGTGGAGCCTAGGGGGTTCGAACCCCTGACCTCCTCAATGCCATTGAGGCGCTCTACCAACTGAGCTAAGACCCCGAAACGTTTACGTCTGCGCAGCACCCAAAAAGTGCGCCAGTCGTATCGGAAAGGGCATCGAAATTATCAGCCGCCCCATCGCGGTCAAGCGAAACATTTCCGATGCGCGGGCGATATCGTGTGGGTGAAAGTGAAGATTGACGAGCAAGGCCGCTGGGGTCGATCGGGTCGCCCTGACGGGGTTGCACCCGTCAGGGCTCCCACACCACCGGACGTGCGGTTTTCCGCATCCGGCGGTTGGAACCAAGGGAACTTTA
>JAYUSJ010000189.1:0-48692 GCA_043755735.1 Verrucomicrobiaceae bacterium | reverse complement strand
GCTGCGCCCGCTATAGCGAAACCTTCACCACCGACCCCCTGCGAGCACCGCGACTGATAAGGACGCCGCGTTTTTTTGAGAGTTTGGACACCGTTGTCCGTGAACGGCGGGGACAGACTGATTATTCTTCTTAGGAACGCGTAAAAAGAGACGTGTATAGGGCCACCGAATCAGTTTTCGACAGGGCTCCCCTCCTCTCCCGCTCCACCACCGGACCGATTGGAAAACCCGTCCTTCTTTGCGGTACGGCGACGATTGAAAATTGGCGCGTTCAAATTGCACAGAAGGGTGGCGTCCGTGGTTCGTTGTCGCGACGGGGATGAGCCGCGCGCGTTGATTGTTGCTGCATTTGACGTGGTCGTGACGCGCTCTGCATTCGATCGACACGGAGTTCATTCATTGGTCATGCGCTGCCCAAAAACCGGGCCGCACAAAAACAACAACCAATAAGAAGGAACCAACAAAAATGAAAACCAAACAGTCAGTCACCGCATTCGCCATCGCGTGTGCAGCCGTCATCTCCGCCCACGCGGGCGAAGTCACCGCAGTGAAACCCTACGCCGTCGCCGTGTCGGCGGACTACGTCATCCAGCCGTTGCTGAGCGTGGGAGAGCGCGTGCCGAATACGAGCGACCCGACAAAACAATACCAGATGATCGGCATCCCGGACGGCCTCGGCGCAACCAAGGGCCACGGGAATACGACGATCCTCTTTATGAATCACGAGCTCCCAACGACGACGCTCTCGGAGCCAAACGTGGGCGGCCCGCTGAACCGCGGCGGCTTTGTGTCGCGCTTCGTTTTGGACAAGGACGGCTGTGTGATCTCCGGGGAGCGCGCCTACGACACCGTCTTCGACGCGCAGAACAACGTGGTGCTACCGGCACCTGAAGTGGGCAATACGACGCCCGCATTTGGCCGCTTCTGCTCCAGCTCGCTTTCCTTCCGCGAAGCGGGCTTCGACCGCCCGATCTACCTCACCGGTGAAGAGAGCGGTGGCGCGGGCACATTCGATGGAAAAGGCGGACTCGGCGTCGCCATTTTCGACAAACAGGTCCACACGCTCGTGAAAATGGGCCGCTACTCATGGGAGAACACCCTCGCGCGTCCGGATGCCGGTGAGTGGACCGTGATCATGGGAATGGAAGACGGCCCCGCCTCGCTCGACAACCAGCTCTACATGTATGTGGGCAAGAAAGACCGTAGCAATGGAGCGAGCGTGCTGAGCCGGAACGGACTCGATACGGGCAAACTGTACACCTTTGTGTCCAACACTCCGGGCCAGGTGAGTGAGTTGACGCTCACGAGCGGCTCGATCACCGGCACTTGGGTGGAACTGCCGGACCAGACCAACGTCGATGAGGCGACACTCGAAGCGCAGACGGACGCCGTCGGCGCGTTCACCTTCGTCCGCATCGAAGACGGCGCATGGAGCAAGACGGATAAAAACAAGTTCTACTTCGTCACCACCGGCAGTGGCCCCGTGACGGCGGGGAACGTCCTCGGCCGCGGCTACCAGTTGGACTTCGATAAGAACAACATCCTCGGCACGACAACGCTCAGCGTCATCTACAACGGCGACACAGTCGCAGCCGCAGGAGGCGATATCGGGTTTGCGCCCGACAACATCGAAACGAGCAAGGACTACCTGATGGTGCAGGAAGACGGCACCTCGCAGAGCCGCCCTGAATTGGCAAAGCGCGCCCGCGATGGCAGCATCTGGCGGCATGACTTGAAGAACATTCTCTCGCCCAAGCGCATCGTGGAGCTGAACCCACCCGGCGCAGTCGTAACTGCACCAGCGACGGTGCCCCCGTTCGTCGGCCCCGGTGTCTGGGAAACGAGCGGCATCATTGATACCTCGGACTTCTTCGGCCGGGACTCGTGGCTGTTCGTCGTGCAGGCGCATTCGCCCTCGGGCCGCCCTGCCGCGAACACGGTGGAAGACGGGCAGTTGCTGCTCATGCTTCCCGCGAAGCCCTGAAAGCGCGCGGATGACCGCGATTAATCGAATCAGTCGATAGCAATTCACAAAAGGGGCAGGTCTGCGCAAGCGGGCCTGCCCTTTCTGCTGCGCCGATCGTGGAGCGGACTCGGGAGAAGGGATCAGGCGACATGAAAGAAATGAGGCGGGCCGGAAGCGTGCGGACTGAGCCTGATGGAAATGAAGAAGCTGACCGGAGGAGACACAAGAAAGGCAGCGCAGGCCTGACTTATGGCGGGAAAAGACGACAGTGTCGCGAGTCTGCGTTTTCCCGGGACTGCCCCTTTGTATTCACGAATTCGGCTCCATCCCGACCGAACGAAGTCGTCCTCTCGTTTTACCGCGGAGTGATTTCCACGTCGTCGATCACGTTGCGTTCGACGGCGCTGCCGACCACGGAGTGAACGAGGCACTTTATCTCCGCGTTCCAGACGGCAACGGCCTCGATCCGTGGATTCCCGGCGGTGCAGGTGAGCGATTGGTGTGAGGGACTACGCGTGCAAATGGCGTTTTGCGGGCGCGAGAGCTTGGACTTTTGTCACACGATGTCCGCTGCATGTTCACTTTGCTGCAATCATTCCGTAACGAAGCAGCGGTAACGTCGTGGTCATGTTTGAACGAAAAATATTGGGTCATTTGGGGATGGCGGCTTGCGGACTTCGCGGCTGGGAGGCTGGCGTATGAAGGCGCGTGCGGAGCATGTGCTGGTGGCGGATGATGAGGCAGATGTGGTGGATTTGGTCGTGCAGAACCTCACCGCTGCGGGCTTTCAGGTAAGTAGGGCGGCGGACGGCAAGGAGGCTCTGGATAAGGTGATGCGGCTTTTGCCTTCGCTTGTGGTGCTGGATTTGAACATGCCGCTGATGAGCGGGACGGACGTGCTTCGGGCGATCAAGGGCGACCAACGGACGGCGGGAATCGCTGTGGTGATGCTCACGGCGCGCAAGGACGAGGTGGACCGGATTGTGAGTTTCGAATTGGGCGCGGATGATTATTTGACGAAGCCTTTTAGTCCTCGGGAGCTGACGCTTCGGGTGAAGTCGATTTTGTCTCGGCACGGAGTCGGTGTGCCGACGCAGAATCACTCGGTCTGCGGCTCCATAACGCTGAACCGCGAGGCGCATGAGGTGCGGGTGGACAGCAAGGTGGTGGACCTCACGTCGGTGGAGTTTCGGCTGCTCGTCGCCTTGTTTCGGTCGCCAGGCCGGGTGTTTAGCCGGGAGGATTTATTGGCTGCTGTTTGGGGGCAGGATTCGGATATCGAAATCCGCACGGTGGATACGCACATGCGGCGGCTGCGCAAGAAGCTGGACACGGCAGCGGAGCATATCTTCACCGTGCGCGGATTTGGCTACCGCCTCGACGGCTGAATAAGACGGGAATATGGCGATTCTAACTACATTTTTGGCATTTCTCGGCGGATGTGACGACGGTAAGGCTGGGGCGTCTATTCGGCATTTCCGGCGTCAAACAAGCAAACCTTCGTTACGGTTCGCTAACCGCTACATAGTTCCGTCACATTCGCGTTTCCTCCCTGTAATTATCAGTCTTGAAGAAGTAACAGCACACTTTTTGACGAGTCATCTCTATACGATTAGTTGTCGTCGTGTCCGCAAAACCCGCACCATGCGAGGATGCGGAAAACAAAACCATCAATACACGATAAACATTAATCCCATGAAGATCACAAACTATCGGACAACCCTACTGGCAGCCATTGCTGCAACGGGTGCGTTCACATCATCCACTAACGCGGCGCTCGTCTATAATGACGGTGACCTCATTCTGGCATTTCGCGCCACAGGCGGGACAGGCGGGACTACAAACGTCCTCCTAAATATCGGGAGCGCTAGCGTCTTCCGCGATGCGACCTCTCAGTTCACGCTCAGCCTCGGGAATCTGGATGCGGACCTCGATGCCATTTTCGGCGGTGGGTGGAATACACGCATCGACTTGAACTGGAGCGTCTCCGGCACTCAGTTCGCGGCGGGCAATGGCTTCACAACGAACCGTAATCTCATCGCCAGCCGTGCGCAGGGATTCCCGCTCGCGCCGCTGGGCTCTTCAAACTCCACGCCATGGAACAAGGCCACTCTGAGTACTCAGGGCGGGCCTGCTTTGAAGATGCAGTCGCTCGGTGGGAAGTTTGGCACGGGGACTTCGGGTGGAGTTTCGGGGAGCGACCAGATGGAGTCTGTAAACACTCCGGGATTTGGGCTCATCCAGCCGCAGGCGCAGAACAACAGCTTCGACGAATTTATGTCCGGTGGCAGCCAGTCTTCATCCGGTAGCTCTTACGCCTTTTTTAGCGGCGGAATCGAAGGGGCATTTGGAAACGGCGCGCCTGGGTCTGCGCTGGACCTTTATTTTATGACGCCCGGCAGTGGCGCGGGGGCATACGAGGGAACGTTCACTATTTCGGATAGTGCGACCGTCACATTCACCCCGACTGGCGTGCCGGAACCGGGTAGCGCGCTCATGCTCGCAATCGGCTGCGGGGCACTACTGACCAAGCGCCGCCGCCAGCGCGTCGCTTGAAGATTCACCTGTAAAAACAATCACCAATTAACAAACAAACAAAAAAACATGAATACAAAAAACCTCATCTTCGCAGCAGCGGCAGCCGTTTTGGCCACCAGCGCAGCGCAAGCAGATACAGTCATCCACATCACCGGTTCCACGGCATTTCGCTCGGGCACCGTCGCCGCCATTCAAGCTCTGATGGGCGGCACTGGGAACTTCAAGGCCGCCTTTGGCAGCACGACGGGCGCAACCGCATCGGCGTCGAACCGCTCGGTCTTCCGTGGTAACATCGCGGCCGTTCCCGCAGCAGGCGTCGTGACCATTAAATGCTCATGGTCCGGATCCACGGGTGGCATCAAGACCGTCGTGCAAAATCTCGACGTGACGACTTGGCCCTCCGCTTCGAACCTTCCGGCGACGAACACCGTCGTCGGCATCGCCGACGCGTCCTTGAACTTCGCGCTCGATACCGCCACATTCCCCGGCGAGACGCCGAAAGCGGACGTGACGATGGAAGACACCACGCAAGCCGCGACTGGGTTTACCACCACGACACTCACCGAGAAACGCGTCGGCGTCATCCCGTTTGAGTGGGTCGCGAGCAACGGAATGCCAGCCACAGTCACGAATGTCACACTACTCGCCGCGCAAGCCGCGATTTCCGGCGGTGCGCCCGTTTCGCTTCTCACGGGCGACCCTGCGGACATCTCGCAGATATTCTACGTCATGGGGCGCAACTTCGACTCCGGCACTCGGCTCTGTTGCCTTACGAATACCGGCCTCAGCCCGTTTTCCGGCGTGCAGCACGTCCAAGCCATCGTCTCCGGCACGGCAGGGGCAGCGGGCAGCAGCATCAGCGGGCTAAAGCTCTATCAAGCGGAAACCGTCCTCGGCCAACCATTCACGGTGGGCAACTCAGGCTACAGCAGCGGCAGTTTTATCGCGGATCTTCTCGCCACACCCGGCGCATCCACGGCCAATACCACGACCGGCATTGCCCCGGCAGAGCAGCTCCTGTTTGGCCCTGGCCACCTCATCGCCTTCCTCGGCCGAGCCGATGCCGCCCGCGCACGCCGCACCTCCGCGATAGCCACAAACAACGCGCGCAACCTAAAGTTCAACGGCGTCTCCATCCTCAACGGTACAGCGCTCAACACAGACGGAACGCCCGTCGGAGGCTACAACGATGCCCTCATCAAAGAAGGTGCCTACACGCTCTGGGAGTTCCAAAACCTCGCCTACCGGCAAAGCTACAGCGGCAACGGCAAGGCCGTCGCCGACGCGCTCGCCGATGAAATCACGGCCAACGTGCCTGCCGCCTCGGGCATCAAACTCATCGATATGCACGTAACGAAAGCCGTCGAAGGCGGAGTCGTCACGTCCACGCAAATCTAGACTTGGGAAACGACTGAGAAAGTCAGCCGGCGCGGGTGCCTAAAACCACCCGCGCCGGTTTTCCGTTTTGGCAAAAATGAACCGCTTCCTCGCAAATGCAGCCGTCGCCGCCGGAGCTATCGCAATGTCCGCAATCGCGGCATTCGTCATGGTGGGCGAAGACGGTGGCGACGTTTCGGACATGCAGCCGTCGGCGGAAACGCGCGTGCCGAGTGCGGATTTTGCGGCCTTTGCGCAGGCCGGAAAACCTGCTGAACACCACGCGAATCGGGCAACCAACCCGCGAGGAGAAAAGTCCAAACCAACCGAGAGGAATGAAGAGCAACGCGCCTACGGAATTGCAGAAAAGTTTGCTCCACGTAGCGACGAAACAAAAGACGCGGAACGCGGTGGTGCCGCTACGAGGCTGATGCTCTCGACTGAACGGAGAAATACCTTCTCGCCCGCATATCTCAGTGCCGTGAGACAATCTGCGAAATCTGCGGGTAAAAAATATTTGGAAAAAACTGCCACGCAGCAGGCACCGGAGTCTATCGCGGACACCCGAAAAACGCCAAACAACGGCACACCGGAAAACTCCCAGGACGCCCCTGCCAAACCGCAGAAAGACGGCGAGGCAAGCAGCAGTAAAAGCACCGAAAGCGAGGTCGCAGCCCGCCCGCCAAGCAGCGACAATTTTTCAACCATTAACCCTCCGCCCCCAAGGAAAAAGCGCGAGTGGCCCAAGCCCTTCACGCCGGAAGAAGAACGCTACCGCCAGCAAATCGGCGTACAAGCATTCATCAACTTCCAGCATGAACTCGCCACCGGGCAGGGCCGCCAATCAGCAATCAGCAATCAGTAATGAATGCAGAAGAATGATTTCCGTTCCATTCTTCTGCCAATAAACTTAAGCATCCCAACTGGCTGTCGTGTTGCTCCCTCTTCCAATCCGCCACTGCTGTTCTTTGCTGATTACTGATTTCTTTTTCCCACGGACGATTGCCGGCGCACTACGGCTTCTTCACCCGAAACGCCGCCGCCCGCTTCCGCCCTTCCTCGACGTGTTGCAGCGATACGCGTCCGGTTTCCAATAGATTGCGTAGATATTTTTCTGCACCGTCTTCTTGCTTCTGCGCGCTGAGCAGCAGCCACATGCAGGCTTGCGCGGGGTCGGGGGATGGGCCGGAGTCGCACGTGCGGCCCATGTTTAGCATCGCTCGCGGTTCGCCTTGCTCGGCGGCGGCACGAAACATTTTCATGGCTTCGTGGATGTTCTTGGGAATTCCAAGCCCTTCCTCCAGCATCACGCCGAGAGTGTTTTGCGCGCCTGCGTGCCCGGCTTTTGCTGCCGGGATGAAGTATTGCGCGGCTTCTTCATAGTTCACGGGCACGCCTTCGTATCCCTTCGTGAGAATCTGCCCGAGGCGCACTTGCGCATCGAGCTGGCCGGCTTTTGCGGCGATGCGATAATGTCGGAGCGCTTCGTCCATGTTCTTCGGCGTGGCGATGCCTTGGGAGTAAAACCAACCGAGATTCGTGCTCGCGAGGATGTCGCCCTGCGCAGCGGCTTTTTGAAACCACGCAAACGCTTCCTTTTCATCCTTCGCCACGCCTTCGCCCTGCGCGAGCATCGTCGCGATGAGCCTCTGTGCCTTTGCGTCGCCTTGCTCGGCAGCTTTGCGAAACCACTCTGCGGCGCGTGGTAAATCTTTCGTCGCGCCTTCGCCTTTGTAGTAAGCGCGGGCAACGGCGTATTGTGCGGAGAGGTCGCCCTTTTCCGCGAGTGAGAGAGAATTGCCGAGCCGGAACGTTTCGTCGGCAAAAAGTGTCGTGGCTGCAAGCAGGAATAGGATTCGTAGTGTGCGGTGGATCATCGGCGGGAGTATATGTCAGGCGGGCAGCGGCGTGGTGTTACAGTTACGTGACGGTTGCGTGGCTGCATGGATGCGATGTCTCTAAATCGCCACACATAAGTCACAGTGTGTAACTTGTGAAATCATCAGGTCTGGCGGACAAGGAGGCGCGCCGAAAACAATGGCGCAAAACAACGACATACCCAAGACATCTCTATGAGCATTACGAATAAATTTAGACAATTTGCCGCCGCTGCGATGCTGCTGGCGACCCCGGCTGTCCATGCCGCGCTACCATACGCGGATGGCGACCTCATCCTAGGCTTCCGCGCAACCGGCGGGCAGGGCGGGACTTCGTCTTACGAAGTGAACATCGGCTCTGCGACGCAGTTCGTCGCTGCTTCGACTTTCAGCGTGGACCTCGGCGGAAACATCACCACCGATCTCGAGACCATCTTCGGCGCAGACTGGAAGACCCGCGCAGACGTGCTCTGGAGCATCTCCGGCACTCAATTCGTCGCGGGAAACGGATTCGGAAACCGAACGGTTTTCGCATCGAAAGCCGAGAGCACACCCGGCACCCAGTCCGCACCGTGGACGAGAGTGACGCCGAGCACCCAGCAACCTGTCGCGTTGCGGGTACAGGTGCTAGGAAATCCCGGATATAGCGCGGGAACGACCGGCACGGCGCCAGGGCAGACAGAATCCACAAACAGCACCAAAGGGCTCATTCAGGACAACGGCGCACCGAACAGTTACTCATCCCACATGCCCGGCGGCTCGAATTCTTCGGCAGGCGCGGCATACCAGTTTTTCGTAAACGGAGCGTTTGGGATCGAGAACTCATTCGAGGCCGGCACGCTCGGCTCGGTCATCGATTTGTATCAACTCACGACTGCCACCGGAGCCAGCGTCGGCACTGCGGCGACATTCCTCGGCGCATTCCGGCTGAACGACAGCGGCGTGCTTACCTACAGCCCGAATCCATCGGACTTCGGCAGCGGCCCAGCCCCAGCGCAGGTGGCGTTTTCTTCCGCAGGTTACAGCGTGAACGAAGATGCTGGAATGGTGACGGTTGAACTCGTCCGCACAGTCAACACAGCGACCGCATTCACCGTAAATGTATCGACAACCGACGGCACCGCACTCGCGGGCACCGATTACACTGCGCAGTCGAGCGTTGCCGTGGCTTTCGCGGCGAGCGATGTCTCGAAGACGCTGAATATCCCAATCATCGACCGCGCGTTGTTTCAAGGGAACCGGACCTTTTCCGTGACGATGGCGCTCGCCTTGGGCACGGCGACGCTCGTGAATCCGACAAGCGCCACGGTCACCGTGGCAGAGACGGACCCGGAGCCAGCGACGCTCTCGCTGAGCGCGGCGACTTACAGCGTGGTTGAGAATGCCGTGAACGCGGTCGTGACCGTAAATCGCACAGGCAGCACGGCTGGCGCAGTGACCGTGGAGATCGCTGCTACAAATGGCACCGCACTCAGCGGCACGGACTATACGGCCCCGGCCACTCCCGTGAACTTCGCCGATGGCGAGACGAGCAAGGCAGTAAATATCCCGGTGACGGATCGCGTTGGTTTCCAAGGCGACCGTTCGTTCACGGCGACGATCAGCAATCCCGCGGGAGGAGCTGTCCTCGGAACGACAACTAGTGCGACTGTGACGATTACCGACAATGAAACGCAACCAAGCGTCGCGCTCTCTTCGGCTACGTTCAGCGTTAGCGAAGCGGCAGGAACAGTTGCAATCGGCCTCGTGCGCACTGGCGACGCCGATACGGCTTTCAGCGTCAGCTTCGCTACTTCGGGCGGCACAGCGGTCGTGGCCCGCGACTACACGGCGCTCAGTACGACGGTCAATTTCGCCGCTGGTGAGACAACGAAAACAGTGGACGTGACCATTCTCGATGCAGCGGGCTTCCAAGGCAGTCGCACGTTCGATGCGACAATCAGCAACGCAGTGAATGCAGCAATCATCGCCCCAACGACGGCAGTCGTGACAATCACCGAAAATGACCAGCAACCAGGCAGCCCGGTGGCCGGGAGCTACAGCGGGCTGGTGAAATCAGTCCCTGCGGCGACCCTCAACAACACGGGTGCAGTGACACTTAAAATCACGCCGACCAGAGCATTTACAGGAAAAGTGTTCATCGGTGGCACATCGCTCCCGATTTCCGGGACATTCGATGCGACGAGCGGAGTGGCAACTTTCAAAGGAGGAGGCGCGACACTCGCGCTGGCGCTGAAAACCAAACCAACGCCAACTGCTCTCGGCATTTTCGCGCTGACGGTTTTTGGTGACAGCATCGTCGGCACTCTCACAAACGGCGCGGATGTCTCCAACCTCGCCGCCGAGCGCCTCGTTCCTTACGATGGCAAGACTCCTGCGACTACGGTGCCAGCGACGATCCTCGACGCCGTCTCTAAAGGCTACCACACGGGCGTGCTTCCGTCTGAAACGCAGACCTCGCTGGCAAACAACAGGCTCCCGCAGGGCGACGGCGTCGTGAGTTTCACCGTCAGCAAAAAAGGCGCATTCAAAGCTGCCGGCACACTCGCAGACGGCACGAAATTCTCGGCCGCTAGTGCGCTTAACAAGTTGAACAGCGCACCGCTTTTTGCGCAGCTCTACAAAAAGAAAGCGGGCCTTATCTCGGTGTCGCTGAAGTTTGACTCGACGCGTGCGGACAGCGACGCGCTTGGAGCAGACCTGCTGTGGATTCGCCCGGCCGACGCACTTGCAAAACAGTATCCCGAGGGATGGCCTGCCGGCATCACGCTCGACATGCTCGCTGCTCGCTACCGTGCACCGCAAAAAGGTGACACGACGAGCGCGTTTCCCGGCCTTGGCGCGGACAACCTCGCCGCCGGAAACGCGACGCTCACTGCTGCGGATGGAAAGCTCACGTCCGCAGTCGTGAACAACGTGAACATCAGCGCGAAAAACAAAGTCACGAACGCTCCGGCAACCGACAAGGACTTCAAACTGACGTTTGCAGCTCCGAAGGGCAAGCTGGGTGGAAGCTTCACACACACAGATGGAACGAAGCCGAAGTTCGCAGGAATCGTCTTCCAAAAAGGCCCGACCAAAGGTGGCTACGGATTCTTCCTTAGCACGAAGCCGAAGGCTGGCCCTGCTGGAGAAGGTGGCGGCATCACGCTGCTCGCTAAGTAAAAGGTAAAACACTCAACAGCCGCCGCACTGCGATCATCGTGGTGCGGCGGCTTTGTTTTTGCGGGATACAAACGACGCGCAACCACCGGCATTGCGCCAGTGGAGTCGATGGTTTTTCACAACCCTGTCCGTTCGTAAATCGCTGCAAGTGGCAGTTCACACTCGATGCACGCCAGCGCGAGTGACGCTTCTTTTTCCGCGAAGAACTCCGTCACCCAAGTCGCGCCCTCCCGACGATAGACGGTCACAGCGATTCGGTGTTGGTCGATGATCACATACGCCTCCAGCGATGGGATGCGTTGATAATTTTGCAGCTTTTCCACGCGGTCCACGCGCTCGGTGCTCGGTGAGAGCACTTCGAAAACGACGACGGGCTTTTCCGAATACTTCGAATCATTTGCCCTACCAGAGCAATCAACCGTCACATCAGGGTAGTAGTAAAACTCACCAACCTCGGACCGCACGCGGACTCGCGTATCTGCACTGAACGCTTCGCACGGCTTGCCGCTCAATTGATTCCCAAGAATCCGCACAACATTTGTAGCGATACGATCATGCCCAGCGCTACCGCCGGCCATCATGTACACCACGCCGTTGAGATACTCGTGCTTTTCATCGCTCAGTTCCTCGCCAGCGAGGTATTCAGAGGGTGAGATAGATTCGTCTTTGAGAAGCGCGTTGCCCATGTCGGTATGATAGACCCGCTACGAAAAATCGCAAGCACACCGAATCGACTTGGACGATTCAGCGTGTTATTTCGCAAAGCTGAAAGCTCACACGACGGAATCGCGGTAGTCTCGAAATAACGAGGATAACAAAAAAGCCGCCGCACTGTGGATGACACAGCGCGGCGGTTTCTTCGTTCTGTCACATATTCGGCGCTCAAACGCCACGTCACGTCCCCCGAATCGTCACCCTCAAGTCCTCTGGATGTCACACTTCTAGCGTTTCCTTGTCACACACGATGGTTTTTCGCACCTACATAATATGCATGCTCGCTCCGATGTTCGGATGCTTGGGAATGCTCGCACCTGCTCAGGCGCAACAGGGTGGCGAGCAGCGTATGTTTATTCGCGAGTTCCGCGTGCTCGGTGCGAAAGACATGCCGAAGATTGACGTCGAGAGCGCGGTTTATCCGTTCCTGGGCCCGGGGCGCACTTTTGATGATGTGGAAGGCGCTCGTGAGGCGCTGGAAAAGGCATATCGCGCTGCGGGATTCAGCGTCGCGCAAGTGATTATTCCAGAGCAGTCAGGCGCGAGGGGCATCATCAGCCTGCAAGTGCTGCCGGGTAAAGTCGGCGAACTCGCAGTCAAAGGCGCGAAATACTTTTTACCGAGCAATGTGCGCAAGCAGGCGCAGTCGTTGGCTGAGGGGAAGGTGATCAATTTCAACGATGTGACGCGCGATATCATCGGGCTGAACAAGCTCTCGGAGCGCCGCGTGCAGCCGAAGATCGAGGCCGGTTACGAACCCGGCCTTTGGAATGTGGACCTCATCGTGGAGGATAAATCCCCGCTTCATGGAAGCATCGAACTGAACAATCGAAACAGCGCAAACACGACCGACCTGCGGCTGAATACTTCGCTGAGTTACTCGAATCTGTGGCAGAAAGGCCATAGCCTCGGGCTCAGCTACCAGACTTCGCCTCAGGACACCGCTGAGGTAAAAGTGCTCTCCGGCTACTACATTGCGAGGTTCGTGGGCATGGACGATTTCAGCCTCATGCTCACTGCGACCAAGCAGGACAGCAACGTCTCTACCCTTGGCGGCGTCGCCGTCGCCGGAAAGGGCAATCTTTTCGGCATCAAGGGCATTTTCACGCTTCCGACTCAGGAAGGATTTTTCCAGTCGCTCAGCGTCGGGCTCGACTACAAAGCCTTTGATCAAGCCGTGCGAGTGGGCCTCACGACCGACCTCACGCCGACTTATTACTACCCGCTCAGCGCGACGTGGGACGGCACCTGGCTGCACTCCCGCGAAGTCGCCGCGCCAACGGAGAGGGACCCGGATGCAAAGAAAAAAGAAGACGTTGGCGAGACAACAGTCACAGCAGGGCTGACGTTCGGGTTGCGCGGCTCCGGCAGCAACGCGACCGGCCTCGACAAGAACCGGTTCGGCGCGGACAGCAATTACATCTATTTGCGCGGCGACATTTCGCATTTGCGCAAGCTCCGCCGCGATTGGGAACTCTTCGTAAAAGTGCAGGGACAGGCTGCCGACCAGCCACTCGTGAATAGCGAGCAATTTGGCGGTGGTGGTATGGGAACGGTGCGCGGGTATCTCGAAGCAGAGGCGCTTGGCGATAATGCAATTCTGGGAACAATCGAACTTCGTACGCCATCGCTTTTGAAAATGAAGCGGACGGTGAAAAAGAAGAACGACGAAGGAGTGGAGCAGGAAATCGATGAATCCACCGGCAACGAGTGGCGCTTCTACGGCTTCGCGGACGGCGGGTCTCTCACGCTTCACGATACGCCGCCCGAGCAAAACTCGAGCTTCCGACTGGCGAGTGTTGGCTTCGGCACGGAGCTGCAATATCGCGAGCACTACCACGGGATTCTCGAGCTCGCGCTGCCGCTCACTTCGCAGAGCACAACAAAGGCGCACGAGCCGCGGGTGAGCTTTCGTGTGTGGGCGGACTTTTAATTTTTTCGAACGACATGGATATCAAACCCACAAACCTCTGGAAGTCACTTGGCGCACTGTTCGCGCTTCTTCTCCTCGCATCGACAAACGTCCGCGCAGACGACCCGTGGTGGGACGCCGCCTGGCCGCTGCGCAAGCCGCTCACCATCGACACGACGCCTGCCGGCAGCGGTATTACGGAAAACATCGGTGGCGCGGCGGTGCTCGTCCGGCTCCACTCTGGCAACTATCCAGCGAGCGCGAAGCCGGACCTGAGCGACCTCCGGTTTGTTATGCCGGACGGCAAGACGCAGCTCACTTACCATGTCGAAAAGATCGACGTGGACATGGGGGATTCGTTCGTGTGGGTGAACGTCCCTGACGTAAAGCCAAACGCGAAAAACAGCATCTGGCTCTACTACGGCTCGAACGACGCGAAGGCAGGTAAAGTCGAAGATGCAAAGGGCACTTACGACGCTGACACTGTGCTCGTTTTTCACTTCACGGAAAGCGGTCAGGCGCCAATCGATTCTACAAAGAATGCCAATAGCGCTGACAGCGGCGGCGGAAAGGCGGATGCCTCGCAAATCGGCAGCGGCGCGGGCTTCAACGGCAAGTCGGCCATCGGAATCAACAAAACGCCTTCGTTGCTGTGGACCGGGACACCCGTGACTATTTCGATGTGGGCAAAAGTCACACAACCGGGCGTTTTGCTCAGCCGCCGCGAAGGCGAAAAATCGCTCACGCTCGGCGTGGATGCAGCGGGTGCTTACATTGACATCAATGGGCAGAAAGGCAAAGCCAGCGCATCGTTGCAGCCCGGTGCGTGGGTGCATTTCGCGATTGTCGGGGAGGCGTCGAAGACGACACTCTACGTAAACGGCGAAGCATCTGCGGCCCTCCCGCTCGCGGTGCCTGCGCTGAATTCGGAGATTTACCTCGGTGGGGAGAAAGGCGGCGCGAACGGCTTCACCGGCGAGCTCGACGAACTCCAGATTCACAAAGTCGCTCGTCCGCAAGGCTGGGTGCAACTCGCCGCGATCGGACAAGGGCAGGAGCGTGGTTCGAAAACCGTGTCGCTCGGTGCCGAAGAAAAGCCGACGGACTGGCTGAGTTGGCTGACGACAGGAACGTTCGGCACGATCATCAAAAGTCTCACGCACGTATTTGACTGGGTCGTCATCGCCATTCTGTTCTTCATGGCGATTCTTAGCTGGTACGTGATGGTCGCTAAGACGCGCTATTTGAACGCCATCGCGAAAGGCAACGCAATCTTCATGCGGGAATGGCGCCACGTTGCGGCTGACCTGACGGTGCTCGACGACGATGATGTCGAGAAGCCTAGGAGCCTCGGTGGACGTGTCACACCCGCGCTGATCAAGCGCCTGCGTAAGTCCTCAGTATATCGCATCTACCATGTCGGAGTGGAGGAAATCCGCCATCGCATGAAGCAGGACCGCGAGCAGGGCGTGAGGCGCGGTCTCGCAGGCCGCAGCATCCTGGCCATTCGCGCCGCGCTCGACGGCGCACTCGTGCGCGAGACACAGAAAATCAACAGCCTCATCGTGCTTCTTACCATCTGCATCTCGGGCGGTCCGTTCCTCGGACTGCTGGGGACCGTCGTCGGCGTCATGGTCACATTTGCCGGCGTGGCGCAGGCGGGCGAAGTCAACGTGAACGCCATCGCGCCCGGTATCGCGGCGGCGCTGCTCGCCACCGTCGCGGGTCTTGCGGTCGCGATTCCCGCGCTCTTCGGCTACAACTACATCCTCTCCCGCGTGAAGGATGCGAAAGACGACATGCACATCTTCATCGATGAATTCGTCACGAAAATGGCCGAATTTTATAAGGAGAAGAACAGCGGCGGCGACGAAAACGCAGGAGGAGGCCACTAAGCCATGCAAATCCAGGACGACAAACCTTACGACGACATCAACATCACACCGATGCTGGATCTTGCCTACGTGCTGCTCGTAATTTTCATCCTCATGTGTACAGCATCGGTGCAGGGCGTGAAGGTGGATTCCCCGGTCGGAAGCGAGGCCACAAAGAGCCTCGCCGAGAAGAAGATGAAAGCCATCACCGTGAGTCCGACCGGCTCCATCTTTATTGAGGCGACGCCCGTTACCATCCCCGAGCTCGAAGCCCGGCTCGGTCAACTCATGGCGGACATTCCAAATCTGCCGATCGTGATTCGAGGAGACCGCGTGACGCAATATCAAGCCGTCATGGATGTGATGAACGTGTGCGGTCGCCTCGGCATCACGACTGTCGGAATCGCAACGAAAGCCGCCAAATAGCACGACGCCATGCAAGTCCAGGACGATAAACCTTACGATGACATCAACATCACGCCGATGCTTGATCTAGCCTACGTGCTGCTCGTCATCTTCATCCTCATGACGACATCGACTGTGCAGGGCTTCAAGGCACAGCTCCCGAGCGGAAGCAACACGCCGCAAAAGAAGAAACAGGACGACAAGAACAAGCCACGCGTCATCGCCATCGACGATTCCGGCGGCATCTTCATCGACGGCACGCCTACGACACTCGGTGCGCTCGAAAGTCAGTTTGAGCAAATCAAGACTTCCACGCCCGATGCGCCGGTGATCGTGAAAGGCAGCAGCAACGCGCAATACGAATCCATCACCAACGTCCTCGCGCTCACCGTGAAGGTGGGGCTGAAGAAGGTCGGTATCGCCACGATTTCGCGATGAAGCCCGGACCTTACAGCTTTGAGAAGGGGAGTGAACGACGCGGGAGCTTCCGCGCGCTTGCCGGGCCCGTGCTCGTAGCGGGAGCAATCTGCGCAGCTCTCGCTGTCCTGTTGGTGAAAAAGCTGCGACCCAGCCCGGAGGTCGAGAAGAAGTCCGACTGGGTCATCAACTGGGTGGAACTCACCGATCACAAAAAACAGGAAACACCAAAGCCGAACGCACAAAAGCAGAAGGAGCCAAAATGAAAACTGAAGACGAAAATCCCACCGCAGTGATTGAGCCTCCCAAAAACAAAAAAGACGTCGCAGTGGAAGATGACGGATGGGGCGAGGAACCCGAGAAAACCGGTATTCGCAAATGGTTGGTGCCGACGATGGTGACGGTCTTTTCGGTCGTCGCACTTTACACGGTTGGCAAGCGGCTGATCAATGCGGACGGCAACGCCGTTAAGAAAGATAATCAGGAGCAGCTCATTCCGATCTCTCTACCGCCGCCTCCGCCAGTCGCGACTCCGCCACCGCCACCGCCGAAGGAAGAAGTGCGGGAGGACAAGCAAGTCGATGAGAAGGAAGACCAAGCGCCGGAGCCCGAGCCTGCTGTCACATCCGCCGCTGCCGGAAAAGGCGCGGGCGGCATCCAAATCGCGAAAGGCAATGGCGCTGGATTCTTTCGCAAACCCGTGAGCACCGACGGTCAAACAAAGTGGAAGGGATTCTCGAGCCAGGTAGCAAAGACGATCGAGGATGCGCTTCGCCGGAACCCCGCAACGAAGACCGCCGCAGGCAGTGCTCCGGTTGTTCGCGTGTGGACTGATGCAAACGGGCGCATCACCCGTGTGAGCGTGGAGTCGAGCACCGGAAACACCGCAGTTGATAACGTGATCAATCAAGGGCTCGTCGGCCTGCAATGCCCCGGAGTCACGCCAGCCGACATGCCGCAGCCCATCCGGTTGCGCATCACGCTCAAGCGGCCGAACTAAAGAATTTTTAAACCTCAATGACGCAAACAATTGAATCCAAGCCCCCCACCGTACTCTGCACCCGAATTCTCGCAGGCGCGGTAATGATCGTAGGAACGCTCTGCGCGACCAGCATCGCGCAGGAGCCTCCAAAAGAACCGGCAAAAGAGCCCGCAAAGGAAGCTCCGACCGAGCCTCCGAAAGATGTAGCCGCCGCGCCAGCGGAGGCACCTGCTTTCCGCGGAACCCAGCCGACCGCAGCGCCGGAAAAACCCGCCGAACCGGCAGTGAAAAGCGACGAGACGCCTGATCAGTCCGCACCGCCACCAGCGGAACCGCAAAAGGAAAGCGGAACGCGCGAACTCATGGGAAATGAGGGCGCGCCCTCGACCGCTTTTGCCATGAGTCTCCTGAAGCTCATGGTGAAGAAAAAGCTCCTCTCGGAAGAAGAAGCCAAGGAACTCGCCGCGCAAGCCGAGGCCGACAGCGCCGCCACGATGAGCGTCGCGCAGACCTCCGGCGCCATTGTTTTTGATGCCCTGCGAAAGAGCGGCGAGATCGCGCCGCCGCCGCCGCCGACTGCGGACGATGTCCGGGTCACCTACATCCCGGAAATCGTAAAGAAGCAAATCCGCGACGAATTACGTGCCGATATCAAGCAGCAGGCCAAGGACGAGAAATGGGCCAGCGCGACGAAGATTCCCGACTGGGTCACGAAGTTCCGCGTGAAAGGCGACATCCGCCTCCGCGGCGAGGGAATCTACTACCCGAGCGGCAACGACAACACCGGTTCGTTTCCAAATTTCAACTCCATCAACAGCGGCGCTCCGTTCGATGTCAGCGGCACCGTGTTTTCCCCGCAGCTCAACGTGGATCAAGACCGCAGCCGCTTCCGCCTGCGCGCTCGCATCGGTGCGGAGGTCGATATGGGCGATGGACTCATCGCCGGAATGCGGATCGCCACAGGCAGTGATTCTTCGCCGGTCACGACGAACCAGACGCTCGGCGGGCAGTTCAGCAAGTACTCGATCTGGCTGGATCGCGCTTTTATCAAATACGAAGCAGCCGGGGAGAACGGTCACGTCACCATCAGCGGTGGTCGCGTGGACAATCCGTTCATGTCGTCTGACATCATTTTCGACGAAGACCTCGGCTTCGACGGTCTCGCGTTCAGCGCAAAATACAAAATGGGGAAATTCACCCCGTTCGTAACGGCGGGTGCGTTTCCGATTTTCAATACCGACCTCAACTTCTCTTCGAACCAGCCCGCAAAATTCGACAGTACGGACAAGTATCTTTACGGCGGACAAATCGGCACCGACGTAAAGGTCACCGACAAACTCAGCCTCAAGCTCGGCATCGCGTACTACGACTTCGATGGCGCGCGAGGCGAGCAATCCACGCCATTCACCCCGCTGACCGCGAGCGATGCGGGCGATACCGACGGAACGCGGCCATCGTTCGCGCAGAAAGGAAACACCTACATCCCGCTGCGTCAGATCATCCCAAACGCGAACAACAACTTCGGCACGTCGAATCAGTTTCAATACTTCGGCCTAGCCACCGATTTCCGCCCGGTCGTGATTTCCGGTAAGCTCGACTACAACGGCTTCGAGCCTTTCCAAGTCAGCATCATGGGCGAATACATCCGCAATACGGGATTTGCCCGCGACCGACTGAACCTCCTCGGTGTGAACAACCGCGCTGGCGTGAGCACTGCAGGAACTCCCGGCGCATACAGCGGCGGCAACGTCGCGTGGATGATGGGTGTTCGCGCTGGAACCGCAGCATTTGAAAAACGCGGCGACTGGCAGGTAGGCATGAACTACAAGCACATCGAGTCCGACGCAGTCATCGACGGGTTTACCGACTCCGACTTCGGCGGCGGCGGAACAAATATGAAAGGCTACTCGCTGTGGGGCACTTGGGCCGCCACGCCAAAAGCCACATTCGGAGTTCGCTGGGTGAGCGTCTCCGAAATCACCGGACCACCGCTCAAAAACGATACCCTCTTCGTGGACTTTACCGGAAAATTTTAAAGCATGAAAACAATCCTCAAATTTGCGCTCGCCCTGTTCTTTACCGGCAGTCTCTGCGCACAAGTCGCAGGCCCTTCGCCCACCGAACTGCGCCTCCGCGACCAGGTGAAAACCCTTACCCAGCGGGCAACCGCCGCAGAGGCACAGACCGTCACGCTTCAAACCGAAAAAGCGGCGCTGGAAGAAGAACTCAAAAAACAGAAAGCCAGCTACGAAGCGTTCGTAAAAACCACCAACGACGAAAAGGACAAGATGACCGCCGAAGCCGATAAGCTGCAGCTCGACATCGCGGACCGCGAGAAACAGACCGCGGAAGTGAAAGTCGAACTCGGGAAGGCAAACGACTTCGGAAAAAAGGCATCCGAGCAGCACCAAAAAGCCGAAGCCGAGCGCGTGAGGCTCGAAAATGAAGGTTTGGTTTTAAAGCGCATCGTAAGCGGCCAAAGGCTGAAGAACTCGCAAATGTATGCGACCGCGAAAGAGATTCTCGATAAGTTCACAAAGTTCGGCTTCGGCACCGCGCTCACCTCGCGCGAGCAAGTGATCGGCATCACACGAGCGCGGCTCGAAAGCTACTTCGAAGACTACAGCAGCGAGCTCTCGAAACACCGCATCCGGCTAGACGGCACAACGCCTGCGACAGAAAAGACCGCCGAGAAAAAGGCCGCTACGAAACCGTGATTATGACCGAAATGGATTCACGACGTCCATAAACGGGAAGTCGGCGCTATTGCGGGTGACCACTTTCAGCCCCCAAGCCAGCGCCGTTGCAGCGATTTGGCTGAAGCCGCTCCTGAGTAACACATTGCAAAGTTGAGACGTAGAGCGTTTTACGACTCCACACTTTTCCGGGGTTTCGCAGCTTTTTCTGCCAAACATTTTTCTGCCAAAATGGAGTCGCTCATTTTAGCAGAAAAATGTTTGGCAAAAAAGGGCTCAAAAAGATTGCGATACTTCCTTCGTGTTATTCCCTGCTCCTTCCGCCCCGGTCTTCTGCTGACTACTTTCGCAAGAGGGGTCTTCCGCTGGCTGGGTATTCATCACGCTGCGCAAGCCGGACATTCGGTCGTGACACTGCTGCCCATCTTTGCAGTGAAATGATCGCGGATGACGCACGAAACGCACCGATGTCTTGCGATGGTCGCTATTGCCGCAGGTTGCTCACCTTGTCGGAACACGGCTCTCACATGGTTGCAGCGTGACTATTGCAATCTCAACGTTCCTTCGCTGCGGCGGCGGGCGGTAACAAGGGTGTGCTGAAAAGCACGTCCATGAACCAACATACAATAACCACACATACGAGCGCGTCGTCGCTCACAAACGCTGGCTCTGCCTTGCTTCGCTGGATGCGAATGCTGGCTTGCCTGCTCATATTCATCAGCGCGAACTTGTGTGCCGGCGTCCCGGCGACGGTCACGCTTTCACCGGTCGCCATCACCAGCAGCAACACGAACCCGGCCTTTGCAAAATCGGGCGATGTCGTGA
Source organism: Verrucomicrobiaceae bacterium (assembly GCA_043755735.1). Classification (GTDB taxonomy): domain Bacteria; phylum Verrucomicrobiota; class Verrucomicrobiia; order Chthoniobacterales; family Chthoniobacteraceae; genus SXWH01. Next base: position 27,944 of record JAYUSJ010000189.1, on the reverse strand, counting down.
TGCTGACATTCACGGCGAGCGAGCCGATTCAAATACCGGTTGTCACGCTCCTCGGCGAATCCGGCACAATCACGAACCCGAGCGGAAACAATTGGTCCGTTGCTGTTACTGTGGGCGCGGCAACGCCGGAGGGTCTTTCGATCTTCTCGATTACAGCGACCGCTCTGGTCGGCGGCGGAATTGGTTCAGCCACGGCGACGACCAATGCGAGCGCCGTGACCGTGGATAAGACGGTTCCGGTATTCACGCTTCCAGCGAATATCACGACTCCCGCCACGAGCGCCGCTGGAGCAGTGGTGACTTACACCGCAAGCGCGATGGACGCGGGTAGCGGTGTTGCGACTTCGAGCTTTCTGCCAGCGAGCGGGAGCACTTTCGCCATCGGCACAACGCCGGTGAACGCGAGCGCGACGGACATGGCGGGGAATTCGGCGACGGGTTCTTTCAATGTCACGGTGACGCCCTTCATCTACACGCTGCAAGTTCTCCATTACTATGGTGAGAGCGGGCTGCTCGGCATCCAGACTGCGCCAATCATGGGCGCGATGATTGACCGCTTGGACAACGATTACGCGAACACGGTGGTGCTCGGCGAAGGCGACAGCTTCATCCCCGGCCCTTGGTTGATTGGCGGTGCGGACCCTACGCTTAACGCGGTTCCGAGCATCGGTTCGACAGCGCTCGGTCGGCCAGACATCGCGATCATGAACGCGTTTGGCACGACGGCTTCGGCGCTGGGAAATCACGAGTTCGACCTCGGCTCGCCGGTTCTCGCGGGTGCGCTTTTCCCGGCTGCTCCTTGGGTCGGTGCTCAGTTCCCGCTCATCACGGCGAACCTCGACTTCGCAAACGACACCTCGCTCCGGGCTCGTGCTGACGCGAGCATCGGCGGAACCGGTGCTGGAAGCATCGGCGTCGCAGGTTCTGAAGTGACGGCGATTAAGGCGAAGATTGCGCCTTACGCCATCAAGACATTGAACGGTGAAAAGATTGGGTTCGTCGGCGCGACGACTTGGGAGTTGCTCTCCAAGTCTTCGCCAAACGGCACGGTTCCGAAGGACGATGCGAACGCTGGCACGAGCGACTTGCAGGAAGTCGCCGCATATCTCCAAGGCGCGGTGAACTCACTCCAAACACTCGCCGTAAACAAAATCATCCTCATTGATCAGCTCGATACATTGCAGCGCAACAAGGACCTCGCGGGATTGGTATCCGGCATCGACATCATGGTCGCTGGCGGCGGACACGAGCGCATGGGCGACGCGACGGACACAGCGACGGGCTTTAACGGCCACGATGCGGACTTCATCTCGGATGCTTATCCAATCGTGACTGCGGGACTCGACACGAAGCCCGTGCTCATCGTCACGACGGATACGGAATACACTTACCTCGGGCGCTTGGTCGCTGACTTCGACGCAAACGGCGAACTCATCCTTTCGAGCCTCAACACCGCGACAAACGGCGCATACGTGGCCACGGAAGCTAAGCTGCAAGCGGTTTACGGGACGACGGACACTGCGGCGCAAATCATCGCATCGAGTGCCATCGGCACTTCGGTGAAAGCGATTACGGACGCGCTGAACAACATCATCATCGCGAAAGACAGCAACGTGTTCGGCTACTCGAACGTGTATCTCGAAGGCGACCGCGTCTTTGGCCGCACGCAGGAAGTAAACCTCGGCGACATCACCGCCGACGCGAACGCGATGAAGGCGAAAGCCGCACTCGGCCTCGGAAGCACGTCGGCGGTCTTCTCGTTGAAAAACGGCGGCGGTCTCCGCGCCTCGCTCGGCTCCGTGCTTCCAGACGGAACGAAAGTCGCACCGCTCGCAAACACTATCACGGGCAAACCCGCTGGCGGCATCTCGCAACTCGACGTGGAGAACGCTCTGCGATTCGACAACAAGCTGATGGTCTGCGACATGACTCCGGCTGGTCTGCTCGGCGTGCTCAACTTCGCAGCGGGCCTCAGCAGTGGTCCAACCGCGCAAAGCGGCGGCTACGCGCAAGTCTGCAACATTCGTTACTCGTATGACTTCGCACGGCCTGCGACCCAAAGAGTTCGCACGGTGGCACTCGTCAACGACGACAACCAAATCGTCTCGCTGGTCGTGCAAAACGGCGTGGTGCTCCCGACTGCTCCGGCGGTCATTCAAGCAGTCGTGCTCAACTTCACGATGAACGGCGGCGACAACTACCCGATTAAATATCTCAACCCGCCGACCAACACGACGGTGAACAATGGCTGTTCGAACTTCCGCTACATCCTCACCAACGGAACGCTCTCCGCGCCAGTCGCTCGCAACTTGGATTTCACAGCAGCCACGACCTTCACGAGCCTCGGCCTCACGGCTGCGGATATCCTCGGCGAGCAACTCGCTTTCCAGGACTACCTCGCTTCGCGCCACTCCACGCCAGCGACTGCCTACAACATCGCTGACACAGCGGTTGCGCAGGACATCCGCATTCAGCAGCTCGCGCAAAACGGCAACCTTGACACCGTGAACACCGGCGCTCTTTACACCTCGAACGTGACCATCGGTTCGGCGTCCGTCGTTGAAGGAAACAGCGGAACAGCGACGATCACTTTGCCAATCACGCACACGGTGAATCCAAACGGAAACACCGCCGAATTCAGCGTGGACTACGCAGTCACCGGCGGCACCGCGACTGTGGTCACGGACTTCGATACGCTCGCGGCTGGAACGCTGACATTCCCAGCAGGCGGCAGCGTGCAAAACATCACGCTCACCATCCTCGGCGACACCGTTCTTGAGAGCAGCGAGACAATTATCGTCACGCTCTCGAATGTTGTGAACACGGTCGGCACGACGACGATCACCGGCACGGGCGGCGTTGCGACCATCACGAACGACGACACCATCCCGGTCGTCTATCCTGCGACCAACGATTACACCTCGACTGTAAAAGGAAGCATCCCGCTCGCTGGCGCTGAAATCCCCGCCTTCGACCCGCTCTCCAAGCGTGCGTTTGCTTCGTCGAACGTCGGCATCCAAGTCGTGGACCTCACGGACCCGGCGGTGCCAACGCTCATCACGACCATCACTCCGGCGACGCTGGGTGTGAGCGGCTTGACGAGCAACGACGTGACTTCCGTCACCGTGCGCAAAGGCGCTGGCGCAAATCCAAGCGTGCTCGCAGCGGCGATTCTCTCGTCGCCGAAAACAGCACCCGGCTACGTCATCTTCCTCAACGCAGCGGACGGCACATTGCTCGGCTCCACAGTCGTCGGCGCAAATCCTGACAACCTCAGCTTCACGCCAGACGGGACGAAAGTGCTCGTCGCAAACGAAGCGGAACTCGACGGCGGTGCATTGCCCGGCAGCGCGGATGTCGCAGCCGACGCAACGCTCGGAACCGTGAGCATCATTGATGTCTCCGGCGGATTTACCACGCTGCCCGTCGCTACTGCGGACTTCACCGCCTACGACTCGCAAGTTGCCGCGCTCCGTGCGGCTGGCGTGCGTATTTTCAAAAACGCAGGCGGCACAGACGCTATCCCGTCCCGCGACTTCGAGCCCGAATACATCGCAGTTTCGCCAGACGGAACGACCGCAATGGTCACGCTGCAAGAAGCGAACGCGCTCGGCGTGCTCGACATCGCTACGGCGACATTCACGTCCATCGTTCCGCTTGGCAAAAAAGACTACTCGCCGCTGCGCGTGGACTTCAGTGACCGCGACGGCCCAGGCGCTGCGCAGTTGATTAATCCGACCGTCGGCAATCCAGTCTTCGGCCTCTACATGCCCGACGCCATTGCATCCTACTCGGTCGGCGGACAGACCTATTACATCTCCGCGAATGAAGGCGATGACCGCAATGACTTCGTGGAGCCCGATGAATCCACGACTGTCGGCGCAGCGACCTACGTGCTTGACCCAACTGTATTTCCAAATGCAGCCGCGCTGAAAAATGCAGCATCGCTCGGACGCCTCACGGTTTCCAATTCGCTCGGCCTGCGCGGTGATACCGACGGCGACGGCGACGTGGATGAAATCCTGTCCTACGGCGGACGTTCGTTCTCCATCTACAACTCGGCGGGCGTGCGCATCTACGACAGCGGCGACATGATTGACCTCATCGCGACATCGCAGCACTTCTCGAACTTCGACGACGGTCGCAGCGACAACAAAGGCTCCGAGCCTGAAGGCGTGACCATCGCAACACTCGGCGCACGGACCTACGCATTCATCGGCCTTGAGCGCTCGCACATGGTCATGATGTTCGATGTAACAAACCCACTCGCACCGACCTACACCACAGCGTTCAAGCGCACCGGCGACCTCAACCCCGAAGGTCTGGTAGTCGTGCAAGCCGCCGACAGCCCGAACGGAAAACCGCTACTCATCACGGCGAGCGAAGCCTCGAACACGCTCAGCGTTTTTGAAATCAACGACAACACCGTGCCAGTCATCTCGCCAGTCACGATTGCGAGCAACAATGTCAACCCAGCCCGTGCAAAAATGGGCGACGCCGTGACGCTCTCGTTCAGCGCGAACGAGCCAATCGCGACGCCGACCGTCACGCTGTTTGGAGATTCCGTCACCGCGACAAACGTCAGCGGTAATGACTGGACCGCGACCGTGGTCGTCGGCGCTGGCACGCCGGAAGGCGCTGCAACGTTCAGCATCAACGCGAGCGACCTTGCTGGAAATGCAGCGGTGCCAGCAACGGCGGCGACGGATGCCAGCAGCGTGATTGTCGATAAGACGACGCCATTGCTCACGCCAGTCGCGCTCACCTCGACGAATGCGAACCCGCTCTTTGCGAAAGCAGGAGACACGGTGACACTGACATTCACAGCGAGCGAGCCAGTCATCCCGACTCTCACGCTGCTCGGCGAGACAGTTGTAGCGACGAGCGTTGGCAATGATTGGACGGCGACCGTAGTGGTCGGTCCGACGACACCGGAAGGTCTTGCGACATTCTCGATTGCTGCGAGCGACCTCTTCGGCAACGCCCTCGCAGCCGTCACCGCGACGACAAACGCGAGCGCAGTGACAGTGGACCGCACGGCACCGACGCTCACATTGCCTGCAAATATCACACGCGGTGCTACGAGCGTGGCTGGTGCAATCGTCACCTACACAGCGAGCGCTGGGGGTGCGACGACATCGAGCTTCACGCCGGTGAGCGGCAGCATCTTCCCGATTGGCGTCACCACGGTGAACGCCACCGCATCGGATGCCGCAGGCAACACGACGACGGGCTCATTCACCATCACGGTGAACCCCGGCGTCTCCATCGCAGCGGCTTCGACGACGGAAGGAAACAGCGGCACAAAGACGCTGAACCTCAACGTCTCGCGGACCGACCCGACCACCGAATTCACCGTGGATTACGCAGTCACAGGCGGCACCGCCACAGCGGGCACTGACTTCACACTCGCGGCGGGAACGCTGACATTTGCAGTGAGCGACGCGACGAAACAAATCGCCATCACGGTCATCGGCGACACGGTTGTTGAGAGCAACGAATCCGTCACCGTCACGCTGTCCGGCCTGGTGAATGTCACCGGCACGACGACCATCGCGACTGCGAGCGCATCGGGCACCATCACGAACGACGACACCATCCCGGTCGTCAATCCGCCGAGCGACACGTTCACTTCCACGGTGAAAGGAAGCATCGCATTGTCTGGCGCAGAGATTCCCGCGTTTGACCCGCTCTCCAAGCGCGCGTTTGCTTCTTCGAACGTCGGCATCCAAGTTGTGGACCTCACGAACCCTACGGCCCCGACGCTCATCACGACCATCACTCCGGCGACACTCGGCGTGCCCGGTCTCACGAGCAACGATGTGACTTCCGTCACCGTCCGTAAAGGCGCTGGCGCGAATCCAAGCGTGCTGGCAGCGGCGATTTTGATGAACCCGAAAACAGACTTCGGCTACGTCATCTTCCTGAATGCAGCAGACGGAACATTGCTCGGCTCCACACAGGTCGGCGCAAATCCTGACAACCTCACCTTCACACCGGACGGAACAAGAGTGCTCGTCGCGAATGAAGCGGAACTCGACGGCGGACTGCTCGGCAATGCCGATGTCGCAGCCGACACCACGCTCGGAACTGTGAGCATCATCGATGTCTCCGGCGGATTCACCACGCCGGTCGTCATGACCGCAGACTTCACCGCCTACGACACACAAGTCGCAGCGCTGCGCGCAGCGGGAGTGCGCATCTTTAACAACGGCACCATCGACGCGATTCCATCACGCGACTTCGAACCGGAATACATCGCGGTTGCGCCAGACGGCCTCACCGCAATGGTCACGCTCCAAGAAGCAAACGCCGTTGCGATTCTCGATATCGCCACCGCGATCTTCACGTCCATCAAGCCGCTTGGCAAAAAGGACTTCTCACCGCTGCGTGTTGACTTCAGCGACCGCGACGGCCCGGGCGCAGTTGCGCTCATTAACCCAGCGGTCGGCAATCCGGTCTTCGGTCTCTACATGCCCGATGCCATTGCATCTTACTCGGTTGCCGGACAGACCTACTACGTCACCGCAAACGAAGGCGACGACCGCAATGACTTCGTGAACCCCGATGAATCCACCACCGTCGGAGCAGCGACATACGTGCTCGACCCAACCGTGTTCCCGAATGCCGCCGCGCTGAAAAACGCGGCATCGCTCGGACGCCTCACCGTTTCCAATTCGCCCGGCCTCCGCGGTGATATCGACAACGACGGCGACGTGGATGAAATCCTCGCTTACGGCGGACGTTCATTCTCCATCCTCGATGCAGCGGGCAACCGGGTCTTGGACAGCGGCGACATGATTGACCTCATCGTGATGTCCCAGCACTTCTCGAACTTCGACGATGGTCGCAGCGACAACAAAGGCTCCGAACCCGAGGGCGTCACCATCGCGACCATCGGCTCGCAGACCTACGCATTCATCGGTCTCGAACGCGCGCACATGGTCATGATGTTCGACATCACGAACCCGCTCGCACCGACCTACACGACAGCGTTCAAGCGCACCGGCGACCTCAATCCCGAAGGCCTCATCGTAGTCTCCGCAGCCGACAGCCCGAACGGCAAACCGCTGCTCATCACCGCGAGCGAAGTCTCGAACACGCTCACCGTCTTCGAAATCAACGACCCAGCCGGTCCAGTGCTCACACTGCCCGCAAACATCGTGGCAGAAGCCACGAGCGCAGCAGGCGCAACCGTCACCTACGTGGCGACAGCAGCAGACGCAGCGAGCGGCGTAGCGACATCGAGCGTCACGCCAGCAAGCGGCAGCGTCTTCCCTCTCGGCGTCACCACGGTGAACGCCAGCGCGACTGACAACGCAGGCAACACGAGCACCGGTTCATTCACCGTCACCGTGCAAGACACCACGGCACCAAGCATCGGCGGCACATTCAGCCCGCTGAGCATCGCCTTTGGCGCAGCGTTGCCGGACTACACGGCACAAGCCATCACGGGCGATGCAGTCGGCGTCACGAGCGTAGTGCAGGCTCCAGCCGCAGGCACTATCCCGGCACCAGGAACCGTCAACGTTACCATCACGGCATCGGATGCAGCAGGCAACAGCGCCAACACCTCGTTCAGCGTCGCGGTCGTCCAAATGGACCCAACCACGACAGCAATCGCGAGCAAAGGCGGCGCGGTTCCAAACGCAGGCACGGATGCGCGCATTCAGGCTGGAGCAGTGTGGAATTCGTTCGGTGTTCCTTCAGTCAATGATGCGGGGGATGTAGCATTCCTCGGCTCGTGGAAGGCACCGGCAATCACGGGTGCTTCGCCAAAGCCAGCTCAACAGGGCACCGGCATTTTCGTCAACGGCACGCTCATCGCGAAAAAAGGCGATGTCGTCGCGGGTGGCGCAAATGCAGTAATCAGCGCAATGCGCGAGCCGCTTCTCGGGCCGGATGGCTCGGTGGCTTGGATTGTCTCGCTGACGAATGCAGGCGGAATCTCCGGTGGCGTAACTCTCGCCAACAACGCTGGAATCATGCTCGACCCGGACGGAGCTGGAACGTTGCCTGCGAGCTTGGTTGCCCGTAAAGGCGACGTAGCGACAGGCGCGGCAGCGGCTGCATCCGTGCCATCGGGAGTCGATCCATTGCCAAAATGGTCCACGTTCTCATCGGTCGCACTTGGTCAAAATGCGCTCGCGTTTACTGCGATGCTCTCAAAGACGACTCCGGGTCTCATCGGCGCACCTGGCCCGGGCGGTGTGACTTTGCCAACGGACACGGGCTTGTGGGTCTTCGACCGTGGGACTTCCACGATGACGCTGGCAATTCGTAAAGGCGATGGACTGCTCGGCTCAACGGTGAAGGCCATCTCGGCACTCGTGGCCAACACCGGTTCGCCGGGGCAAGGCCGCGGAGTCGAGTCGGACGGAACCGTTGATCGCATCGTTGTTCGCGTCGTCCTCGCAGATGCTCGTGTCGCTATCGGGTCCATCGCCCAAAACGGAACAGGAACATTCACCCGCGTCGCAAATAGCAGCGCACCCGGCTACGGCGCAGGCGCGCTCTGGTCGAGCTTTGGCCAGCCGACACAAAACGCTGGAGCTGCGGCGATGGCGTTCCTCGGCACGGTCCAGCCGCTCACCGGCACGGCCACAAACTCGAACAACGTGGCAATCTTCGCGGAAGACGACAGCACTTACATCGCAGCGCCAATCGTGAAGAAAGGCGGCGTCGCGGGAGGCGTGAGCGGTGGAGTGTTCGCAACATTGCGCGACCCAGTGAGCGCGGAAGATCGCAGCATCGCGTTCCTCGGAACGCTCGCCTCAACCGCTGGAGTGAGCGGGAACAATAACGACGGCATCTGGAAGTCCGACCCGACAAACGGCATCAGCCTCGTCGCCCGCGAAGGCGCACAACCACCGGAAGCTCCGCTCGGCGCACAATGGAAGACGTTCACATCGCTGGCGATGCCATCGAGCGGACGCCCGATGTTCGTAGCCGCGATGCATAGCAAGACGGGAGCGGTCTCGCCCGGTCCTGGCGGAATCACCACGGCAAACGACATCGGACTGTGGGCCACGGATAGCTTTGGCTCGCTGCGCCTGCTGTTGCAGGAAAGCGACGTCATTGGCACGAGCACGATTCGGAACTTCGTTGTGCTGGCAAATGTCGGAGGCAGCCCAGCGCAGACGCGGAGTTTCGATCCCACCGGAAGCGTGATCGTCCGTGCAGTCGATGCCACTGGCGCGCAACACTTGCTGCAAATCGCGATGCCGTAACCACTCTTGGTTAGGAAGGAAAAAGGCGTCCGCTGGTCCAATCCCGGCGGACGCCCCTTTCACCAAACACACATCTTCCCAAGGTCGAGACAGGAACCCGAAAACACGCCAACACCCGAAACCCAAAACCGGCATCGCTGCGAAGCGATGCCGGCTTCTTTTTGGATTGTGCGAGCCCGGTTTACCCGTGGCCTGTCCGCAAACTGTAACATCCAGCGCAGAAGCGTAACGTGACTATCGGGGCGGAGCGGCGAGTCTATGCGGGTCTCTTTTTACCACTCATGTCGCGCACTCAGCCTCGGTTCTATTTCTCAAGCCAACCCGCATCCACACAGCCGATTTGGGCTCCGGGCGGGCGTATCACTTCGCTCATCGTGGTGAACGCGGATTTGCCGCGCAGTAGCGCAGGGGACTCGCCTGTATTTGTCGTTTCCGGCGACTCGCCGGAACTCGCGCGAAGCGCGACCAATTCACGCATCGCTCTCGCAGCGGCTCTAGTGTTGCTCGGCGTCTCGGGCGCGGATGCTGGCGACATCCTGCGCGGCGGTGCTCCGATGGGCGGGCGGGCAGATGGCGGAAAAGGCACGGCGGGGCCGGTAAATGCGGCGGCGGAGGCGGCGCGTATCAATGCAAAGGATGCGCTTGCGCGTACGACGCAGGCGATTGCTTCGGTGCGTGCGATGCAGGACGCGGCGCGTGCCATCGCGGTGAAGGGACCGAATAAACTCGGCCCGTTGCTTCCAAATGTCCCGGATGGTTTGACGCGCGGCGGGTTGCAAGTGGCGGCTGGCGTGCCGAAAAAGCTCGGCGCCCCGAAGGCCGGTGAAGACCCGGCGCTCTGGCGTGGCGCGGCGCTGCCCGCTCAGTCCACCAAAGACGGCAGGATCAACGTCACAGTCTTCCAGACAAAGCCGCAGGCCGTGCTCAATTGGGAGACGTTCAACGTCGGGAAGAAGACAACTCTGAAGTTCAATCAGGACCGGGGCGGCGCGGACAAGACGCAGTGGATCGCTTTCAACAAAGTCGCCGACCCGAGCGGCGCGCCTTCGCAGATTCTCGGAAAGATCGAAGCGCCGGGGCAGGTTTACGTGATCAATCCGAACGGCATTATGTTCGGCGGCTCCTCGCAGATCAATTTGCACGCCCTCGTCGCGTCGTCCCTGCCGATCAACGAAGGGCTTATTTCGCGCGGTCTGCTCAGCAATCCGGATTCGCAATTCCTCTTCTCGGCACTTCCGCAATCCGCGGGCAAAGTTAGCTCCGCGCACACGCCGGTCGCATCGCTCGCACCCGGCGGAAAATACGGCGACGTCGTCGTTCAAAAAGGCGCGCAGATTTCCGCGCCGAGCAGCTCGAATGTCGGCGGACGCGTGATGCTCGTGGGGCCAAATGTAAAAAACGAGGGCACGATTTCCACGCCGGATGGCCAGACGGTTCTTGCCGCCGGGCTGCAAGTCGGAATCACCGCCCATCCGAGCAGCGATGCCCGTCTGCGTGGTCTGGACGTTTGGATCGGCGCTACGAATGTTCCGAAACCTGCGAAGGAAGGCGATCCCGCAATTATCCCGGCGCAAAACCCCGCGGGCACGGCGACGAACTCGGGACTCATCGAGGCCGCACGCGGAAACGCTACAATCGCCGGAAAGACCGTGAACCAGCTCGGAATCATCGATAGCAGTACATCGGTGTCGGTGAACGGAAGCATCAGCCTGCTTGCAAACTTCGGCGCGACGATCATCGCGCCGACAAATGGCGACGCCTACTTTTCCCACTCAAATACTGGAACTGTCACGCTCGGCGACAACAGCATCCAGCAAGTCCTGCCGGAGCTTTTCAACGAAAAGAAAGTCATCGGGCTCGAGCTTGCGCTGCGCTCGCGTGTCTCGATTCAGGGCCGGAATATTCTCATGGGGAAAGACTCGACGCTGCTCGCGCCAAACTCCGATGTCACTCTCGGTGCGGGGCAGTGGCTGACGGTTGGCGAGTCGCGGCAATTCTTCAGCAGCACCGGTCAAATCTATCTCGATACCGGCGCGATGATCAACGTCGCGGGCTCGGCAGACGTCGTCGCTCCGATTTCGCAAAACATCCTCTCGCTCGAACTCCGCGGCGCAGAACTGGCCGATTCGCCGCTGCAACGCCGCGGCCCGCTGCGCGGCCCGACGCTGAATCTCGATATCCGCCAGCGCGGGTCGTACAACGGGATCGATTGGGTCGGCACGCCGCTCGGCAACGCCGTGGGGTATGTCGGGCTCATCGAGCGAACGGTCGGCGAACTCACGACAGCGGGCGGCACTGTGACCATGAACGCGGGCCATTCCGTCGTGATGCAGACCGGCTCGAAGGTCGATGTTTCGGGCGGATACGTGAACTTCGAAGGCGGCACGGTGAAGACAACCCGCATCATGTCGGACGGACGGGTCGTGGATATCGCGAACGCCTTTCCGGACCGCGTTCACACGAGCCTTTACGATGGCACGTCCACATTTTCCCACACGAAATACGGAGTGCAGGAGACATTCAAACACCCGCTCGCACTCAGCGGCGAGCACTTCGAGCCAGGCTACATCGAAGGCAAAAATGCGGGCACAGTGCGGATCACCGCACCCGCGATGGTGCTCGATGGCGAGCTTGTCGGGAAGACCATCTCCGGTCCCCGCCAGCGCACGGCCGCACTTGCGCCAAAGGTCGGATCTCTCGCACTGGCTTTCGAAAGACCGGACGCGACCATCATCAACTACCGTTCGTTTTCGCCCACGCCGCCCGCGATTACGTTTGGCACGGAATTGTTGCCGAAAGCGGGCGATTTCAACGTCGATGCGGCGGGAAATGCGGCAGTGCTCGATGCTGCCCGACTCGCAAAAGTTGTCCTGTCGCCGGACCTCTTCACGAACTTCGGAAACGTCACCATCAACAACGGCGATGGCAGCATCGAAGTGCCGGAGGAAGTGAAGCTGAAGCTGCAGCCACGCGGCTCTCTTACGATCACTGCGGCGGATTTCGATATTCGCGGCGACATCACCGCTCCAGGCGGGTCGCTCAATTTCACAGCACTCAAGATTACTCCGTATTTCGAGCATCTTCTGCGAGACGGCGGGCGCTCATTTCTCATCAGCGATTTCGACGCAACGCGCGGCCGCTTTTCGCTTGAGCGCGGCGTGAGGCTCGATGTCGCCGGCCTCGTGGTGGACGACCGTCCGCTCGCCAGCGATCCGCTCACCAGCGCCCTCGCGACGGATGGCGGCTCGATTTTGATCGCGGGATTCAACGTGGATCTTTCCGAAGGCAGCGTCATCGACGCATCCGGCGGAGTCGTGTTCGACCGGAACGGACGGCGCACCTACGGCACAGGCGGAAGCATCACCATTCGCGGGGGCAACGACCCGCTACAGTCGAGGTTTATCAACGGCTACGTCATCAGCGAAAAAGTCGCGGACCCTGATCCTTCGGACGACGTCATTCCGCCGGACAAGAGATTCGTCGTGACCGGCGCAGTGCTGAACCTCCGCGCACAACTGCGCGCATTCTCCGGAGCGCGCGGCGGGTCGCTCACGATTCAAGCACCTTCGATTCAAATCGGCGGCGGCAAACCGGTCTCCGAGACAACGGTGAAATTTGCGCCGGAGTTTTTCTCCGAGGGCGGCTTTGAGAGCTTCTCGCTGACCGGTCTCGGGGAGCCGCTCAAGGGCGGCGAATTCGTGCCTGGCGTGCTTGTCGCGGAAGGCACGCAGATCCGGCCAATCGTGAAGAGTCTGCTTGCCGTTCCATACGGCCCTTCCCGCGAAGGCGCAGAGATGATTCCGATCATCCAGCCGCAGGCGCTCCGCACCCCCGCGAGCATCTCGCTGCGCGCTCCAGGCATCCGCGATTCGGGCATCGTCGTCACTCGCGGCGACATCATCGTTGGCAAAGGCGCGCGAATTGAAACCGATCCGCGTGGCTCCATCTCCGTAGCGGGCGAGACCGTCGATATGCTCGGCGCGCTCGTCGCTCCCGGTGGCTCAATCTCCGTCGCCGGCTCGGTGAATCTCGGGCTCGCATTTGGCGACAGCACAAACAGTCTCACCAGCGTTCATCTTGGGCCGGACGCGCTTCTTTCCACAAAAGGAACGGTGCTTTACACGCCGAACCCATTTGGCTTCCGCACCGGGAGCGTCCTTGCTGGCGGGCGAATCACCGTTGCTGGAAACATCGTTGCAGAAGCGGGCTCAGTGCTCGACGTCTCCGGCGCGACGGGGATTCTCGACCTCGCTCCCGGCATTGTCGAAGCAGGGCCCGATGCGACTTACTCATCCGTCGTTCCCGTGAACAGCGGAGTCAATGCGCCGCTTTTTACCCGCACGCTTGTGCCGACTCAGATCGACAGCGATGCCGGAGAAATCGTGCTTACCGGCGGGCAGCATCTTTTCAGCGATGCCACGCTTCTCGGCAACGCCGGAGGCCCTAGCGCGCTCGGTGGTTCGCTCACCGTATCTTCGTCGCTCTTCCTCGAAGCGGGGCGAGTCAGCAACCCGACCGACGTCACGCTCAGAGTCACGCAATCAGGCCCGACGCTGCCTCTCGGCGGAAGTGCGGTCATCGGTACGGCCGTGAGCGATGCGCCCGGTCTCGGTCACTTCGCGGCGAACTCGTTTTTGCGCGGAGGATTCGATGCTCTCACGCTGATGGGGACTGTCGAGTTTGCGGGCCCGGTGAGTATCGAGGCGCGCCGCACGCTCAACGTCGCCGATAGCGGCGTGATCTTCGCGAATGATGCCGTCACGCTCAAAGCGCCCTACGTGACACTTGGGCAGGCGTTCAAAGCACCGTTGCCGGAAGGTCGCGTGAACGTGTCATATGAGAACGGCAACAAAGAACCATTTAAACTCAGCCCGACGAATGGCAGCGGCTCTCTCACGGTCATCGCAAGTCTGATCGACATCGGTAATCTGGCACTTCGCAATATCGGACGCTCGAACTTCATCGCAGATAACGGCGACATCCGTGGCAACGGCTCGCTCAACGTCGCTGGCGACATCTACATGCGGGCTGGCCAGATCTACACGCCGACGGCGAGCACGTTTACGATTGCAGCAGCAGACTACAAAGTCGGCGAGGAAACTATCAGCGGCAGCGTCATCATCGAGGGGAGCGGAAACCGCCAGATCCCGCTTTCTGCCGGTGGCACGCTGAACATTTACGCGTCGAACATCATCCAGGGCGGCGCGCTCCGCGTCCCGCTTGGTAGCATCAATCTCGGATGGAACGGCGACGGCGATGCACCGGTCAACGCTGTCACGGGCGAAGCCTACGCAACGGCGAAGAACATCACGCTACGGCCCGGAAGCATCACGTCGGTTTCGGCAATCAGTCCGATTGAAGGTGCGCCGCTCATTATTCCGTTCGGCATCAATGTAAACGGCGTGACGTGGATCGACCCGACCGGTCGGGACATCACGGCTGGCGGCGTCATTCAAAAGACCGTCAACATTTCCGGCGTGAATGTGAACAGCCAGACCGGCTCGCTCATCGACATCCGTGGCGGCGGCGATTTGTTCGGATACCGTTGGGTCGCTGGGAACGGCGGCTCGCGCGACTTGCTCGCCTCCACGACGAGCTTCGCTGTCATCCCGGGTTACACCTCGCATTTCGCCCCGTACGCGCCGGTCAGCGAAGCGCTTGGGGCGACGGCAGGTTACGTGAACAGCGCACTCGGTGTCGGCGATTGCATCCATCTCGAAGCGACATCCACGCTTGCGGAAGGCAACTACACGCTCCTCCCGGCTCGCTATGCGTTGTTGCCGGGCGCGCACCTCGTCACGCTGAAAAGCGGCACTCCGTTTGGGAAGCTGTCGCTGCCCGATGGTTCCACTTTGGTGCCAGGCTATCGCTTCAACGACTTGAACTCGCAGCGCGAACTCGCGCCGCAGCACTCGTGGTTTGAAGTGCTCTCGCCGGATGCCATTTCTGCGCGCTCGGAATACGCCGGTTATCTCGGCAACGAATTCCTTTTCAACGGCGCAGCCTCGGTTGAAGCGGCAATCCCGCGCCTCGCCAGCGACGCAGGACAGCTCACGCTCCAGGCCGTAAATTCGATGAACCTCGGCGGCCGTGTCGCCGCTGGTGCACCAAAGCGCAGCCGCGGCGGAATCGTGGATATCGCGAGCCCCGTGGACATCGTCATCACGGCAGCAGGCGCGCCAAAAGCAGCCGGCAAACTCTCGCTCGATGCGGGCCAGCTCAGTTCATTCGGAGCGGAGAGCATGCTCGTCGGCGGCATTCGAAAAGTGAATGGCGATGGCACGACAACTATCACTGTGAAGACAAACAATCTCACGGTGGCCAACGCGGGCACCGCGCTCCGAGGGCCGGAGATTATCCTCGTCGCGAATCGCGCGCTGACGCTGGCAGAAGGCGCACAGATCGAGCAGCGCGGGACAATGCGCAGCGCCGCCGACCGGCTCATTCTCGGCACCGCAGGCACTGCGGGCAGCGGCGACGGCACGTTGCTCCGCGTCACCAGTGACCCGAATGCGCGAATCACCCGCACCGGTCTCGGAACATCGACCACTCCGAACATGGTGGTCGGCGCGGGCGCGACGATCTCCGGCGCAAATGTGACCCTCGACTCGACCTTTGGAACATCGCTCGATCCAAAGGCCCGAATCAACGCCGGGACCGTGTCACTCAACAGCGGACAGATCAGTCTGCAACTCGACAACCCCGGAACACTGAATCCCACATCCGGCCTCGTGCTCGGCGGCACTGCGCTTGCGAGTCTTGAGAAATCCGGCTCTGTCTCGCTGCTCAGCTACACGACTTTCGACGTTTACGGCACGGGAGACTTCAACGTGGCCGGCAAGCTCGCACTGCACGCAGGCGCGATCCGCGGTTTCAATAATGGGGGCGGTACCGCGACCATCTCCGCAGGCTCTCTGTCGCTCGACAATTCCGCGAACGCCACTGCCCCGGCACCGGGAGAAATGTCCGGCACGCTCGAACTCCGCGCAGCGACGTTCAGTATCGGAAAAGGCAACGTCGCAATTCAGCAATTCTCGGACGTCGTCATCAACGCGCCAGGCGGCGTGCTCGTCACAAACACCGGCGGCATCAGCACCCAAGGCGATCTCACGATTCGCACTCCGGTGATCACCGCAGCGCGTTCCGCTACGCAGTCGATCAAAGCCGGAGGAGCACTCGTGCTGGAAAATGTCGGCGCATCAAAACTGCGTGGCGGCCTCGGTGCCAGCCTCAGCCTCGAAGGAACCAGCGTCACGGCAGCGAGCGACATCGTCCTGCCGAGCGGCTTGCTCACTGTCCGCGCGACCACTGGCGATGTGTCCCTGAATGGTCGAGTGAGCCTCAACGGCACGGAGCAGACGTTCTACGATCTCGTCCGCTCCACGAGCGGCGGGACGGCGCGCTTCATCGCAGACAACGGCAACGTAAACATCGGCGCAGACAGCGTCATCAGCGTCTCCGCTCCATCCGGCGGCGGCGACGCAGGCAGTCTGCTCATCAGCGCGCCGAAGGGTGCATTCTCCAGCGCTGGACAGTTCGTCGGGCGCGCAGGCGGCGGCGGAAAAGCGGGCGCGTTCTCGCTCGATACAGCAGGCCTCGCGAGCTTCGACGCTCTGGCGACCACGCTCTCGGAGGGCGGATTCACCGGCTCGCAAAAGTTCCGCATTCGCTCGGGCGACGTGACTCTTTCCGGCAACATCCGCGCGAGCAGCTTCGGCCTCACGGCGGACGCTGGCAGCATCAATGTCACCGGAACCATCGACGCATCCGGGGCGCGCGGCGGGAACATTTCGCTCACAGCGGGCGGCAGCGTCGTCCTGGCGGGCGGCTCGCGGCTCACGGCTGCGGCAAAGGATTTTGATGCAGCCGGAAAGGGCGGCCAAATCTCGCTTGAAACCCGCGGGCTTGCGGGCGGCGTGGTCGATATCCAAACCGGCTCGACGATTGACCTCAGCGTCGAAGCAAATACCGCGACAAGCGCCGCAAGTGGAAACTTTACCGGCACGCTGCATCTGCGCGCGCCGCAGAATGCCGCAAGCAACGACCTTGCCGTCGCAACGATCGGCGGCACCGTCGCAGGGGCCTCGGTCATCATCGTCGAGGGATACAAGACGTTCGATTTAGGGGCGAGCGGCAACATCTCCACGACCGTTCAAAACAACGTCCTCGCAAATGGAAATGCGTTTATCGGCGTGAACGGCACCGCCGCCGCCGGCTACAATGCGATGCTCGCCCGTGTGCTCGGAACAAACACCGCGCTCGACCCGATTCTCAGCATTCGCGCGGGAGCGGAGCTGTTTAACTCCGTCGGAAATGTAACCCTCGGAACGGCGACATCCGCGACAACGAGCGACTGGAATCTCGCGAGTTTCCGCTTCGGCACAGACGCCGCTCCCGGCGTGCTCACGCTTCGTGCTGCTGGAAACGTCGTCTTGTTCAACACGATCTCGGACGGCTTCCAAACGGCTGCATTCAACTCCGCGCTTCTCCAACAAAGCTCCACGCAACCCGTGAACGCACAGTCGTGGAGCTACCGAATCACAGCGGGCGCGGACTTCTCGTCCGCCGATGTTTCGTCCGTACGGCCCCTCGAGACAGTCACTGCCGAAACCGGCTCGCTCTTGCTTGGCAAAAATGGAGGGAACGGAGTCTTCGGCGCATCGGGCCCGAATCTTACGACTGCGACCGCGATCGGAAATCGCTACCAGGCGATTCGCACTGGCAGTGGCGACATCACCATCAACGCAGCGCGCGATATTCAATTGCTGAATCAGTTTGCCGTGATTTTCACGGCCGGCACGCAGGTCGCAGACGCGACGATGGGCGGAACCTTCGACCTTCCTGTTCTCAATGCGGCGGGCAGCGGAGAGCTTGGCGCGACTCAGCAGAGCCCCGGCTATGCCGCTCAATACACACTCGGCGGCGGAAATCTAAAACTCAGCGCTGGTGGCGACATCGCCCACTATACGCGAATCGGGTCCGGCCCGTTGATTGCAGACTCGACCCGGCAGATGCCCGTAAACTGGCTCTACCGCCGCGGGTTTATTGATCCCGTAACCGGAGAATTCGGCACGGCGCGTTTCGGCGATGTCGCAACGACCTCGTGGTGGGTGGACTTCTCGAATTTCTTCCAGGGAGTCGGCGCTCTCGGCGGCGGAAATGTCACGCTCGATGCAGGTCGCAACGTCGCCAACGTGGACGCCGTCGCGCCGACCAATGCCCGCATGGCAAAAGGCGCTCCAGACGCTGCAAACCTCGTGGAACTCGGCGGCGGCGACGTCACAGTGCGTGCCGGAAATGATATCGATGGTGGTGTTTACTACGTCGAGCGCGGCCGCGGCACGCTCTCGGCGGGCGGCAGCATCAAGACAAACGAGACACGCTCGCCGTCGCTCACAATTCTCAGAACCCCGACGACTTTCTTGCCGGAGCAGACATGGCTGCCGACGACCTTGTTCGTTGGCAAAGGATACTTCGATGTCAGCGCGCGTGGCGATTTGTTGCTCGGGCCGACAGCCAATCCGTTCCTGCTGCCGGGCGGATTTAACAACACGTACTGGTACAAAACCTATTTCTCCACGTATGGTGCTGATAGCGGAGTGAGCGCGACTTCGCTGAGCGGCGACATCACGCTCCGACTGGCCGCCACCGACTCGACCGTGGATTCTGCGGCGTCGCTTCTTGCTACTTGGTTCAAAAATCAACTGCTCCTCAAAGGCGCCTCAACGGCGTCTTTTTACCAGCCATGGCTGCGGCTCAACGAAACCGGCATCGAGCCATTTACCGGCGTCGCCGCGCTCATGCCCGGCTCGCTCAATACCACGGCCTTTGCGGGAGACATCAATATCGTCGGCAATCTCACACTTTCGCCCTCGGCGAAAGGCAGCCTCACACTCGCGGCGAGCGGCTCCGTGAATGGCCTCAATCTCACGGGATTCAAACCGGTGTTTGATACCGCGACAAACACTGCCATTTCGACGGCGGCATGGGGCGCGACGCGTATCAATCTCTCCGACGCAAATCCTGCATCCATCCCGAGCATCGCCGCACCAAAGGCGTATCAATCGACCGTCGGTAATATCCAAGGACAAGCCCGCGTCACCGGTGCCGATATCCTGAAGTCCGTCGATGAACTCTTCGCCGAGACTGGCTCGAACCGGAGTTCACTTCAAACAAAGCAGGCGCTCCACTCCGCGGGCATTCTCCATCGCGGAGATGGCGAGTCGGTCCGCATCTATGCTGGCGATGGTGACATTCAGGGCGTCACCCTCTTTTCGCCAAAAGCAGCGCAAGTCTTCGCCGGGCGCGATATCGCCGATGTTGCACTCTATATCCAAAACACCAGCGAAGAGAGTGTGAGCATCGTCGCCGCTGGGCGCGACATCAATCCATACAGCGCAAACACGCAAACGCGCGTCCTCGCAAATTCGCCGGGCAACGTCGTGAACTCGGACAGTCTTCCGCTTGCCGGAGACATCCAGATTTCAGGCCCCGGCGCGCTCCAGGTGCTCGCAGGCCGCAACATCGACCTCGGCACTGGTAAGGCTCCCGGCGACGGCACGGCACTCGGAATCGTGAGCATCGGAAATGCGCGCAATCCGTTCCTGCCGTTCGACGGCGCGGATCTCGTCGTGGGCGCGGGCATCGGCTCATCCTCCGGACTCGGGGCAAGCCAACTCGACTTTGAGGCATTCGTGGAGGACGTCTTTACGAATCCCCGCTACGCCGACGACATCACCGCGCGACTCGGAACCGGCGAGGACATCGACAGTTTCTCGGGAGAACTTCGCAACCTCATCGCGCTCGACCTTTTCTACAAGTCGCTCCGCAACGCAGGCCGCGACCGCAACGACGAAACGAGCCCGAACTTCGGCAACTACGACGGTGGCTTCGACGCGATTGCGACGCTCTTCCCAGCGTCCAAATGGAAGGGCGACATCTCGCTCACCGCGCGGCAAATCAAGACCGCACAAGGCGGCGACGTGAGCATCTTCGCGCCGGGCGGAAAAATCATCGTCGGCTTCGATGCCGGAGCCGGTCAGTCGCTCGACCAAGGCATCCTCACCGAAAGCGGCGGAAACATAAATATCTTCGCCGATGGCAGCGTCACGCTCGGCACATCGCGTATCTTCACGCTGCGCGGCGGAAACGAAATCATCTGGTCCAGCAATGGCGACATCGCCGCCGGAACCGCATCGAAAACAGTCGCCAGCGCACCGCCGACCCGCGTGCTCATCGACCCGCAAAGCGCCGACCTCAAGACCGACCTCGCCGGTCTCTCGACTGGCGGCGGTATCGGCGTCCTCACGACGGTCGAAGGAATCCCGCCGGGCGACGTGGACCTCATCGCACCAAACGGCGCAATCGACGCGGGCGACGCCGGCATCCGAAGCGCCGGAAATCTGAACGTCGCCGCCGATGTCGTGCTCAACGCTGAAAACATCCAAGTCTCCGGTGCCAGCGCGGGCGCGCCAAGCGGAGCCGCGCCAGCAGCCCCGAGCATCCCCGCCGCACCACCGCCACCGCCACCCGGTAACGATAACCAAGGCACCCAACCCGCTGCACCGGAGAAAGAGCGCGAGGAAGAGAAGAAGAGGGAAGTCGCGCAGGAACCACCGAGCATCATCGTCGTCGAAGTGCTCGGCTATGGCGGATAGCAATCACGAACGCCTTAGACCACCGGAACCAAAGCACGACGCCGTGAACGAATGGCAGTCCTTGGAAAATGCAATGGTTTCACTCACCATGCGCACGAGCCAAACCGTAGCCGCGCCCGTTCCGAAACTAGCGCAAGGCGCGATTGTCTAAATACCCACCGACCGCCAAAAAGCAAAGACTGCGGCTGCCTTCGCCACGTTCGTGGAGCCTTTCGCCGCCGGAGACTTTGCTTTCCCCACCAACCGTCACGCCGTCGCCGAAGGGGGAGTCGGCTGCGGCGATTGCGAACCGAAGATACGTTCGCGTTGTTTTGTGAATTTCGCACATTCTCTATCGAATGAGCGCAAACGACTCGCTGTGTTTCAGCTACGCAGCGCGTCGCATTTCAAAGCTCCGCGCCGCCCGCCGAATCACGCAACGTGCCAGCAATCCACTGTCACGCTCCGTGCTCCATTCCTCCCGCCGTTGATTTGCTGCGCGTGCTCAGCCTCATGGGAATCCGGTGAGGCTTCGCGGTGCGCAGGAATGCTGCTTCACTCATTCGGCGCGAGCCTGGGGAGTCGGTTCAGGGAAGGGTGGTGCTTTGCGCTGTCGCTATGCTGTTTTGCGAATCGCAACGGCCTTACGGCTCCCGGAAAAGCTCTTCAAACTTCTCGGCGATTTTCGCCTTTGATTGTTCAAGCACGTTCATCGAAAGCGTCCTCCCAACTTTCCGTTCGATGACATGGTCGATGAAGAGTTTTCGCGGTTCGCCGTGCCGCTTTTTTAAGCATTAATGGGTTGGAATGAGAGTTTACGCGGCTGGACAGAAACCGAGCCTCAGTGCCGAGCGATGCGCTTAAATAGGGGATTTCAAAGATTTCCAAGGAGTGCA
Source organism: Verrucomicrobiaceae bacterium (assembly GCA_043755735.1). Taxonomy (GTDB): domain Bacteria; phylum Verrucomicrobiota; class Verrucomicrobiia; order Chthoniobacterales; family Chthoniobacteraceae; genus SXWH01. Next base: position 6,182 of record JAYUSJ010000189.1, on the reverse strand, counting down.
GCCGGCGGGGGTCGAACCCACAACCTTCGGCTTCGGAGACCAACGCTCTATCCAGTTGAGCTACGGCTGCATTTTGAAGCTGGGCGAATCTTCGCCGGAGTTCGCGGTCTGTCGAGGCAAAAACTTCCGCTTGCACTCCGTGTCGATGCGTATGAACATTGCGGCCAGTTATCCGATTGTGATCACTATCCGGCTTCCACTTTTGCGCGGTAATCGCGCTTTGATGAACTAGCAGCTATGCAGCGCTCTGGGCGAGTCCGCCCGCAGCCTCACGCCGGTTTACCTTTCCACACGAAAACCAACCATGCCCACATACACCACAAATCCAGTCCAGGATCCCGAACACGTTGACCCTCCCGCAGGCTCCGCGCCCGCTTCAGCCTCCACGTCTTCACACACCACTTTAACCCATCCCCTCTCCACCCATCGGGACCTTCGCCGCGATGAATTCTGGAGAATCATCCCGGCTTACGCGCAGGCCGGCGTCGCCGAGTTCGGCGACCATAAGTGGCAGCAGCGCCACACCGTCACCAGCGTCGCACAACTGCGCGCCACACTCGGAACACTCGTTCCTGAATCCTTTTTCGCCGACCTCGAAGCCGGCATCGCGCATGCGCCGATGGCCCTCCGCATTTCCCCGTATCTACTCGCACTCGTCGATTGGACCGCGCCGCTTTCGGACCCGATTCGCACTCAGTTTCTTCCCCTCAATTCACAGCAACAGCCCGATCATCCGATGCTGCGCTTCGATTCGCTGAACGAACGCGAAGACTCGCCCGTTCCCGGCCTCACGCATCGCTACGCCGACAAGGCACTCTTTTTACCGCAGCCGAGCTGCCCTGTTTACTGCCGGTTTTGCACGCGCAGCTACGCGGTGGGCAACGACACGGACGTCATCGAAAAAATGAAACTGCCCGCTACGGCGGCGCGATGGGAGGAAGCGTTTGCGTACATCGCCAGCCAGCCGCAGCTCGAGGACATCGTGATTTCCGGCGGCGACACTTACAATTTGAGCGCAGGCCACATCGAGACGATCGGACGCCGCTTGCTGGAGATGCCGAACATCCGGCGCATCCGCTACGCGACGAAAGGGCTCTGCGTGCTACCGCAAAAGATGCTCACCGACGACGCGTGGCTCGACGCGCTCACTCGGGTCGTGGAGCTCGGACGCAAACTGCGCAAAGACGTCGCGGTGCATTCGCACTTTAATCACGCCAACGAGATCACCGGCTTCACCGAGGACGCGCTCGGACGCATGACGGAACGCGGCATCCATGTCCGCTGTCAGACCGTGCTTCAGCGCGGAGTGAACGATTCGCCCGAGGCGATGACGCTGCTCGTCCGGCGGCTCAGCTACGTCAACGTCCATCCTTACTACGTCTATGTTCACGACATGGTCCCCGGCGTGGAAGATCTCCGCACGCCGCTGCATGTCGCACAGAACATCGAGCGTCATGTGCGCGGCTCGACGGCAGGCTTCAACACACCCGCTTTCGTCCTCGATGCTCCCGGTGGCGGCGGCAAACGCGACGTGCATTCACCGGACGTGTACGACCGTGAATCCGGCATCAGCGTCTTCACCGCACCGAGCGTGAAACCAGGAAAACAATTCCTCTTTTTCGACCCGATTTCGTCGCTCGACGCGGAAGCCCAATGGCGCTGGACGCAGCCGACGCAGCGACGCGAGATGATCGACGCAGCGCTGGGATAGGCTACTTGGCGAACTTTGCCTTCACGTCCTTCACCGTCCATTTGGTGAGGGTGATGCCTTTCGCGGTGCGGGCGCTCACGGGCACCGCCGCTAGATTGAAATCCAGCTCGCGCACGCGTGCACCGCTGCGTCCGTCGAGCGAGACGTGAAGCGTCTTGGGCATCTCCTTTTCCGTTGCCGCCACGTGTAGGTAAATGATGCGTGATTCCTCGCTCTTCGCGAGTTGGTAGAGCTTGTCGCGGGAGAGTCCGCCGATCTGGAATTTCTTCGCGAAGGCCTTCCCGGTTTCTCCGTCGAGATAGACCATCGTGTAGAAATTCACGTCGCCGTCCTTCGGCCAGATCGAGACATGGATGATCTCGCGGCCCATGAAAATCTTGTCGGCGACTTTCGCGACCTTCAGCGAGCCGTCCTTCATGATCGTGAGCACGCTGTCGAGGATCGTGCATTCCGTGACGAATTCGTGCTGCCGCCAGTTCAGCCCGATAAAGCCGTCGTGGCGGTTCACGTAGAGCCGCTGGTTCGCGGACACGACGGCAGATGCGTCGATCTGTGCGATCTCGTCGTAGCTCGTGCGGCGCTTGATGCCCTTGCCGTATTTCTGCTGGAGCATCTCGAACCACGCGACGGTGTAGCCGGTGAGGTTCTCGAGGTTCGCCTTCGTTTCCTTCATGCCCTCCTCGATGCGCTTCATCGCCTCGTCGGCCTGGAATCGATTGTAGGCGGAGATGCGCTTGATGCGGATTTCCGTGAGGCGCACAATGTCCTCATCGATGACCTCGCGCCGAAGCTTGCTGACAAAAGGCTTCAGCCCCGTCCGGATTTCCGCGAGCACGCTCTCCCACGTCTTCGATTTCTCGATGTTCCGGTAGATGCGCTCCTCGATGAAAATGCGCTCCAGCGAATCCCAGTGCCACTGCTGTTCGAGTTCGCCGAGTTTGATTTCGAGTTCGCGCTTCAGCAGTTCTTTCGTCGCCTCCGCGCTGGTCTTGAGGATGTCGCGCACGCCGAGGAAATGCGGCTTGTCGTCGCCAGTCTCGGGGTTGCGAACGATGACGCACGCGGCCGGATTGAGCTGCACCTGACAGCTCGTGAAGACGTAGAGCTGCTGGATGACTTTCTCCGGCTCCGCGCCCTGCGGCAGATGGATGAGAATCTCCACCTTGTCCGCCGTGTTGTCGTCCACGTGCTTGATTTTGATTTTTCCCTTCGCATTCGCCGCAAGCACGGACTCGATAAGCGACACCGTCGTGACGCCAAAAGGCAACTCAGTCACCGCGAGCAGATACTTCGACCGCACCTCAATCGACGCGCGGACCTTCACCTTCCCGCCGCGCTCGCCGTCGTTGTATTCGGAAAAATCCGCAGTTCCGCCGGTGACAAAGTCCGGGAGAATGCGGAAGTTTTTCCCCTGCAAATGATTGATCGCCGCGCGGCAGAGATCGTTGAAATTGTGCGGCAAAATCTTCGTCGAGAGCCCGACCGCGATACCGTCCGCGCCTTCGAGCAGAACGATCGGGAACTTCGCAGGTAGCGTGATGGGCTCCTTGTTGCGACCGTCGTAGCTGAGTTGCCAGATCGTCGTCTTCGGGTTGAAAAGAACATCCTTCGCGAAGTTCGTGAGCCGCGCCTCGATGTAACGGGGCGCCGCCGCATCGTCGCCTGTGAGCAGGTTGCCGTAGTTCCCCTGCCCTTCGATGAGCCACCCGCGCTGCCCGATGGATACAAGCGCCGCGCCGATGGACGCATCGCCGTGCGGATGCAGCTTCATCGTCGCGCCGACGACATTCGCGACCTTGTGAAAGCGCCCGTCGTCCATGTCCCAAAGCGTATGCAGCACGCGCCGCTGCACCGGCTTCAGCCCATCATCGATGTGCGGCACTGCGCGGTCGAGGATGACGTAGCTGGCGTAGTCGAGGAACCAATTGCGATACGCGACCGCGAGCGGAGCCTGCTCGTTCTGCACCTTCTCGCGCTTCACCGGCACAATTTCGACCGGCGCAGAAGCCTCGCCATTCGTATCCACGGCTGTGTCGGCCACAACCGCATCACCCGGCTCCAGCGCGTCCACTTCCGGCTCGGCGGGCTCGGGCACAGGCGCGACCTCCAAGGGCAGCTCTGATTGACCGCTGACGATCGGTTTCTTCGTTGGTTTGCCGGTAGGCTTATTCGGACGTTTTGGCATTTATAAAGTGGACCAATCTTCTTCCACAGCCATCCCGTCGTGGTCGAGGGAAATGGATGCGCACCCATCGAATACGCGGAGATTTCGACTATCGCTCGCTGCAGCCTCCCGTATTGCCACAATGCAGTGCGCGTAATACATTCCGGCCATGAAAACGATCTCGTTGAAGGTCCACGACACGCTTGACTCTCGGTTGACGGAGGAAGCCCGCCGACGGCGCACGTCCAGGTCTGCCGTGGAGTTCGGCGAGGCGGACGAGGCACGCGTCGCCGATTCGAGCACTTAGTGTCGCATGCCAGTCCACCTCTCATCCGTATCTCGACGCACATTTCTGACCCACTTGGGTGGGGTCGGAGTTTTCGGCTCCGTGGTTCGCGCTGCCGCGACCCATTCAGTCGATCCGGACCGGATCGCCATTCTCAACGACACACACATTGGCAAAAACCATCCGTCGGACTCGCCGATTCCTACGCACTTGCGCGAAACGGTGGCCTGGCTGGTGGGGCAAGAACGTCATCCGGCGGCCGTAATCATCAACGGCGATCTTGCCTTGAATGATGGCCAGGCAGGCGACTACGAGCACTTCGCAAAACTTATTGCGCCGCTGCGTGACGCGGATATTCCGGTCCATCTCACCTTAGGGAACCACGACAACCGCGACGTCTTCTACAAAGTAATTAAAGCGGAGAGGCCCGCGGAACCGCCCGTGGTATCGAAGCATTTGAGCGTGATTCCTCTCGCCAAGGTAAATCTCTTCCTTCTCGATTCGCTCAAGGGAACGAATGTCGCGCAAGGACTGCTCGGGAATGAGCAACTTGCGTGGCTGGGTCGCATGTTGGACAGGCATCCCGAAAAACCCGCCTTGATTTTTGCCCATCACAATCCCCGACTGGCTGGCGATGAGAAGTATTTTGACGGTGGATTGGAGGATTCGAATCCCCTTTGGGACCTTCTCGAAACTCGGACGCAGGTGAAGGCCTATGTTCACGGGCACATTCATGATCGGCGCTATTACCGGCACCGTGATATTCACATCATTGACGCGCCCGCGACCTCCTTCGTTTTGCGGAACGCTGAAACCACGACTGGTTGGACGATGGCGCAACTGTCAGATCGGGGCGGCGAGTTCACTACGCTGACACATCTCAAGCAACACGCATGGAGCGGTGCTGTGCGAAAGTTGATGTGGCGACCTGCCTGATCAGGCTGTCTTCTTTAACCCCTTGAAGAAGCTCGGCAGCACTCTACGCTATTGCCTCCACAAGGTCTTTCTCCACGCGGAGATTGCCCATGAAGAACGTGGCCCCGTTTATTTCACCGTTCACTCCAGCCAGTTCTCCACACGGAGGCGCGGGATATTCTTGAAATCCACCTCGTTGCGCGTGAGGAGCGTCGCATCGTGCGCGAGGCAGATGGATGCAATCTTGAGGTCTTGGGTTCCGGCTTGCAGGAGGGCTTTGCGCAGGTCGCGAAAGACAACTGCCGCCTGCTCGTCGAAGGGGAGGACCGTGAGAGCCATCAGCAATTCGAGGCTGTGCTGGAATTGCGCGTAACCGTGGATCTGCTTCGGAGTGCCGGCCTTCTGTTTGCGGATGAAGGCGCTCCAGCCCTCGGTCACTTCCTGTGCCGTAATGATGGCAGTGAACACCTGGGCCTTTCGTGCACGGAATCGCGCCTTCAGCCGCCCGCCGAGCGCGGTGTGATGGACGGGCTCCGCAAAATGATTCGTGTCGAGGACGACAAACACCGGGTTACCACTTCTCCCTGTTTGCTTCCTTCCTCCACTTTGCGCCGAGCGCCATGGCCTCGGCAAAGTGCTGGTCGTTCTCCGCAGCTCCAACAATTCTGCGCCATCCGTCGCCTGCCTTGCCGCTGATCCGGCCTTCGAGTTCGGTCACGCGTCGCTGCAGGTCGTTCACGGTTTGTTCCAAAACTTTCGTGCTCATACCGCGAGATTGCCACGCCGCGCATTCTCTTTCAAGAACCGACCGCCAGCGGTGGCAACTTTTCCTGCGCTCACGCCTCGATCAGATCCTTCTCCACGCGGAGATTGCCGATGATGAACTCCTGCCGCTCCTGCGTGTTTTTCCCCATGAAGAACGACAGCAGTTCGTCGCTGCTGTAGAGGTGGTGCAGGTTGATCGGGTCGAGGCGGATGTTTTCGCCGATGAAATCCTTGAATTCGCCGGCGGAGATTTCGCCGAGGCCTTTGAAGCGCGTGATCTCGTGGCTCGCGCCGAGCGCGGCGACGGCGGCCTGTTTCTCCTGCTCGCTGTAGCAATACTT
>JAYUSJ010000188.1:0-17576 GCA_043755735.1 Verrucomicrobiaceae bacterium | reverse complement strand
AAGGAATTCCAGCAGATTCAAGGAGGCCAGCAGATGGGTTTAAAGAGCAATCTGCTGGCCTCCCTGAATCTGCTGGAAATTGGTGTGAGAAGGGCGGGATAGCGGACTCATTCCTGTCGGAGATGGCGAAGGCCGGGAGTCGAAGGCGGAGCCACACGACGACCGTCAGCCCATGAGCAGTCGCCGCAATAACCCCGGCCTTCGACTCCCGGCCTCCGCCGGAGAGTCTTGGCGGTTGAAGTCCGCTTTACGCGGTTTTCCGTTGCTCTTCGTCTGAAGCGAGCGCGCTGATGACGACGCGACTGAGTTTAGAGATGTCGTAAGGCTTCGAGATTGCCGCACAGAAGCCGTGCTCGCGGAAGCGGATCATCACCGGGTCTGAGTCGTAACCACTCGATACGATGGCCTTGAGGTTCGGGTCGATTGCGCGCATTCGGTTCACGGCCTCCTGCCCGGTCAATCCGCCCGGCAGGCTGAGGTCCGAAATGACGAGGTCAAACGGATTGCCGGCGGCGGCCGCCTCTTCGCAAGCCCGGATTGCCTGTTCGGCGTCGTGGGTCTCTGTTACGCTGTAGCCCAGCGAGCTGAGGGTGGTGGAGATGAGTTCGCAAATGGTTTCCTCGTCATCGAGCACGAGGACGCGCGGGCTGCCCTTGATGGCCGATTCCGTGCACCTCACAGGCGCGGAATGGTGTTGAGGGACCGCTGCGCTGGACATCATAGACGGGAGCGGTACGATCGTCGGCGATGAGGATTGGTTCGAGTGCGCCGAATCGACTTCGGCTTCGATTTCCTCGCCTTTTGCAAGGCCGAGGAGCTTCCGATTGAGCTCTTGTGCGCGGATTGCGCTCCTCTTTGCACCGGTGATTCGCTCGCCCGTGACGGCGTCGGGCTGGGACGTCATCATGATGAGGGAAAGGTTCCCGATGATGCCAGTGAGAGCATTATTTAAGTCGTGTGAAAACTTGCCTACGGGGCCGCTGAGGTCGGGGTGATTTGATTGAGGAAGCGGTTCGTTTGCCTCCGCATTTTGGTCCCGAATGAGGGCGAGGAAGCTTTTGCCTTTCGAGAGATGGACTTCGGAGAGGACGATGTTCACTTTGGTATCGCCGCCGCGCTGCAACGCTGTGGTCTTGAACGAAGCGGGGCCGCTTCGGGTCAGTTCCACGAGGTTGAGCGGATAGGACACCAGGTTTTGAAGTTCGCTGTTCAGAAGTTCCTCCACATCCAGGCCGAAAAGTTCTTCGGCAGCGGGATTCGCCCCGCGGATGATCGTGTGCTCGTCGAGAATCAGGACTGCGTCATCGGTCATTGTGAGGACCGCGCGCAATTCGGCTTTTGCGGCTTCGACTTCCTTGCGCAAAACCTCCTGCGATTCGCTCATGCAGCGATAGACAATGCCCAGCGTGATGCCCGCGGCTACACCCACGACTGCGAGCACGCTGGTCATCAACGACTCCATTGGTATGGATCCGGTGATTAGGGTGCTTGGGGGGAACGGTACCGAAAGTGCGGTGGTCGCCGAAACTCCGGGCGACAGCCGCTGGAGAAACTCTGGAATTTTTCCGATAGCGGTTCCGCAGCGGGATATAATGGACTGATATTTCCGTGGTAACATTGCAGGCTTAAGATAAGCCTGCTTTGTGCCAAAATTATGGTTTTTATAGTAAAACTAGAAAATCAACAGCGAATCCACCGGAGTGCTGCCTAGCTGGGTCCGTCCTTTTAGAAATCCCAGCTCCATCAGGAATTGCGCGCAAACCACCTCTGCACCGCATGAATGCAGGAGTTTCAGGGCGGCGGCTGCCGTGCCTCCGGTGGCAAGGACGTCGTCGATGAGCGCCACCTTCTCGCCGGGAGCAACTGCATCGATGTGAATCTCGGCGATCGCATTTCCGTATTCCAGTTCGTAATCCGCGGCATGTGTGGTCCATGGGAGCTTGCCTTTTTTTCGCACGGGCACAAAGCCGACGCCGAGCTTGTAGGCGACAGCGCTCGCGAAGATGAAGCCACGCGCATCAATGCCGACGATTTTCGTCACGGATTTTCCCGACAGGGTTTCGGCAAATAAGTCGGTCACTTCCCGGAACAGGGCACCGTCGCCGAGTACGGGGGTGATGTCTTTGAAAACGATGCCGGGCTTTGGGAAATCCGGCACATCCCGGATTGCCGCGTTAATTCTTGATACGTCGCGCATTGAAACGGTGTGACAGATCGCGGCAGGAGGGACAAGGCTCTCGTGAGGAATCGCCGGGTTGCCCGGGTGCAGTGCACGAGGGCACTGCGCTGGGCGCTGATGCCGGGTGTCTAAAGCAACCCGAGTTGGTGACTATAGACCCAAGAGTATGCGCGCAGGGTTAGGTCGAAGAGGTTGCACGGTTTCGCGAGGAAATCACTGCTGCCGCGAATCGAGCTCTGGGCGCGGTTTTCGATGCTGTCGCTTCCCGTTAGAATCAGAATCGGGGTATCGGAATGGAATGGAAGATTGCGAACGGCGGCGCAGAGATCGAGGCCATCAAAGTCAGGCAGTCCCAAGTCGAGGACGATCAGGTCAAAGCGGCTTTCGCCGAGAAGCGTGAGCGCTTGGGTCGCATCCGGACAGCCCGTAGCGGGCATTCTGGCAAACTCCAGCGCGGCGAGCATCGCGGGGAGGAAATCAGCGTCGTCATCGACCAGGAGCACGCTCGGCTGTGGAAGGTCGGAGCATTTTGCGAGGTTCTTGGGTTCAAGGATCCTGGCCAGCGTATCGACGCCGTGGGTGATGGAGCGAAGGACGTTCTGTTCGACCTCTGTATTGCTCTCCGCGATGTCGCGGAATATTCCTTCGAGCGCTTTCGCCATGCGTCCGACCGGATGGTTGCCGAGGGCGGTGGACTTTTCCACGAGATGTCTGGCGAGAAGAAGCATCTCATTGCGAGCCTCGGATTCGGTGCGAAGGCTGGCCACCAGCGGGCGCATTTTGGCCACGATTTCGCCGTAGTAATTGAGGATGTTGGCCTGCGGCCCAACGTTGACCACGGTGGGGACTGGCGCGTTCCCGGCGGCTTTGGGGAGAACGATTGGTACGGTTTCTTTCAACCAGTTGTCCGATGTCGCCTGACCGTCGGAGAAGTTCTGGGCGAGGGTTCTCAGCATAGCGATCTCGTTTCGGAGGGCCTCATTTTGCTGGCGGAGGTCGTCGCGCTCGATAGTGATCACTGTGAGCTTTTCTTTGAGCGCCACGGGATCTGCGCCATTGCTCGGACGCATGAGAAGTTTTGCCGAGCCAAGAATCTCGATTTGCTGTTTTTGGTCGGCGAGCTTGGCGACGAGTTCGTCGTTCTGCGAGCGGAGAATGCCGACGTTTTTGCGGAGCGTGTCGAGGTCCGAACCGCTGGCAGACATTGCGGGCTTGGCGTTGTCGGGAATGTAATCGCACTCCACGGTGCCGAATGTGATCTTGCACGCTTCTTTCAAGTCCACATCCTCCGAGACGCGCTCGCCATTGAGGAAGGAATGGTTCGTCGAACCAAGATCCCGGAGGACATAGTGGCCGTTCACGGCGACAAGTTCGGCGTGGGAACCAGAGACGGTTCCATGGTTGATTTGGATCGAGTTCTCAGCCCGTCGTCCTACGGAAACGCGGCCGCCGCTGAGTGTAAAACTCAGGTCGCCCTTTTCTGGATGTTTGATTAAAAGTTTTGGCATGGGCTGCGACGAACGAGTCGTCACTCTCGAATCACATAGCAGGTCGGGTGCCCGGCATGCGGAGAGAAGTGATCGATCTGAAATTCCATAACGAAATGCCGTGCCGTCGGGAAAAAGAGCGGACGACTTCCGCGAAAATGTCGCAGAAATCGTCCGGAAATTGCGTGCCGCAGCCCGGCACTTTGTTGTTCACACCCGGTTACCAGCGCCAGATGATGTCGTGCCACTTTCCTTCGCGCCAAAGCGGACGGTGGGAGTTGTCACCTTGTGCGGCCTCGGCTCGCGCGCGGCGTTCTCCGTGCTTCAAATTGACGTATTCCGTGTTCCATGCACCACCGTGGGACTTCGGCTGGAAGTCCTTGCGGTGAGTGTAGAGCGTGTTCGTGCATGCACTTGAGAGCAGCGTTGTGGTGGCGCAGAGCGCCAGGGTGAACTTTTTCATAAGTGTTGGGACAGAATCAGATTCGTTTCGATTCGTCAACGGGACCGTGGCAACTATTGCCCGTTTTTAATGTACGAGGCTTTTGTAAAGGCTCACGGTGCGGCGGGCGATGGCGTCCCAGCCGAAGTGCTCCTCCACGCGTTTGCGCCCGGCTTTGCCCATTCGCTCGCGCAATGGCGCGTCGGCCATCAGTTCATTCACGCGGGCCGCGAGGTCTCGGGCGAAGACTTCCGGGTGCGTGGCTTCGAATGGAGCCCCGGTCATTTGTTCGAGAGGGACTAGGTAGCCCGTTTCGCCATGGACGACGACTTCTTTCATCCCGCCGACCGCGCTCGCGACGACTGCGGTTTCGCACGCCATCGCCTCCAGATTGATGATCCCGAAAGGTTCATAAATCGACGGGCAGCAGAAGACGGACGCGTGGCTGTAGAGCTCGATTTTCTCAGGATTGGAGACCATCTTGTCGAGCCATAGCACGCCGGGGCGCTTCGCCTGGGCGATGGCGACAGCCTCTTTCATCTCGGCGGCAATTTCGGGTGTGTCGGGAGCTCCTGCGCACAGGACGATCTGAAAGCCCGGCGCCATGTGTTCAATGGCGTGGACGAGGTGGACGATTCCCTTTTGCCGTGTGATGCGGCCGACGAAAAGCACGTAGGGCTCGCGCGGGTTGACGCCGTATTTTTCCAATGCTCCGGTGCTCTCCACGTGGCGATACTCGGCGAGGTCGATCCCGTTATAAATGACCGGCACGCGCTCTTTCGGGACGTCGAAATACCGTAGAATGTCCGCCCGCGTTCCTTCTGACACGGCGATGACGGCGTCGGCCATTTCGATGGCGGTCTTTTCCACCCAGCAGGAGAAATCGTAGCCGCCGCCGAGTTGCTCGCGCTTCCAAGGTCGCAGTGGCTCCAGGGAGTGGACGGTGAGGACGAGCGGGATGCCGTAGTTCAGCTTTGCGATGATTCCGCCCATGTGTGTGTACCAAGTGTGGAGATGCACGAGGTCGGCGTCCACGTTGGTCGTATTCCAGTCGAGCCCCCGTTGAATCGCCCCGAACACTGAGTGCAGGGCCTTCGGCGCGGTGTAAGCCGTGGTGTCGCAGCCAAACCCCACTGCTTGCAATGTCGCGGTATTCATCCGGGCTTCGCGTTTGTCGCTTCCGTAGCAGCGCACCTCCACGTCGATGAGCTTGGCGAGCTCCCGCGAGAGGTAATCTACATGTACTCCGGCTCCTCCATAAATGGTGGGCGGATATTCATTGGTCAAAAAAAGCGCTTTCATTTCAGCGCGTCGATATGGTGCGCAGGATGACGAATGTCCATCCGACAATGCCTTTGCCGGGCAATACTTGTGCGGTTAAAGGCGACGCCAGGGGCCGCGCGAGTACACCGAGAAGGAAAACATTCCCGGCGATGGGTGCTTCACGAAGTCCTCGTTCGCAGACCAGTTACGGATGGGCGGGTGGTAAACGTCGCCCGTCTGCCACTGGCCTTTGAACATTTTCGAGGTGAACAACTGCACCATGGAGCCCTTGAAGTTCATATTCACGCCGGTCCATCGCTCCAGCATCCGGGGGAAGTTGTGCGCGCCGCCGCCCGGCCCGTATTCGTCTCCGCTATTGGGAGCGTTTGGAGTGGGGTCGTATCCGCTCGGGATGGTGCCAGCCATAATGGCGGCCCGATAGGTCGTTTCCGTTGCATTTCGCCCGGAGTTTGCGACCGTGCCTCCTGCGCCGTCGCTTACGCCGAGAATCGGATTGGCCGCACGCGAGTCATCCCAATTGTTCGAGAGGAACATGACTGCGTCTGCCATGATCGCTGCGGGGACCATCGCGGCGCTGGTGTCGGTGTTGAAGTCGCCGTTCAGGTAGATTCCCCCTTCGGTTGCCACGGAGAAGCCTCGCTCCAACGGTGGGGCGTTTTCTGACTCCTGAAAGCTCGGGAGCTTGGCTGCCTTTTCCATCCGAAACGCCCACTTTTCACCAGGGGCGGCGGCATCATCAGAAAGATAAACGATGCTCGTCAGTGATTCAGCGCTTCCAGTCAGCGAACGCATCGCCTGCTCTGCTTCGATTAGTTTTCCGACGTCGATCGGGGTTACGCTTACATTTGCCCCCTCCCGTTTGTCCAGAATGGGCGCCCGCGTTCCCACAGCGTCGCGGACCTTGGTTACGATGGATGCGGGGAGCGCCGCACCACCTCGCCCCGTCACGTTTACGACTTGCGTACCGCCGGACATGGTCACGCTGATGCGGAGCGTGGCCTGTGTATGGAACCGTGCATTTGAGATGCTGGACGGGTCGGGAGCGGAGCCGTCGGGCTTTTCGATGAGTTCGCGGTATCCGTCGTTGTTCGGATTTGTGTCATTTGTGTCGAACTGGTCGCGCAATTCGCGGCCTGCGGGCTCCAAACGGTTGTTGAGCTGTAGTTGACGGGCCTTGCTGACTTGGAAGTCCGGAGCGTGGTAGTTTGATGGAGAATATGGTGAGCCGGGCGGAAGACCTTCGACGTATCCGCCATCGGACGGCGCACGATTGTTGTAGGTAATTCCGGGGACGGGGTCGTTCGGGGACTTGTTCGCGAGGACCATGCTTCCAAACGTGAGGGCCTTTCCAGTCATGGCGCTCGCGTAGATGCGGTGATTCGACATGATGGGCCCATTCAGAAACATGGAATCGCCGGGATGGAGTTCCAGGTCGTCCTCAAAATAAATTCCGGACTGAAAAACGGGCGCTTCCGAACGTGTGAACGTGCGCTCCACGAGAATCGCGGGACTTGCGTTGCCGATGGTCCGGCACTGGAAGCCTACGATGGCCCGGTAGGTGTGATTGGTGGAAAAGAACCCCTCGAAGCCTGGGAGGGCTCCTGTGCTGACGTTGTATGAGCCGGCTGGTACAGCGCCGCCATACACGTCCACTTCTTCGACCCGGTAAACATCGGCTCCGCCCAGAGATGACAGAAAGTCCCCGGAAACGGCTCCGAAGCCGGGATGGACAGCCGCCGTCGAAGCGGGGAGGGGGAAACTCAAATTGTCAATCTGGGTCACCGTAGGCTTTTGCCCGAGTGGCATGGTATTCATTAGATTCCGCCAGTCGTCGAAGAGCCGCTCCATTTGTGAGTCCACGAGCGCGATGGACTGACTGTGCCTTACCGAACTACGCGACAAACGGCCCTGATTTGCGGTGATCGAGATCGCCACGCCTGTGAGCGAGACGATGACGATCAAGATGACAATGGTCGCGATGAGAACTCCTCCGTGCTGTAGGTTGCGTGTTTTCATTTCTGCTAATCGTCTGGTGGCTTGGGTGTTGGCGTCGGCGTTGGCGTCGGCACCGGCGTTGGCGCAGGGGTCGGAGTGGGCACGGGAGTCGGCACGGGCGTCGGCACGGGCGTGGGAGTCGGGATCGGCGTAGGCACGGGCGTCGGTGCAGGAGTCGGTGCTGGCGTCGGAGTAGGGACCGGGGTAGGCGCGGGAGTTGGAGTCGGCACGGGAGTAGGGATGGGTGTAGGCACAGGAGTGGGCACCGGAGTGGGCACCGGAGTGGGCACCGGGGTGGGAGTCGGCGGAGGTGCTGGGGTCGGCGCATAGGTCGGAATCGAAGTGCCGTATTGAAGGTGCGGCTCGGATTTCCATGAAATCGCCGTGTTTACCACAAACATGTTGTTCACCGATGGTGCAGTCCTGCGGTCAAACTCGTGCGCCTTCACCTGCATAAAGAAGCGGAGCGACCGGTAAGCCGGGTCGAAGTTTGCTGCGGGATTCCAAGGGTCCGAAGGCAGAGCAGGATTCCCGAGGTAGGAAAACGGTCGGGAGCCGCCAAGGTCCCGCCTGAGGTTTGTTGCCAGCAACTCGTAGCTGGCCCGACTGCTGAACATCGGGTCGGAGGCAGGCAGGTAAATCGGGTAGTATCGGAGTTCGCACCGGTCGGTGTCGGGGTTCTGAACTGCCACGAACGACGACTGGCGGTAGATGGAGACCTGAGTGTCCGCAGGAACGAAGTTCGGCGTGCCGACCATCACAGCCGGCAGCGTTTTCGTTCCCACATCTTCGGCGAACGCCAGTTGAAGCTTTTTGTAAACCGCTCCTTGAAGGTCCGTGGGGGTCACTGCTGTGACTCGAATACGGAACGTCGGGACCGAGCATTCCAGAATATCCCCAACTTTCACCATCCCGAGATAACCGGCGGGAGGTGTCGAGTTATACTGCGGGCTGAGGCCGGGCGGGAAATTCCTCACCATCATGTCCGACTCGGTTGCATTCACTCCCGAACTGACCATCAGAGAGCCAACATATCGGGTGAAGAGAACTCCCTCGGAGGGCTTGAAGTTTTCCTCTTCTGTTGCGATTCCGTCCGCCTTGTGACCGATCGGCGCATCCACCGGCGCATGAGGAACTGCGGTTGCATTGAGCAGAATCGGCTGGCCCACTGCCTCGTAAAGTCGCGCGGCGACTACCTCCGCAGCCGACCTTGCCGTGCGATGCACTGCATTCACCTGCACGATTCGCGTGTACATGATGCTTCCTGCATTCAGCATCGCGTAAACGATGGCTGAGATGATTCCCACCGCCGCAGCCGCAGTCAACTGCTCCAGCAGAGTGAACGCTGCGAGGCTCCGCCCCGCCCTTCGTTGCATGAGTTTTCCCACGGTCATCGATTTCAATCTGCCGCCCGTGTCACCCACGCCTCCTGTGAAACCAGCCTGCCCCGGATGAAATACTCCACCCGGAAAGTCACCCATAGTTGCCGGTTGCGGCCGGCGACCCTCTGCACCTTCCGGTATATCCGGGCCGGAACGTTCCTCGTCGGAGCGCTTACGTCCTCGTAGATCGGGACCGAAGCATCCAGCCCGACGACGGCGTCGCTCATCCGGTAAAAATCCCATTGCTTCCAGTTCCCATCGTTCACATCCGAACTCGCATTGTAGGCTGTTGGTCCGCTCGTCACTGTCAGGCTGAGGACATCGAGGGGATTCTTTTCATCGTCCCACCCTCGAGTCAGTGCCTGCTCAACCATGGTACGAAGCAAATTGTCCGAGTTTGTCAGAGCCCGATTGGTAATCGCGCTTTGCTGCATCCGTGTGAGCGCGGAGAAAACACCCACCGACGTGATCATAAGAAACGCTGCCGCGATGGCAACCTCGACCAGAGACACTCCAAGAGTGGAGTGACGAGGTCTGAAATCAATAGTGGGCCGCGGTATCGGCATAATCCGTATGAATAAGCACTTCGTATGCCTTTTCGCTCCTCGTTTCCCGCAGTGGTTTGCAGTTCCGCTCGCGTTCTGGTTTGAAAAATCGTCATGCGGCGATGATCACAATCGCACTCCGGAGTACTTGCAGTGCGCGCGCTTCCCTGCACACCTTTGCGGACGATGAAAACAACGATCGCTCTCACCTCCCTCATAGCACTCTCCACGGCCGCATTTGCGCAGGATGCTGCGGCCCGCGTCGGGGCACCGCACGTCGCAACTGCGGAAATGGCAGGCGCCGCAAATGGACTTCTCGGAAAGCTCACTGCCGAGCAGAAGGCGAAGGCGGTATTTGAGTTTGGCTCGGAGGAACGAGTGAACTGGCACTTTATTCCTCGCGAGCGGAAAGGACTGCCGCTGAAAGAAATGACGGAAGAGCAGCGGACGCTCGCCCTGAAGCTCTTGCAGGCCGGTTTAAGTGAGGATGGCTATAAGAAGGCGCGCGCAATCATGTCGCTCGAAAGCGTTCTCCGGGAAATGGAAAAAGACACCACAGGAAAGCGCGACCCGGAGAAATATTTCATCAGCATTTTTGGTGCGCCGGGCGGGAAGGCGCCTTGGGGATGGCGTTTTGAGGGGCACCACGTTTCTCTGAACTATTCGAGCATCGATAGCGGCGCGCCGGCGATGACTCCGTCCTTTTTCGGCACGAACCCCGGAGAGGTTCGCGAAGGTGAAAGAAAAGGGCTCCGCGTGCTGGGCAATGAAGAAGATCTCGGTCGGGCGCTCATCAAATCGCTCAGCGAAGAGCAGAGGAAGGTCGCAATCATCAACGCGACCGCGCCCGCCGAAGTGCTCGCCGAACCAAAGCGGCCCGACCCGATCAAACCCGAAGGAATCACCGCCGACAAACTGACCCCAGATCAGCAGGCGATGCTGGTGAAAGTGGTGAAAGAGCAACTCTTCCGCTGCCGCCCGGATGTCGCCGCAGAGGAATGGGCACGCATCGAAAAGGATGGAATGGGGAAAGTCTTCTTTGCGTGGGCCGGCGGTTTGGAGCGCGGCGAACCTCACTACTATCGGGTGCAAAACGAGAAGTTCGTCGTCGAGTATGACAACACGCAGGGCAAGGCGAATCACCCGCACAGCGTGTGGCGCGATTGGGAGCGCGACTTTGGCGGCGACCTCCTGAAACGTCATCTCGACGAGTCGCACAAGACGAAATAGGGCGCTAAGCCAGTCCCCGCTTGCGGCGGAGATACCAGTCTGCCGAGAAGAATGCCGCGATGAACCAGAGCACGAGCGCGTTGTCCCAAATAGGGATGACCGCCGTGGTGGCCTGGGCCTCGGTGGAGTTGTCGTTGAGTTGCGCCAGAAACTTCGGCAATTCCTCGGGTGTCAACAGTCGGCCACCGCTGGCCTCGCTCAATTTGCGAAGGTAGCCGGCATCAGTGGCGACTTCAGTCTCCTCGGCGTTCTCGTCGAACACGATAAACCGGACCGACTGTTTCACCCCGCCGGGGAATGTCGCGGTGGCTTCGTACTTTCCTTTTGCGGGTGGTTGGAAATCCGCGGTGAGACGTTCGCCTTTCTCGCCGGGAACGAGGATGATACGTGTGACTTCCTCGGTGCCTCGACGGATGACGATCGGGACATTTTTCAAAGCGGCGGCCGGGTCGCGGGAAATCGCGCGAAACGTGATGCGGTCGCCCAGCGGGACATTTGCGGTGCTCGCACGAAGGCCGAATTTTTCCGTCGGGAGGAAGTCGCGGCTCGCAAGCATCCACAGGATCATCTGGTCCCAAAAACGGTCGAAGACGGAGTTTGGCCCGTCCGTCTTTGCGTTGAAGGCCCAGCGCCAAAGCCCGTCCACACCGACGCTGAGCACCTGGCCGCTGCCAAAGCGCCGATGGACAAAGCCGGGCATCCCGCCCGCGTCGCCCACGGAATTCGCAAGCGTGGCGGTGAGGGGTTTCTTTTCCAGGACGGCTCGTCCGGCGATCAGTTCGGGTTGTGCGTCGCTACCGCCGGGCGAATTGCTAATCGCGCGAAATGGCGGCAGCGATGCCCCTTCGCGGGCGATCTGCAGTTTTACGTGCGCAGTCGGCGCTTCGGCCCAAATCACCGGCTCCAGATCGTTCTGTGCAAGAGGGCCTGAAAACGCCGGGCCGCGCGCGAAAATGACGGCACCGCCTGCATCACGGATGTGGGCTTCGAGGGTTCGCAGTTGTGCGGGGGTGAGGATTTTTTCGATATTCCGCCCGAGGATGACCACATCATAAAACGACCATTCTGCCGCGGTCGTCGGGATTTTCAACTCGCCGAGTTTGGGGTCTTTGCGAATCGTGCGGGCTTTGTCGGCGGTAAACTTAACGACGCTATCGACGTTCATTTTGTCGTTCCGCAGGAGCGAGCGCTGAAGGAACGTCGTGTCCCAGTACGGCGAGCCCTCTAGGAAAAGCACCTGGATCTGCTGGTCGATCACGTTGAGGAAAGTGAGCGCGGAATTGTTGTCGATTTCCGTCTCGTTTTTTACGGCGAGCGTGTGGACTTCGTATTCGAACTGCCCGACTTTTTCCTCGGTGACTTCAAACTCCACCGGCACCTCGCGAGCGTCACCTGTCTGGACGTTCTTGCTTTGCACCACTTTCCCGTCGCGCAGCAGTTCCACGCGGACTGTCTCCAGCTCGATGCCGACGCAGCGCAGTGCAGCGTTGATGCGGGATTTCTGCTTCACGTAAGTGTACGGCTGAAAGCCCGTGATGCGCACGGAGACATCGCGCACTTTGCCCTGCTTTCCTGTGGCAACCGCGTAGATGGGCGTCTGATGCTGCCGTGCGAAGAAGCCCGTCTTGGCGGGATTTACGAGTTCGAAGTCGTGCCCGTCTGAGAAGAGCAGCAGTGCGCGCGCCGACTCGCCAGGGTGGAGGGAATCGAGCATCGTCTGGATACTTGTGTGAAAACGAGTGGTCCACGCATTGGGCTGGAAGGAGGATGCAGGCTGCGCGTCCTCGCCGAATGCAAAATAGCGAAACGAGTCGCTCGTGGAGTTGCCCGAAGCGTCCAGCAATTCGGCATCTTTGAGCGCGGCGATGGCGTAGTCCGAGCGGGTGCCGGCGTCGGTGTCCGACTGCCGCATGGATTTGGATGCATCCACGCCAATCATAGTCACTCGACTTGTCTGCGGCGGAGGGATCGACCGGATGCGGGACGGCTGGAGCAGTAGCAGAAGCAGGCCGACGATGCCGATGCAACGCAGTGCCGCAAGCAGCGCATTTTGCCCGCGGGAAATCCGGGCGCCGATATGGAAATAGCCGATCGCCGTGCCGGCAATCAGCAGCGCGCCGAGGCCGGCGACGACGGGTATTGGAATGAGCGGATCGAAAATCATACCGAGGCGGCCCTCCGCACCCAGACTTGAAAGAGAAGCTCCACAACGAGCATCGCCAGTGCCGCGAGGATGAACCAGTGCCACAGCGGCCTGCCCCGCACGAGATCGTTCAGGTCATCGCGTCCGCCCACAACGTGGCCGATTTTGTCGCCCGTTTGCTTGGCGAGTTGCGTCGCATCGAGCGTGCGCAGATCCGATTCATCCGGGGGAACATTCACGGAAAAGGCCTGAAGCAATTGAGTGCTCCGCCGCGTGTAAAAGCCGGGTTGATTCGCCGAAAATGAGAACCCCACACGCTCGCCGAGAAGTTCCGTCTTCACCGCGAGCGGCGCGCCGTCGGGCTGCCGCAGTGGAGTTGCGGCGAAGTCCGCAGCCCAGCCCTCTCCTGTGATGGTCTGGCCCACGGTCGTGGAAGTCTCCGGCGCATCTTCAGGCGAGAGGTGCTTCACCATTTCGTGCAACCACGCGGGAAATGCCCGCTGTCTTGCAAGATTGCTCGATAGCTCGCCGGCGGAAAAATTGAGCATCAACATCGTTCCGAGTCCGTGGCTGAATTCCGCCATCGCGGGCGTGTCGTCCGCGAAATGGAGGAGCACTTTTCCAGCATCCGTCGCGGCGCAGTCGCGGATGTCGTAAAACTCAAGAAGGCTCAAATCCTGCCGCTGCGCTCCGCGAAACATCCGCAGGAACTTTGACTGAAAATCTCCGCGCGCAATCTGCTGCGCATCCGTGCCGACCCGCTTTGCCACGCGCGGTGCGCCGACGGTGAGCGGGAGAGGGCCGCCGATGGCCTTGCTGAGATTCGCGTGGCTGGTGAGATCGCCTGCGCTGTCCAGGAACCACAGCACGCCGCCGCCGTTGAACATGAACGCTGCGAGATCCTTTGCCGCACTTTCCGAGATCGCCCCGGCTCGTGCGATGACGACCTTTTTGACCTGAGCCAGCCTCGCGGAGTTGAGCGCAGTGCTGCTGATCTGCTCGGGCCGCAACGAGCCTTCCCGTCCTTCAAATGGATTCAGCGCGACCCTCAAAAAGTCCGGTGAGGCGTTGTCGGCATCAGTCACGAGGAGCACGCTCTCTTTATCGGCAACGCTCAAAACGAAATGATAGCGATTGTCCTCCGGGAGGTCGTCGGCCGGCAGGGATACTTCGCACAGGTGCGGGCCCGGCGTGCCTGCGGGGATTGGAATCGCAACCTTGGTCGAAGACCACGCGCCGACAAATGCATCGCGCTCAAACACGGCGCCGCCATCGACCGTCAACCGCAATGGAGCTTGCAGTGGTGTGGGCGAAAAGTTCCCAAGCTCGATCTCGATCGGCACGGTGTCGCCGACGAGCACGCGCGACTGCGTGGCACGCGCGGAGAGCACGGCGGTATTTTCGCGAGTGGCGTCGGCGCATGGATTCCAGAAAAGCCGGGCCGTTGGCGGTAGTGCTGTGTAGTCCACTCCAGCCCAGTTCTTCCGCTGAAAATCCGAGAGGTAATAGATCTCGGCATTCGCAGGTTCCGGCCCGAGCAGCCGCGCTGCGGTCGCATTGGCCTGCGAGAAGTCCGCGCCACCGACGCCCGGCTTTAGCTCGCGAAGAAAAGTGCGGGCCTGCGGGTGATTGGGCGACCAGTCGAAGAAACACGTCGCCGCAGTCGGACCGGCGACGATGACGTTGCAAACGTCGTTTGCTCCGAGGCCGGAGAGGATCTGATCTGCGGATGTGATGGCGCGTTGTCGTGCCGTCTGGCCGCTGCGGTGCTCCATGGAAAGCGAGTGATCCAGGACGATGAGAACCATTCTCCCTCGCTCACCGGACGAGAGCCCGCCGAAGCGCGGCAGCACGGGCTTTAGAAAGGCGAGCAGTAGAAGTATGAGAAAGATCGTACGCAACGCCATGAGGATGCGGTGCCGCCATTTGTAGATGCGCGAGCGCTGCGCAGTCGTCTCGCGAATGAGCGCAATGGATGAAAACTCGAAGAGCTTGGGGAACTGCTTGTTGAGCAGATGGATCACCAGCGGGATCGCGGCGACCGCGAAGACGCCGCCGAAGATGCCCGCATTGGTAAATGTCATGCCCCTTTCCTCCGGAAGCCGATGTATGCTTCGATGGCGTCCATGTAGGGCCGGCGGGTATCGACGAGTTGATGTTGGATTTGCAAAAGGTCCGCCTCCCGGGCGAGCGCGGCAATTTCCTCCTGCATCCGGGCCTGATATGCCGCGCGGATATCGTCGGCATCCACATGTACGGTTCCGCGAGTCTCGGAATCGACGAATCGCGCGGCGGAATTGCCGGGAAGATTCAGCTCGTCGGCGTCGAGGACTTGCAGGAGAAAAATGTCAAACTTCCGGTGGATAAAGCGGCTCAATGCGTCGAACAGCGCAGGCCGGTCGTCGAGGAAATCGCTGATGAGCACGAGACG
Source organism: Verrucomicrobiaceae bacterium (assembly GCA_043755735.1). Taxonomy (GTDB): domain Bacteria; phylum Verrucomicrobiota; class Verrucomicrobiia; order Chthoniobacterales; family Chthoniobacteraceae; genus SXWH01. The sequence goes on along the minus strand of JAYUSJ010000188.1, from coordinate 2,458 downwards.
CCCGCGCTTTTTGCAAAGCGGCACGGCTTCATTCAGTGCGGCGGCGAGGCCGGTGGTGCTCGCGGGTGTGGTGTGCGCCAGTTCCGTGACGAGGCGGTGCAAATGCCGACGCGTGCCGCCGGGTGGGAGGAACGTCTTCACTTTGTCTGCAAATATTCCGAGCGCGGCTTTATCGCCCTGTCTATGCATGAGATACGCGAGCGCCGCGGCGATGCGGGATGCGGTCACAAATTTCGTGGGGCGCCCCGGTCCGGCGTATCGCATCGACGCGCTGGCATCGACGAGCAGATACGCAGTCATGTCCGTCTCGTCCTCGTATTGCCGGACAAAAAGCCGCCGGGTGCGACCGTACACACGCCAGTCGAGCCGGCTCAACGGGTCGCCCGGCGAGTATTCTTTGTAGTCTGAGAACTCAGCGCTGCTGCCGGTGTAGGGGGACTTGTGCCGGCCGGAATAGTAGCCTTCCACGGCTGCTTTTGCGAAAACGAGGAGATTGTCAAAGCGCTCCAGTTCATCAAAATCGAGCAATCCGGAAGGCGCCGTCTTCTTGCGCCGGGCCTGAAGCGCATTCGTCACCGCGCCGATGTTCCAAGGCTTTGGAGCTGCGTCGCTCACAGCCAGGAGTTTTGCTTCAGCCAGAAAATCAAATCCCTTCCCCACGGGTGCACATCGTTTGCAGCGATCCCGTTTTTTCCGGTGCTCAGGCCGATTCCGTGAGGGCCTTTCTGGTAAACGTGGAAGTCCCACGCGACACCCGCCTTCTGCAGCGCGCTCACAAATCGAAGGCTGTTCTCTACGGGCACAGCCTTGTCTTCCTGTGTGCTCCATACAAAGCACGGTGGTGTTTCTTTCGTCACTTGCTTCTCGCTGGAAAGGTAATCGACGAGCTTCGGGTCGGGCTCTTTGCCTAGGAGATTGTTCTTTGAGCCGCCGTGAGTTACGCCGTCTTCCATGGTGATGACTGCGTAGCACAAAATGCCGAAGTCCGGCCTGCACGAGACTTTGTCCACGGCATCAGTCGCCGCCGCGTTTCCGGCATCGAAATGGGTGATCGCCGTGCTCGCGAGATGGCCGCCTGCGCTGCTTCCCATGATGCCAACCTTGGCAAATTGCGCGGGGTTTGCACGGACCATGCGGATGGCACGTTGCGCATCGTTGAGCATCGCGGGATGACGGTATCCTTTGCTGCCGAGGCGGTATTTCAAAACGAACGCAGCCACGCCATTCTGCGATAGATAGTTGGCGTAGCCTTCGCCTTCATGTCCCGCGAGTCCTCCGTAGCCGCCGCCGGGACAAATCACGATCGCAGTGCCGGAGCCTTTGCCATCCGCCGGGAGATACGGTGTGAGGGTCGGGATATCCTGGTCGGCCTGGCCGAGAGCGCCGGGCGCATCTCCCTCCCAAAGTCGGACCGGCGTACCGGGTGCGGCGTGGAGCGCGGAAGCGGTGAGCAGGACGGCGAGGAAAGATGCAAGTTTCATCACCGCGGAGGCTGGCGGATCTGCCGTGCCCCTGACTAGCAGAAAGTGACATCCCAACAAGTCGGGATCCTACCTGTGGGGCAAATGGGGCGTCGCTCCGGATGCATTCCCTATTAATCGAGAAACGCCCACCGGACCCCAGCAGTCGGTTGAAAAACCTCAGCGCACTGCACTGAAACCTGAGCAAGAAAAAGAGGCAAGAACGGCGGAGTCCGATTTTTCAACAGACTGTTAGTGATCGGTCCGCAGTAAAGCGAGGTAGGTTGTAAATGACGAACGACGAAATCGCCGGCGACGGTTGCTACAATATCGCCTGCGCTTCGTCATTCGTCATCCCACCATAGCTTGATCTTCCATTTCGTAATTTGTGATAACCCCATCATTCGTGATTTCCCAAGTGATTATTCGTGATTTCCTTGTTGGACGGAGCGATGAGAAATCAGTAGTACTCGAAATCGTCAATGCACCTCAGCCACCTTCCAGTTAGACCGGACTCTACTCGCAGCAAGCGGATGTTTACTTGCTCGGCGGGCTGCGCTTCGACAGCGAATGTGGTGAATCAGCGCAACGGACTCAGCGCAACGGACTCAGCGCAACGGACTCAGCGCAACGGACTCGCTGACGCTTTACCGAAGCGGAAAAAGCGAGCGGTTTTTTCATCTCGGCCTGCCGGTCGGTGGCAAAGTAGCCCGCGAGTCCCTTCGCGGCATTCCCAATCGGCGAAGCCGCACGGCTTCATCGTGCCGCCACACGAGGGTCGCACCGCCCCTGCGAATCCAGCATTTCGATCCATTGCCCGCCTACAACCAACCATCGCGTGAGGGCGAAAAAGCCCTTTCACGCGGCGTGACTCTACTCCTATGAAACTCCTCGCTCTCGCCCTGCTTCCGTTCACCGCCCTCGCATTCCAGCCCGATGTCGTCATTGACGATGCCGATTCCACACAGGTGGAACTCGCCGGCCCGTGGGCGGCAGAG
>JAYUSJ010000187.1:0-5279 GCA_043755735.1 Verrucomicrobiaceae bacterium | reverse complement strand
GTCTTCCACATGGGCGACGGCGTGGCGGATGAAGTGGGCTCGGTGCAGACGAAGGATGTCGGCACGACAGCGACGGCGGGCATGGTCGGACCAGCGCGTCATCTTGGAGGAAAGCAGGGGATTTTTTGCGGCGAGAAGATTGAGAACTATCCGGTCGGTTCCGCTCCGCACAGCACCGAGGCTTGGCTGCGCGCGGAGAAGTCGAACGGTCGGGCGCTCGCCTGGGGTAATGAGCACGGACAGGGCAAAGTCGTGATGCATTTCCAAAGCCCGCCGCACGTAAAAATGGAATGCTACTTTTCAGGCGCGGACGTTTCGACCATCGGACGGCTTCCGATGAACGAGTGGATTCACATTTTCCACACGTATGAAAAGGGCGACTCGCGTATTTATGTGAATGGCGAACTCAGCAACACCACGAAAACCCCGAACGCGCCGCTGGCCATCAAGAGCCCCGCGCGGCTCTACATCGGCGGCTGGTACAACAACTACGATTTCGTCGGCGACCTCGATGAAGTGCGGATCTCGAAAGTGACTCGCTCCGCCGATTGGGTGAAGCTGCAACACGAAAACCAGAGGGCGCAGCAAACGCTCGTCGGGCCGATTGTGCAGCCGGGAAAAGAATTCACTATCTCCGCCAATGAGACCACAATTGGGGAGGGTCAAAGCGTCACCTTAACGGCCAAAGCTGGTGGAGCGCAAAAGTTGACGTGGGCCGTAATGGATACCGCTTCTTTCAAAGACGAGGTTTCGACGGTGGATCGGTTCGTTTTTGTGTTCAAAGCGCCGAGGGTCGAGCGGGACAAGTATTTCGGAATAAAGCTCAAGGCGATTTTTGCCGATTCTTCATCGCTTCTTGAAGTGCCGATTATGGTTAAGAACACAATTCCCGACCCGGTCTTTACCCTTAACGCACCGACTGAGTGGAATGGTCGCGATCGTCTCGAACTCGTCCCGAACGTCAGCAATCTTGCGGCGATGAATGCAATACGCGCGGGTGATTTGAAGACGACATGGACGATTTCCGGCGGCGGTGTCATCAAGGAAATCGTGCCGGGTTCAACTGCTGTAACTGTTTCTTCAACTGCGAAAGTCGAAACCGGCCCAAGCAAACTCGTACTCAAACGCTCGCAATTTTCCGGCAAACTGACCGTCACCGCGACAATTAGCAACGGCGGCGCACCCGTTTCGCGGTCGGTCGAAATCGCTGTCACCGAGCCAAAGAGCGACGCGTGGGTCGTTCGGGTTCCGGCGAAAGACGAGAAGCCCGAGGAAGGCCAGTTCTACGCCCGCGATGACAAAAACGAAGGCACGCTTTACTACAACGGCACACTCGACGCTGCTGCGGATTCGGTCTTTTTGAGGCTTTACGCCGACGATAAACTCGTGGGCACCGCAACCGCAAAGCCCGCAGCCGACAGGTCCTATGCGCTGTCCGCGAAGCTCAAGCCGGGGCTCATCAAATACAAAGTCGAATTCGGCACCGGCAAAGACACCGTGCTGCACACCGTGGGCAATCTCGTCTGCGGCGATGCCTACATCATCGACGGCCAGTCCAATGCGCTGGCGACGGATACCGGTGAGAAATCTCCGGCGGAAACCAACGAGTGGATTCGCAGCTACGCGCGCCCTTCGCAGAACGCGAAGGACAACACCGGCAACGGCTGGGTTCTGCCCGTGTGGAAAGCGCAGAAGGGCGAAAAGGCCGAACTCGGCTGGTGGGGCATGGAGCTCGCGAAGCGCCTGCTCGAAAGCCAGAAGATGCCCATCTTCATGATCAACGCCGCAGTCGGCGGAACGCGCATCGACGTCCATCAGCGCGACGCAGCCAACCCGACCGACCTCACGAGTATTTACGGCCGCATGCTGTGGCGCGTGCAGCAGGCAAAGCTCACACACGGCATTCGCAGCATCCTGTGGCATCAGGGCGAAAACGACCAGGGCTCCGACGGCCCGACGGGCGGCTTTGGGTGGGAGACGTATCATCCGTTCTTCATCGAGATGGCCGCCGGCTGGAAGACCGATTTCCCCAACGTGCAAAACTACTACGTTTACCAAATCTGGCCGAACTCATGCAGCATGGGCGGACGCCTCGGCTCCGGCGACATGCTCCGCGAAAAACAGCGCACACTCCCGACGCTCTTTTCCAAAATGAGCATCCTCTCCACGCTCGGCGTGCGACCTCCCGGCGGCTGCCATTTCCCGCTGGCCGGATGGGCGGAGTTCGCACGCATGGTCCAGCCGCTCATCGAGCGCGACAACTACGGCAAAGCGCCTGCCGGTCCGCTCACCGCTCCGAATCTCCGCACCGCGAAATTCGGCGCAGCACGCGATACGCTCGTCCTGGAGTTCGACCAGCCCGTTGCGTGGGATGACAAGCTCGCCGGGCAGTTCTATCTCGACGGCGAGAAAGGCAAAGTCGCCAGCGGCAGCATCGCGGGGAACGTGCTCACGCTGAAACTCAAAGAAGCATCCACTGCGGCGAAGATTACCTATCTCAAAGAAATCGAGTGGAACCAGGACACGCTGCTCACCGGCACGAACGGTCTCGCCGCGCTGACCTTTTGTAACGTACCACTCGCCGAGAAATAACTGCGAGCGTTCTCGCTTGCTGTGGACACCCGGCCCCGCTGAGGATGCGCGCCTCATGAATATCTTCCGCTCATCGGTCAAACTCCTCATCGCAACAACCGCCGTGCTCGCCAGCACCGTTTCCGCCGACATCATCGTAAAGAGCGGCGAAAAGATCGGCTTCCTCGGCGACTCAATCACGCAGGGCGGTTGGGGAAACCCCAAAGGCTACGTGCATCTCGTCATCGACGGACTCGCCGCCAACGGCATCACCGTGGAAGCAGTTCCAGCCGGGATCAGCGGGCACAAGTCCAACGACATGCTCGCCCGCGTCGAGCGCGATGTCCTTTCCAAAAAGCCACAATGGATGACGATAAGCTGCGGAGTGAACGATGTGTGGCACGGCAAGAACGGCGTCGCGATTGATGACTACAAAAAGAACATCACCGCCATCCTCGACAAAGCCGCCGCTGCGGAAGTGAAAGTCGTCGTCACAACGGCCACCATCATCAAGGAAGACCTGGAAAGCCCTGAGAACCAGAAGCTCGCCGCGTACAACGGGTTCCTGCGCACACTCGCCGCCGAGCGCAAAGCACCGCTGGCGGATCTCAACGCGATGTTCCAGGAGCGCATCAAAGCCGAGAACAAGCCGGGCAAAAACACCGTCACCGGAGACGGCGTCCACATGAACTACGAAGGCGACAAAATCATGGCGCGCGGCATTCTGAAAGCGTTCGGCTGCGACGACGCGCAGCTCAAAAAAGCCGACGAAGCCTGGGCCGCCAAAAAGTAGGCTTCCTGCCCGGCGAATCGCTTCTTCCCAAAAAGATCCCTCCAACGTGCCGATGAGTGACTCATATCATCTTCCACAAATGAAGAGATGTTCCCGAGCGAATGCCGCGACGTTGCTGCGACGCCCTCGTCGCAGGAAGTGCCTGCGACGCCCCGTCGCAATCGGCCCGTAAGCGGCGGCGCGCCGCTTGTGCCTACTGCGACGAGGGCGTCGCAGCAACGACTCGCTTGGGCGGCCTCGCCACATGCTGCCACCACGCGGCGAAGCGTCCGATTATTTCCGAAAGAGTGACTCACGCGCCGCGGCGGGCCGTTTCTAGTGTGCCATGGGCTCGGGCATTGTTCGCAGGGAGCGCGTGGGGTGATGATTGAGTTCATCATTCCCTCACATGCCCCAGTTCTCAAGCTTCCATCCGGCACCGCATACTTCATCTATTTTCGCCGGGGATGATAGTTTTCGCCGTGTTTTTACGCATGTATGAGTATGCAACGACATACTCGCCCAACGATCCGCAAGAGCACCACCGCTGATCGTCCGAAATTTCGCTCCGGCATCGTTCCCGTCCGCCCCGTCTCGCTGGACGGTCGCCCCCGCCCGCAGGGAGCCGCCCGCGATTTGCTCATCGCCAATATCGAGGCGCTGCTCGCCCGCTTTGAGTCGATGGCCGCCAAGCTCCAAGCGCTCGAAGTGGAACTCCGGTCGCAAAGCTCCGCCCCTAAATGACATCCACTCAGTTTTTGCTTTACCTCCGCCCCGGTTCACTTATACCAGCCCACCGTGCAACCACCCTGCCCGCCATTTGGACGAACCCATTCCGCTCACCAAACAAGGCCCCGTCGTCAGCAAACCTCGCCTTTCAAAAAGAGCGATTCCCGGATTGCTTGGAGCCCGTCCCGAATCGTTTGGAGCGCTTCCCAGATCGTTTGGAGCCAAATCCCGAATTGTTTGGAGCCCGTCCCGAGTCGTTTGGAACCCGTCTCGAATCGTTTTCAGCCGATCCGGAATCGTTTACAGCCCATCCCAGATCGTTTGCAGCCGATCCCGCATCGCTTGCAGCCCATCCCGAATCGTTTGGAGCCCATCCCGAATTGTTTGGAGCCCATCCCGGATCGTTTGGAGCCAATCCCGGATCGTTTGCAGCCAATCCCATTTCGTTTGAAACCCTCCCGCTCAACGTTTTATGAAAACAACACCAGAAAACAAAAACCATCGGCCTGCGGGATGTTCCACGTTCCACAGTGACCTTTTTTCACACTAACCACTAAATACCCACTACCATGGACAAGGAAGAAGCTACAAGACTCGACATGTTTCGCTCCGTGCGAAACGTCCGCACCGGCCCAAACGCCATCCTCATCGCCACCATTGCCGCGCTCAACGACGCCTTCATCGCCCACGACGGCGGCATCGCCATGATCGAGGCCCTCGACATCCAGCGCGCCACCGCAGCGGCCGGGGGAGGAGCCGCAAAGCGCCTCGCCCGCGACCAATTCAAGAGCGTCATCGCCGACGTGGACGGCATCGTCACCGCCTTCGCCGCCACTACAAACAACGCCGACTTGCTCAATCTCGTGAACAACGAAATCAGCGCATTCACCCTCATGGCCGACGACACCCTGCGCACCCACGGCGCATTCCTGAGCGCCAAAATCGCCGAGCCCGGAATGCCCGCCGCCCTCCTCCCCTACGGCCTAACCCCCGCAAAAGCCACCCTCTACAACCAGCGCTTCACGACATTCCACGCCCTCATCAACCTCCCCGACGAACGCGCCCAACAAGAAAGCGCCGTCGTCATCCTCATCGACCAACAGTTCGACGCTTGCGACCTCCGCCTCGACCTAGTCATGGACAAACTCATGCGCCAATTCCGCGAATCCAACCCCGCCCTCTACCTCCTCTACCGCGAAGCCCGCGT
>JAYUSJ010000186.1:0-5290 GCA_043755735.1 Verrucomicrobiaceae bacterium | reverse complement strand
GCTGAAGCCGGAGCAGAAGGAACTTCTCAAACGCTGGGTGGCCGAGGGGGCGAAGTGGACGGGGCATTGGGCGTTTGAGCCGGTGAAGCCGGTGGCGGCTGCGAAGAATGCGGTGGATGCGTTTGTGCAGACGCGGCTGACTAAGGAGGCGCTAAAATTTGCGCCGGAGGAGGAGCCGGCGCGCTTGCTGCGGCGGGTGTCGCTGGATCTGACGGGGCTGCCGCCGTCGGTGGCGGAGGTGGATGCGCTGCTGGCTGCGCCGGACCGCGAGGCGGCCTACTCGGCGGCGGTGGATAGGCTGCTGGCGTCGCCGCATTTTGGCGAGCGGCTGGCGATTCCGTGGCTGGACTTGGCGCGCTACGGCGACACGAGCGGGTATCATAATGATTCGCTGCGGGACATGTGGCTGTGGCGGGAGTGGGTGATCAAGTCGTTCAATGCGGGGATGCCGTTCGACCAGTTTACCATCGAACAAATCGCGGGCGACATGCTGCCGAATGCGACGATCGACCAGCAGGTGGCGTCGGGTTTTCATCGCAATGTGATGACGAGCGACGAGGGCGGGCTGATCGAATCGGAGTATCTGAATCTCTACGTGGTGGACCGCGTGGCGACGACGGGCGTGACTTGGATGGGGCTGACGATTGCTTGCGCGCAGTGTCACGACCACAAATACGATCCGACTTCGCAGAAGGATTTTTACCAAGTGTACGCGTTTTTTCACAACGTGCCGGAGAATGGAAAGGACGGCGTGCGCGACCGGAATCCGAAGCCTTTTCTGCAAGTACCCAGCGCGGAGCAGCTCGCGGAGCAGAAGCGTCTCGATGGCGAAATCGCCGCCGCCGACAAGGCCGCGCAGGAGATCGGGAAGTCCCTGGATGGAAAGCAGGCGGCGTGGGAAAAAGTGCGCGTAGCCAGCGGTGAGGCGGTGGAGCCCAAAGGTCCGGTGGTGAAGATTCCGCTGGATGCGGATGGCAACGGCGCGAGCGACGACGGGAAGAAAGTGGAGGGCACGCTGAAGGGCGCGGGCACTTTTGTGGAGGGGTCGGTGGGGAACAGTTTCCGCGTGGAGAAGAACGGGTGGATCGAATACGGCGACAAGTTCGGCTTTGAAAAGGATCAGCCGTTTTCGGTGTCGGCATGGCTGCGTCTGAAACCCGGCGGCGGCTCGCCTTTTGGCAAGATGGAGGCGGCGGGAAATGTGCGCGGTTGGGATGTGGAGTTCCACGGCACGAAGCCGAGCTTTCACCTCATCAACAAGTTCCCGGCAAATGCGATTCACGTGCAAGGGCAGCGTGATTTGCCGGCGGATGCATTCCTTCATCTCACGGTCACCTACGACGGCTCGGGCAAGGGTGCGGGCGTGAAGATGTATGTAAACGGGCAGCTCGAAAAGACGAAGGTGGTCGTGGATACGCTCACGGAGACGATCAAAACGCCGGAGCCGTTCAGCATCGGACGCCGCGGCGCGGCGGGTCCGCTGTTCACGGGGCGCGTGGATGATTTCCGCTTGTATGGCCGCACGCTCGCTGGCGGAGAAGTCGCATCGCTGGGCGCGGGCGCGACGATGGCGATCGCGGCAATCCCTGCGGACAAGCGGACTCCCGAGCAGAAGGCGCAATTGCAAAAGCTCTTCCGCGAGACGCAAGCGCCGGAATACGCCGACGCGCAGAAGAAGGTCGCCGATTTGAAAAAGGCGAAGGCGGACATCGACAAGGCGATCCCGAACACCATGGTGATGTCGGAGATGGCGAAGCCGCGCGACACGTTCATCAAAGTGCGCGGCGCATACGACCAGAACGGCGAGAAAGTCACCGCAGCCGCTCCCGCATTTCTCCCGCAAATCCCGCCGCGCGCCGACGGCAAGCCCGCGGACCGGCTGGACTTTGCGAAGTGGCTCGTCGCCAAAGACCAGCCGCTCACCGCACGTGTGACCGTGAACCGCTGGTGGGCGATGCTCTTCGGCACAGGGCTCGTGAAGACGACAAACGATTTCGGCTCGCAAGGCGAATGGCCGAGCCACCCGGAGCTGCTCGATTGGCTCGCGGGCGATTTCATGACCGACTGGAACACGAAGCGCGTAATCAAGCAGATGGTGATGAGCGCGACGTACCGGCAGTCCGCCCGCGTCGCCCCGGAACTGCTCGCCCGCGACAGCGAAAACCGCCTGCTCGCCCGCGGCCCGCGTCAGCGACTCGATGCGGAAATCATCCGCGACAACGCGCTCACCATCGCCGGAATCCTCAACCCGAAACTCGGCGGCAAAAGCATCAAGCCCGAGCAACCGCCCGGCACTTGGGAGATCAACGAAATGGGCGGCTACAACTACGACAAGTCGAAAGGCGCCGACCTTTACCGCCGTGGCATCTACGTCTATTGGCGGCGCTCGACGGTCTATCCGTCCTTCATCACGCTCGACGCCCCGACGCGGGAATTCTGCAACGCCCAGCGCGCCAAAACGAGCACACCGCTTCAATCGCTCGTCCTGATGAACGACCCCGTCTTCGTGGAAGCCGCGCGCGGTTTCGCCCAGCGAATCCTCAAGGAAGGCGGCCCCGACAACGCCGCAAAACTCCGCTTCGCCTGGCGCACCGCGCTTGGCCGCGTGCCCACGGAAAAGGAAACCGCCATCCTCGCCAAAACGCTCGACGCGCAACTGCTCACCTACAACCAAGACAAAACCGCCGCCGCCGCACTGGTAAAAATCGGCGACCTACCCAAGCCCGAAGGCATCAACGAAAGCGAACTCGCCGCATGGACCGCGCTGGGAAATGTGCTGCTGAATTTGAACGAGACGATCACGAATTGAAAACCATCTACTTCCTTCTCCTACTCGTCGCCGGCGCATTCGCTGGCTCGCCACAACCGCTGCCTGCCACGACTCCGTGGGACATCGCGGCGCTTGCTCGCATCCCCGCCGTCGAGTGGCGCTATGCGGATAAACCGACCCGCTCTTTGTTCTACGAGGGCGAGCCGTTCGCGGGGAACGCGACGAAGGTTTTTGCCTACTACGCATCGCCCGCGACGCTCGGCATCGACAAAACTCCGGGGAAGAAATTCCCCGCCGTAGTGCTCGTCCACGGCGGCGGCGGCAACGCGTTTGAGCAATGGGTGAATGTCTATGCGAAGCGCGGCTACGCGGCGATCTCGATGGACCTCGCGGGCAACTGGAAGCCGGAGCCCGGCAAGAAGCCAGAGCGCCACGCCGATGCTGGCCCCGACCAAGACGACGGCACGAAATTCCGCGAGACGCCGCCGCCGCATCGCGACCAATGGACCTACCACGCCGTCGCCGACGTGCTGCTCGCGCACTCGCTCCTCCGCTCGCTGCCCGAGGTGGATGTGGAGCGCACGGGCGTCACCGGCATAAGCTGGGGCGGCTATTTGACGTGCATCGTCGCGGGCGTCGATGCGCGGTTCAAAGTCGCCGTGCCGCAATACGGCTGCGGATTTCTGGGCGAGAACAGCGCGTGGACGAAGAAGCACTTCGACCCGAAGAAGCCCGCGTGGCCGTGGATGCAAAAGTGGACGCACCTATGGGACCCGAGCAGCTACGCGGGCTCCGCCACGATGCCGATGTTGTTCGTGAACGGCTCGAACGATTTCGCATACCCGCTCGATAGTTACATGAAGACTTACGCGCTCGTGCAGAGCCCGAAGAACATCGCCATCAAGCCCGCGATGCCGCACGGGCACATCTTCGACGTGCCGGAGGTATTCAGGGCTATCGACTCCGTGCTGAACGCTGGAGTGCCTCTCGCGAAGGTGACGCGCTGCGTCATTGACGGCGGGAAAGTGAACGCGGAAGTGGAGTCGAAAATCGCAATCGTTGCCGCCGAGTTGCACTTCACCACCGCGCCCCATATCGAAAATCCAAAGCGCACATGGACCGCCCAACCGCTCACCATCGACGGCACAAAAATCACCGGCGACGCCCCGCCCGCCGAAGTGACCGCGTGGTATATTTCCATCAAAGACGAGCGCGGCGCGTTCGTAAGCAGCGAAGTGACAATCCGCTAGGGAAACGCCCGCCGAAATTGACTTCGCTGGAAAACTCAGTGAGTCTTCGCGCATGACAGTCACACTCGAATTACCCGATGAAGTTGCTGGGAAACCTCTGCCGAATGCACGGATTTTGGCTGGCTTTGTGCAGGCTGGCTTGCGTCGGCACCGGGTGGAAAGTGTTTTGGTGCGCGAGTTGTCGGCGATGGTCGAGCGGCTCTCGGAGTCGCCGGGGCCGGAAGAGATCATCGCGATGCGGGTGGGTGATGCGGCGCAGGAGCGGATGGAGGAACTGCTGGAGCGAAATCGTGAAGGGGCGCTATCCGACGATGAGCGACGGGAATGGGACGAGTTTGAACGACTGGAGTGTCTCGTCCGGATGGGGAAGATTTCTGCGGCAGCGCGAGTGAAGGCGCAATGAGTCGTGTCAGAGTTCCAAAAGAGTTGAGGGATGCAGTCGTGGAACGGGCGGGCGGCTGTTGCGAGTATTGTGGAGTGAGTGAACGATTTTCTGCGGTGGGATTTCATATCGAACACATCGTCGCGGTTCAGCATGGTGGCGAGACGGTTTCCGAGAATCTCGCTCTGTCTTGTCCGGCGTGCAATTTTCGCAAGGGCACGAATCTCAGTTCGGTGGACCCGATCACTGGGGCGGTTGTTGCCGTTTTTCATCCACGCCGCGATTTATGGGCTGCGCATTTTCGGCGGGACAAAGGTGATGTCGTTGCGCTTACAACGATGGGGCGAGCGACGGCGCGGTTGCTCGGATTTAATACTCCGGAGCGTGTTGCGGAGCGGGAGTTTGAACGCCGCATCGAATCCTCCTAACGCACCATCCTCGCGGAAGTTTTTACCGAGCACGTCTATGAATTTTCAACAAGCACTCACGCGCCGCACTTTCCTCAAGCAGAGCACCACGGGGCTCGGCGCTCTGGCGCTCACTTCGCTGATGAATCCGCACATTTTCGGCATGGAGCCGGGCGATGGGGCGGCGGTGCCGGGTGCGCTGAAGCGGCTGCATTTTGCGCCGAAGGCGAAGCGGATCATCTACTTGTTTATGTCGGGCGCACCGTCGCATCTCGACCTTTTCGACCCGAAGCAAAAGCTCATCGAAATGACGGGCAAGGATTTGCCGGACAGCGTGCGCAAGGGGCAGCGCATCACGACGATGACGAGCGGGCAAAAGAACCTGCTGTGCGTGGGCTCGCCGTTCACTTTTGCGAAGTACGGGAAGGCGCAGATGGACCTCTCGGAGCTGCTGCCGAATCTTGCGAAGGTGGTGGATGAT
>JAYUSJ010000185.1:0-5293 GCA_043755735.1 Verrucomicrobiaceae bacterium | reverse complement strand
ACGGGGCCGACAATCATCAATTCATCGTAGTCGAAAACCCGCGCATTGATCTCCACCGGCACCTCCTCCGCCAGCAATCCGCCCGTCAGTTCGAGACTCTTTTCTTTTGTGATCCGCCCGATTTCGCGCAGCGCTGTAAAGTCATCCCAAGCGTGATTATGGAACTGCACCGATGCGTAAATGGTCCGCCGTTCCTCCGCAGAAATCTCCAGCCGCTCGCAGATGGCCTCCTCGCTCATCGGTTGATGTGTGCCGAGCGCGATCATCACATCCACCGCCTTCGCCGCGTCGCCGATGCGCGCTACGACGCTCTTAAACAGAAGGCCCAGCGGGCAGGTGCGCGTGCTATCCGGGACGATGAGCAGCACGCGCTTTCCACGGTAGTCGTCCGGCGAGAGCGCGCGGCCCACGAGTTCCTGAATCTGCGCGACGGAAAGTAGCCGTCCATTTTCAGCGGAAAGAGAATGCGTCATGCCGCAACTTAATCACGCCATCATCGCAGGACGCCACGTAAATTTACCGCCATCGCGCACGGTTGAATGCAATGAGTTGTCAAATGTCGTCACCTTTCGGTAAAGCGGACTCCTCATGTCTGGATACGATCCTTCACGACTACTCAATATCTCACGCCAGTTTCACATTTACGGTGAACTCTCCCATGCCGAACCGTGCAAGGTTGGCCACATCAACGAAACTTACACCGCGACCTACGAGCAAGGCGGTACCAACGTCCGCTACATCCACCAGCGCATCAATCACGAGGTTTTCAAAGACCCCGTCGGCCTCATGGACAACCTCCAGCGCGTCACCACGCACCAGCATCGCAAAAACGCCGAGCGCGGTGCCCGCGACACGACTCGCCGCGCCCTCACGCTCATCCCAGCGAGAGACGGCAAGAGCTACTACAAAACCCCCGACGGCGAATACTGGCGCACGTTCGTCTTTATCGAAAACGTCCGCACGTTCGAGGCTGTGGAGAGCGCTGAGCAAGCGTATGAAGCCGGCAAAGCGTTCGGGGAATTTCAGCATCAACTTGTCGATCTCCCCGGCCCTCGCCTCCACGACACCATCCCGCACTTTCACAACACCCGAAAACGGTTCGAGGCATTCACCACGGCACTCGCCGAAGATCGGCTCAACCGTGCAGTCACCGCCAGAAAAGAGATCGCATGGGTGATGGCGCACGAGAAGCTCTGCGATGTCATCCTCAAGGCGATGGCCGCGAAGAAAATCCCCGAACGCATTACCCACAACGACACGAAGTTTAACAACGTCATGCTCGATACGGAAAATGGACGCGCAATGTGCGTCGTGGACCTCGACACCGTCATGCCCGGATGTGCCCTCTATGACTTCGGCGACCAAGTCCGCACGACCACCAGCCCGACTCTCGAAGACGAACTTGACCTTACGAAAGTGGAAATGCGGATGCCGATGTTCAAGGCCCTCTGCCGAGGTTACCTCGAAAGCGCCGCCGACTTCCTGAACAAAGCCGAGCGCGCGCATATCGCCTTCAGCGGCAAGCTCATCACCCTCACCATCGGTCTTCGGTTCCTCACCGACTATCTGAACGGCGACACCTACTTCCGCATACACCGCCCGCACCACAACCTCGACCGCAGCCGCACGCAGTTTCGCCTCGTCGAAAGCATTGAGCGTCAAGAGGACGCGATGCAGAAATTTGCGGACAGTCTTTAGTCGGACTAAATGCGCGCCGCTCCGGCAAGCGCGGGAAATCAATTTATCGTCGAACCTATGAAACCAAACACATTCACCTTTATCGTCGTAGCGGCCCTGATGCTGGCGCGACTCCCTGCTGCCGAGAATACGCCAGCCAAGCCAAACGTCCTCTTTATCCTCTGCGATGACCTGCGGCCTGCGGCGCTCGGCTGCTACGGTTCCGCAAACGTAAAGACGCCGAATATCGATGCGCTGGCGAGCGGCGGTGTTCGGTTTGCGAATGCCTTCTGCACCACGTCGCTCTGTTCGCCCAGCCGTGCATCGATCCTCACTGGGTTGTATGCGAGCAGCCACGGCGTGCGGGACAATTTTACGGAGCTCCCCGCCGCACTACCGCACTGGCCGGGGCGGTTGCGGGAGAGTGGTTACGCCACGGCCTACATCGGCAAGTGGCACATGGGCGAAAACAACGACGCGCCGCGTGAGGGTTTCGACTTTTTCGCCACCCACAAAGGGCAGGGGAAGTACTTCGACACGGAGTGGAACATTCATGGCGCTGGGGCGAAAATCATCCCAGGTTACTACACCACGGTCGTCACGGACCTCGCGCTCGAGTGGCTCGCTAAACGTGACGGAGGGAAGCCGTGGGCATTGTGTATCGGGCAGAAAGCGCCCCATAGCTTTTACACGCCGGAAGAAAAATACGCGCACACATTTGACGCGGTGCGCGTGCCGTACCCCGCGAGCGCCTTTGCCCTCGACGGGAAGCCCGCGTGGATAAAGCAGCGCCTCACAACGTGGCATGGCATTTACGGGCCACTATTCGATTGGCGCAAAACTTTCCCCGACGAGCGGCCCGAGGCGGTCCGCGATTTTGAGAAGATGGTCCGCGGTTACTGGGGGACTATCCTCAGCGTGGACGATAGCGTCGCGCGCTGCGTCGAGTTTTTGAAAAAGAGCGGGCAGTTTGAAAACACGCTCATCGTCTTCATGGGCGATAATGGCCTGCTCGAAGGCGAACACGGGATGGTGGATAAACGCACCATGCACGAGCCGAGTATCCGCATCCCGATCATCGCGCGCGGTCCCGGTCTTCCGGTGGGCAAAACTATCGCGCAACAAGTCCTCACCGAAGACATCGCCCCCAGCATCCTCGACCTGTGCGGCGCACCCGCATTGGGAAAAGTGCAAGGACGCTCATGGCGCGCGCTCGCCAACGGCGGCGACGCGGCGTGGCGTTCGGCATGGTTTTACGAATACAACTACGAGAAGCAATTTCCCTACACGCCGAATGTTCGAGGCATCCGCACCGACGAGTGGAAATTCATGCACTACCCGCCCGGCGATGGCACACCGGATAAACATCTCGCCGAACTTTACCACGTTTCTACAGACCCACTGGAACTCCATAACCTCGCTGCCGACCCCGCCTATGCCGCGACTCGCAGCGATCTGGAAAAGCGACTCGCGGCCCTCCTCGCGGCCGAGGGTTTGACTCCGGGCAAAGACAAGATGCCGTTCGACGAAGGCATCAAATCGCAACTTCCCGATCAGAAAATCCGATGATTCATGTCGTCATTCGCGCCGTCGGCGATGGGGCTGTCGTGTTCCGCCGCTCGCATTCCAGCGAATCGGTGATGCCGACCTTGGCGCGCCCGCTCATTTCCTAGCACCAATGCGCGCCGGTCGCCTCCACATAGACGGCGTAGAGCGACTGGCTTGCTGTCATGAAAAGCCGGTTCCGCTTGGGTCCGCCAAAGCACACATTGCTGCAAATCTCCGGCAGCAAAATCTGCCCGATGCGTTTGCCGTCCGGCGCAAAAACGTGGACGCCGTCGTAGCCCGCGCCCACCCAGCCTGCGCCCACCCAGACGTTGCCTTCGGTGTCGCAGCGGATGCCATCGGCCATGCCAGCCACAGCAGCATCGCTGCCTAGGCCGTTGCCATCCACCAAATCATTCGGCGTTACACGCACCTCGCTGCGCATTCCAAGTTGGGTGGCGCGTTTGAACATTGAGTTGTAGTCCATTTTCATCGACGCAAACTCCTTCCCGCCTTTCAGCTTCGCGCCATCCACGTCCCACACTTTGATGTTCTTCGGAGCGTCGGGGTAGTGCGATGCGCCGGTGTCGGCGACATACAGTTTTTTGTAGTCCGGCGAAAAGCATAGGCCGTTCGGCTTGTAAATCTCATCCGTCACCCGCGCGATTTTCGCCGTCGCCGGGTCGATGCGATACACCGCTTCCTTTTGCTCCAGCGGTTGCTTTTTACCTTCGTATTCAAACAGCGCGCCGTAGCCGGGGTCGGTGAACCAGATCGCTCCGTCGGGCGTCACCACTGCGTCGTTTGGCGCGTTGAAGGGTTTGCCCTCAAATGTCTCCGCCAGCACGGTGATGCTCCCGTTTGGCTCGTAGCGCACCACACGCCGCGTGCTGTGCTCGCAGGAAATCTGACGCCACTCGCGGTCGAACGTGTTGCCATTACTAAAGCCCGCAGGCTTATGAATCGTGCTCACCCGCCCGTCGTCCGGGAGCCAGCGGAGTTGCGTGTCGTTTGGGATGTCGCTCCACATCAGATACTGCCCCGCGCCACTCCACGCAGGCCCTTCCGCCCAGCGCATCCCCGTGTGTAGTCGCTCGATGCTCGCGTTGCCGATTTTGATCTTTTTAAAGCGGTCATCGAACACAAAAACATCCGGCTCGGGATACCGAACCGGCGCTGCACCAGACGAAAAATCGCGGGCGAGCAGCGGCGTCGCTGCCAGTGCTCCGAGTGTGGTGATGAAATCGCGACGGTTTGAGGTGGAAGACATTTTCATAAAGCTGAGGATGCGGATAGTGAATCACCGCCCGCGCGGCAACCGGAAATGTCCGGGCTGAAAGTGGCTTCGGCTTTAGCCGAGGAATCCGGCACGCAGATTCAGCAAAAGCTCAAACTACTTTATCCCAATATGAGTGACTAACGCCGCCCGCAGCACTGTGGTTTACTCCGTGCCGCCATGACCCGTCCGACCGTCACATCCCGTCCGCTCCCAAAACACCGCGCTGCATTCCGGCTTGTGCTGACTACCGCGGTGATGACTTGCAGCGCGATTGCGGCGGAGGATTTGGCGGGGAGGTACACGGCGGAGGTGCTGCCGCTTTTGAAGAAATACTGCAATGATTGCCACAATGCGGACAAGTTCGAGGGCGACCTCGATTTGGCGCGCTTCACTTCGTTTTCCGAGATGAAGAAAGACGCGGCGGTTTGGGTCGGCGTGGTGGAGCAGATGAATCTGGGCGAGATGCCGCCGAAGAAGAAACCGCAGCCGGATGCTGCCGAGCGCGAGACGCTGCTCGGCTGGGTGAATGCAGCGCTCGATGAAGCGGCGATGGCGACGGCGGGCGATCCGGGGCCGGTGGTTTTGCGCAGGCTGAATAATGCGGAGTTCAATTTCACGGTGCGCGATCTCACCGGCGTGGAATTGCTGGAGCCTGCGAAGGAATTTCCCGCCGACAGCGCAGCGGGTGAAGGATTCATGAACACCGGCGCGTCGCTCGTTATGTCGCCGTCGCTCGTGAGCAAGTATCTGGACGCGGGCAAAGAAATCGCCGCGCACGCTGTGTTCTTGCCG
>JAYUSJ010000184.1:0-5307 GCA_043755735.1 Verrucomicrobiaceae bacterium | reverse complement strand
CCCCATGACGGAATAATCGCGCATCTCCGCGCCGAGCACCATCCCCACGAGGAAGAGCCCGGCCCGATTATTCCCAGCAGCAGTTCCAGCGCGGAAAGTAGCAGTTCATCCAGCAGCAGCAGCAGCCTAGTCACAGATCCATCCAGTTCATCCAGCAGCAGTGAAAGCAGTGAATCATCCAATTAAAACAACACGAAGCTCGCGGAGCGGGAGAGACTACAAACAACATATGGCCCGCAATGAAGCCGGAATTTTTGATTTTTTCGCCTGACCGTTTTCCCCGACATCGTCCGGGTGGAGATGGAGGGAGCGAAATGAATGCCGCTGCTCCATCCTGCCTCGTTTCTTTCCGCAATCTGCAATCGGGAATTCGGTTTCCGCATATATGAAGACAATCGAGAAAATCATCCTGGCAAATTTCAAACGGTTTAAGAAATTTGAACTTAATTTCGACGACAAACTGAACATCCTGATCGGGGATAACGAGGCCGGTAAAAGCTCAATCTTGCTGGCTCTTGACCTCGCCCTTAGCGGTAGCAGGAGTAAGGTCGAGACGATTGGGTTGGAGACGCTATTCAACAATGAAGTGGTATCCACATTTCTAGACAGCGCAAAAAATATCTCGGACCTTCCAACGATGTTTGTCGAAGTTTATCTTTCTGACCAGGGCAAGGCTGAGTTGAACGGGAAAAACAACTCGAAATCCATAGTCTGCGACGGCTTACGGCTCGTCTGTGAACCCATCGACGACTACAGCAAAGAAATCTGTGAGATTCTGAAAGCCCCGTCTTCCAATTTCCCGTTCGAGTATTACGCGATCAAGTTCATGACTTTTGCGGGAGAGACATATTCGGGTTTCAAGAAACCTCTCAAGCATCTGGTCATCGACAGTTCGCAGATTAATAACGACTACGCGACGCGGGAATATACGAAATCTATTTACGGTGCCAATGCGACTGTCCTTGAGCGAAACAGAAACGAGTATTTGTATCGGCAGAGCAAAACAACGTTCAAGAACGACGCTTTCGCGGCACTCAATGAGAAGCTGGATTCCTGCAAATTTTCGGTCAGGACTAATTCAAAATCGAATCTTGAGACGGATATCGAAATCACGGAGGGCGGCGTGCCGCTCGAAAGCAAAGGCAAAGGCCGTCAGTGCTTCATCAAGACGGAGTTTGCCCTCTGTAATAAAGAACATAGCCTAGACGTCCTCCTTCTCGAAGAGCCCGAGAATCACTTGAGCCACACACACATGAAAAAGCTGATCGGGCGAATCTCAGAGTCCAAGAGAAAGCAACTCTTCATTGCCACCCATAGCAGCCTCATCTGCGCGCGTCTCGATTTGCGAAAGGCGATCCTTCTGAACAGTGTCGGTAGCACGTCTGTCGCCTTGAAGGACTTGCCCCCGGACACGGCCAAGTTCTTCATCAAAGCACCTGACAATAATGTTCTCGAGTTCGTGCTGTCCCAGAAAGTGATATTAGTAGAAGGGGACGCCGAGTTCATCTTGCTCGACGCACTCTACAAGATGCAGCCAGGTACCTCCACTTTGGAGAGGGACGGCGTACATGTAATATCTGTCGACGGAACGAGCTTTAAGCGTTACTTGGACTTGGCGAAGCTACTGGGTATCAAAACGGCAGTCGTGCGCGATAACGATGGCGACTATCAGAAGTACTGCGTTAAGCGCTATGCCGCCTACTCGAACGACTGCATGCGCGTCTTCTCCGACGCGGATCCCGCAAGATCGACATTTGAGGTGTGCTTCTATCAGGACAACAAGGTGGTGTGCGACGCGATCTTCCAGCCTGACCGAGTGACGCTATCCGTCCAAGACTACATGCTGGATAATAAAGCCGACGCCGCATTTGAACTGCTGGACAAAAAGGAAGCCGCACTCGTCGCCCCTACGTACATCCAAGAAGCAATCGCATGGATAAAAGAGTGATTTTCGCTGTCGCAGGTTCCGGCAAGACTACGCAAATCGTCTCTAGCCTCGATCTCGAGAGGCGGTTTCTGTTGGTCACGTATACGGACAACAACCTCTCGAATCTGCGGCGCAAGATTATCGAGAGGTTCGGATATTTGCCGTCCAACATCGTCCTGCTTTCCTATTTCACTTTTCTATACTCGTTTTGCTTCAAGCCTTTCCTCCTTTTGCAGATGCGGACAAAGGGCATCAACTTTGATTGGCCTCCTGAATGGCCCCGCAACAGAACAGACGATGCCTTCTATGTTGACCACCACCGCAGGCTTTATCACAACCGAATCGCTAGTTTGCTACACTTCAAGGAAACGGTGGGTGATGTGAAGCAGCGAATAGAAAAATACTTCGATGTACTCTGCGTTGACGAAGTGCAGGATTTTGGCGGATACGACTTCGATTTCCTCGAGACTGTATCCGGCAGCAATGTGGATGTGTTGCTCGTGGGTGACTTTTATCAGCATACGTTCGATACCAGCCGGGACGGGACAAAAAACAAAGCCCTTCACGACGACTACGAAAAATACAAGAAACGCTTTGAAAGGGCTGGGCTCGTGGTGGATACGACATCCTTGATCAAGAGCCACAGGTGTAGCCAAACAGTATGCAACTTCATTCGTGATCATCTTGGCGTCGAGATTTATTCGCATTCCACCGAGGCGACCTATGCGATCTTCTTGGACAGACAAGAGGATGCGGACCGCCTCTACGCGTGCAACGCTACCGTCAAGCTGTTCTATCAGGAGCATCTCAAATATGGTTGCTACTCCGCAAACTGGGGCGCGTCGAAAGGCGCGGATCATTACCAAGATGTGTGCGTGGTCTTGAATGACACTGCCTACAAGGCGTTCAAGGGTAGTGTCCTGAGTGCCGTGAATCCTCAAACAAGAAACAAGCTTTACGTCGCGTGTTCAAGACCTCGCGGTAGCCTGTATCTAGTGTCCGGTCAAATGTTCAAAAAATTCAAACTGACGTGAAGAGACGATCAGTAAATGTTTGCACCCAAATTCGCCGAGCACACTAATACCAACCTGAAATGAACCATGAGCGACGAACCTTTGCCCAAATCCGAAATCATCCTCTACCAAGTGGAGGATTGTGGCACGCGCTTGCAGGTGCGGCTTCAAGGGGAGACGGTTTGGCTGATGCAAAAGCTGATGGCGGACCTTTTTTTAACGTTCTATTTGCCGCGTCCTCGTGCGGAGTTGGGCCGTTCAGCGCCGAAGGTGCGAAATGTGAAAGCCCAGGGGCAGCGAGGCACGAGCGCATCCCTGGGTATGCGGCCCCCACAAGACCATGAGCCCTGTAAGGGCGGCATGTTTCGGGTGATGCACGTTTTTGTTGCGCCCTTGCAGGGCTCATCCCGTTTTTCCGACGTGACCCAGGGATGCGCTCCTTCGTCGCTGCCCCTGGGCTATTACATTGCCGGGCCTTCGGCCCTCCGCACATCATGCGCCACAGGTTGCATCCTCAAATTGCTGGCCCCCATTGTTGCAAACCGATAGACGCGAACGCCGACAAACCAACCCAAATCACAATGCATCACGCAAAGCACCGCATCGCGAACGGGCTGAAAGCCCAAAATGTGATAGCCCAGGGGCAGCGAGGGACGAGCGCATCCCTGGGTATGCGGCCTCCACAAGACCATGAGCCCTGTAAGGGCGGTATCTTTTGTGGAAATGGGGTCAGTGTGCCAAAAGCATTAATTAACAATGAGCGCGGAACTGGGGAACTGGGGGGCAGGCGACAAAAAGGAACAGAATCCTGATTTCAACTCTTCCCAAACCCATGAATTGACGCGGCGCAGGACTTCGGGCAATTTCCGCGCATGAGCACGTTGATTGAAATCGAAGAGGCCATCGAACAATTGCCGCCGGAACAATGGGCGGAGATTCGTCGTTGGATGGAGGTGCATCCTCGCAAGGTGAAGGGCGGCGGGGAGGCAGCGGGTTTTGACGAATGGCTCGCGGCAAGCACTGGCATCGCGAAAGGCAAGCTGACGACTGATGAGCGGATGCGCGAGACCCGGGGAGGGAATTGATGAGTGGGACCGTGCTTGTAGATGCGAATGTGCTGCTGGACATCTTGACTGCCGACGAGCGGTGGCTTGCGTGGTCCACCGCTGAACTTCGTAGTGCAAAGGCGAGCGGCGCAATCGCGGTCAATGCGATTATTTGCGCGGAGATTGCGCCTGCTTTTGATTTCGAGTGGGCGAGGCTGGATGAGTGGCTAACGGCGGCGGGCATTTTGAAGGAAGCGTTGCCCTTTGAAGCCTCAACGATTGCGGCTTCTGCACACAGGGACTACCGCCGACGCGGTGGCTCTCGGGATACGCCTTTGCCGGATTTTTATATCGGTGCCCACGCGCAGGCTGCCGGGCATCGGCTGCTCTCGCGCGATGATTCGCGTTACGCGTCTTATTTCCCAAAGGTGATCTTGATTTCTCCAGAAACGAAAACCGCGCTGCTTGATTAAGTGGACCTCGGGGGTTGGCAACGAAAGGAGACAAAATCACACTTTCAACTCCTCCTGAATCACTGAGACATCGGGTAAACGGGTGCAGGCGAAAAAAAGGAAAAAACACCACTAAAATGACAGCGTTTCAACCGAGCTTCCACCGCAACCGATGAACCCATCGTGCCTCAGTTCTGACGCAACCCAAGGGTCGAAGGCCCGTCCTTATGTCAGCCTAGGCGATTACATTGCCGGGCCTTCGGCTCTCACTCTATGCGTTTAACGGTTCTCGTCGGCTGTTACGGACGCTGGCCGCAGTATTCTCTCCGGGCGGTGGAGAGTTTGTTGACGCACTGTGTTGCGCGGGAGCGGCTGGATGTTTTTGTGGGGTGTAATGAGTGTAGTGAGGAGATTGTCGCGGTTTTCCGAAGGTATCTGGATGGGGGGCGGATTGAGGGGCTGGTGGAGTGTCGGCGAAATATGAATAAGGACCCGATGATGCGGGTGCTGCTGGAGCTGTGTGAGACGGAGTATGTGGTGTGGCTGGATGATGATTCGCATGTGTTGCCGGGGTGGGATGGGGAGTTGCTGCGGTTCATCGAGGAGCAGGGGCCGCTGGATGTGGCGGGGCATGTGTTTTTTATCGCGAAGCGGTCGGCGGAGTATGTGGAGTTTTTGCGGGGGCGTCCGTGGTATGTGGGGGCGGAGCGGGAGCGGGAGCCGGTGTGGTTTGCGACGGGTGGGCTGTTTGTGGCGCGGGCGGCGTGGTTGCGGGAGCATGATTTCCCGGACCGGGCGATGGTGAAGAAGCAGGATGATATTTTGCTGGGCGACCTCGTCATGCAGCAAGGCGGGGTGTTGCGGGATTT
>JAYUSJ010000183.1:0-17821 GCA_043755735.1 Verrucomicrobiaceae bacterium | reverse complement strand
GCGGAACTGACAGCCGAGGGCTTTGGCACGATGGCGTCGAAAATCGGCATCGTCGTGGCGCTCGCGGCGATCATCGGAGTGTGCCTCGTGGAAAGCGGCGCCGCGGAGAAAGTGGTGCGCCGTTTCCTTGCACTGCTCGGCGAGAAGCGGGCAGGGCATGCGTTGTTTGCGAGCGGCTACGTGCTGTCGATCCCGATTTTCTTCGAGACGTACTTTATGCTCCTGATGCCGATTGCGCAGGCGCTGCACGTCCGAACCGGGCGCAGCTACATGGCGTTCGTGCTGGCGATTTGTTGCGGCGGGACCATTACGCACTCGCTCGTCGCGCCGCATCCTGGGCCGCTGATCATGGCGGAGAATCTGCACCTTGATATCGGGCAAACGATCGTCGCCGGGATCGTCGCGGGAATCATCCCCGCGCTCGCCGCATGGTGGCTGGCGCAGCGAATCGCCGCTCGTGTAGCAGCACCACTGCGGGATTCTGCGGGCGTGAGTCTCGCGGATTTAAGGGCGACGAACGCGCGTCCAGAATCGGAGCTGCCCTCGCTCACCGCATCACTAGTTCCGATCCTGCTACCGCTGGCGCTGATCGGCTCGGTTTCGGTCCTTGCGGTGTTCCAGATGCGTGTGGAGTGGCTTGCATTCATTGGCGAGCGGCATGTCGCGCTGCTGCTGGGAGCGATTGCGGCGATTGCTTTGGTGATGCGCCAGCGCGGGCTGAACATGATGAAAGTGAACGCGCTTCTCGGACCGCAGTTCGCCACGGCGGGCGTGATTATCCTGGTGGCGTGTGCGGGTGGTGCATTCGGCGCAATGCTGAAACACGCGGGTGTCGCGAGTGTCGTGGAGTCCGTTGCCGCGCGCTGGGATTTGAATCTCATCTTTTTGGCGTGGCTCATTTCCGCCGTGATTCGAGTCGCGCAGGGTTCGGCGACCGTGGCGATGATGACGGCTTCGGCGATCATGTTTCCCATCATCAGCGGAGGAACGCTTCCGTATCATCCGATGTACATTTTCCTCGCGATCGGGTTCGGCTCGAAAATGATCTCGTGGATGAATGACAGCGGGTTTTGGACGGTGAGCAAAATCAGCGGCTTTACTGAACAGGAGACGCTCCGGAGTTGGACGCTTCTCGTGACGTTCGCCAGCCTCGTGGGGCTGATTCAGTGCATCATTTGCTCAAAGTTGCTCCCGTTCGCGCCGTAGCGCTACTGCGTGAATTGCACGCGATAAAACGCCGCAGTGCCGGACGATGGTCCTGTGTAAGTAGCCGTCGGCCCCGTAGCGGTGATGGTTGCAATCGATTGCCAGTCTGCTGGTGAGATTGTGGTGGCGCGCTCGACGGTGAAGGTGATTCCCGCTGCGCTGGGCCACGTCAGCGTGATGTTGCCGCCGGTTGTCGTGGCGGTTGCGCGGAACGATTGCGCGCCGTCCCGAGGCGCAAGGCCGAGGCGGAATTCGGTGACGTTGCTTGTGTCGTCGCCATCTGCGTCGGCGAGCGCGTCGGCAGCGCTCCAATAGGCGAAGCCGTTTGCGATTTCCCACGAGTCACGCATCCCGTCGCCGTCGGTATCCGGATCGGGCGCAGCGCCAGGGCGCTCGGCGTTGAGTTCGAAATTAAACGAAATGTCTGAGCTGTCGGTGAGGACTTGATGAATCTCGACGGCAAGGATGTTGGTGCCTTCGACGAGGTTTGCCGCGTTGAGGGCTTTGGTGATTTGTACGCTCTCGGTCGCGCCGCTGATGCTGGATAACGCGAGCGTCGTCGCGTCGGAAACACCGGGGAGATTGTTGCGCCAGATTTCCGTGCCGTTGAGATAAACCACCACGCCGTCATCGCGAATCATGCGGGCTGTGAGTGCCGAGATTTGTGCCGCGTTCGTGACGGTGAACGTGCGGCGGAACCACGTCGTGATGTAGTGAACTGCCGGTCCGGATTGCACGACGGTGACTTCATCGCCATCGCCATAGCCGAGTTCGGCAGCACCGCTGCTCCATGCGGAATCGTTGTAGGCAAGGGTCGTCCAATTTGCGGGCGGGGCTACACCGGTGTCGCGATACTTCCAAGTCGCGCCCCACGGACTGAGTGTGACCGGCACTCCACCGAGGCCTGTTGCGAGAACTGGAATGGAGTCCACGCTGGCAAATGCGTTGTCCACTGCGCGCGCCGTGAGATAGTGGCCGCCCGCAGCGAGATTCGTGACTGCGAGCGAATACGGAGCGGTGGTGTCTTCGCCGATTTTTGCGGCTCCGTCGTAGAATTCGACGCGCTCGATTTGGCCGTCGGGATCGGCGGCGGCCGCCGCGATCGTGAGCGAGCCTGGCGGAATGAAAGTGGACAGATGAGACGGCGATGTGATCGACACGGTAGGGGCTTGATTCGTTGCCGTCGGGAGCCCTGGTGTGAGTCCCTGTCCCTGCCAGTTCGTCGGCTCCAGCGCTAGCACGGTAGATGAGATTCGCTGAAGCGACGGGCCTCTACCATCTGCTGTCAGGGGCCACGGAGCCTTGTCGTTGTATCGCACAGCTTCGAGCGACACAAACGCCCCAACAGTCGCCGTGCTCGGGCGCTGGAGTGAAACGGTCTCGCCGCCGTCGTCGAGCGATCCAGTAGCAGATCCAACGATGGGAACTGCGACGGGGACGGAATGTCGTGTGCGGAATGCGGCGGCATCGTCTGCGACGGCAAGCAGCAGTCCGTTTGCCGGAATGCTCGTGCCTGCGGGGAAGGTGATGCCGAAGCCATCGATCCGCCAACCGTCGATAGATACCGGACTCGCACTCGTGTTGCGCAGCTCGACCATTTCAAAATATCCAGCGGGCGGGTGATACCAAATCTCGTTGATCACGATCGGTCCGATTTGCGGAATCGCAGCCGCATTGCCCGGCGTGGGAGCGGAGAGTGGGACGAGATGCTCCTCGTCTGCGGAATCAACCACGCGGCCCAGAGCCATTCCGCCATCGGTCGGGCCATAGCTCCATCCGTGGCTGTAGCCCGTGTAGCCGCCGGGAGTTGTGGCGAAGAGAAAGACATTGCCGCCCGATTCGTTCAGCGGAAATGCGAGCGTGGAAAACGCGACTGCTCCGCCGGACGGTATCATGGTGCCGTTCGCGATGATCGTCTTTGCGGGAACGGCGACGGTGTCGCTGAGGAACCAGCCGCTGACATCGACAGGGGCAGGTGTCGGATTGTGCAACTCCACGAAACCAGCGGCACCAGCGCGAATCTCGCCCATGACGATCGGGGACGTGGCGGGCAGCGGATCGGCCGCGCCGGGTGAGCCGTAAAGTGCGGAGCTTGCACGCCAGCGCCGACCTTCATCGGGTGCCGGGAAAGTCGCGGGGGCGGTGTTCACGATCGAGAATCCGAG
Organism: Verrucomicrobiaceae bacterium; assembly: GCA_043755735.1. Lineage (GTDB taxonomy): Bacteria > Verrucomicrobiota > Verrucomicrobiia > Chthoniobacterales > Chthoniobacteraceae > SXWH01. Next base: position 14,450 of record JAYUSJ010000183.1, on the reverse strand, counting down.
GCTGGAAGCAGCGGCGGGCCATGGCGGGTTCGTGTTGTAGGAGAGATGCCAGATGATTCCGCCGCCCGGTGCGACGAGCGTTAGTTGCTCGCCGTTGTTATCGAGCTTGCCGGTAAACGTGGCGGCGACGGCGACGCCAGGATAGCGCGCGGCGAAAACAGTGGGATTGCGTGCGAGCACGACGAAGCCACCGGGCGCGAGCGATGTGCCGCTCGCGAAGGTCGCGGCAATTCCCTCGGTGAAAGAAATTCCTGCGAGGTCGATTGTCTTGTTGCCCGTGTTCGTGAGCTCGATGAATTCAAACTCCGCGCCCTCGGTGGCACCTGCTGCGGGCGGGTCGAACATCACTTCGCTGACCGCGAGTTTTGTGAGGTCTTGCGAAAGGAAAAAGTCGCCTTCGATGAGCGGACTCCAGACTGCGCCGTCTTTCACGCGAGCCCTCAATCGCACGCTGTTCAATAGAGTCAGCGAGCCTGGCCAGACTTGCGCTGCGGGATTCAGCACGCCGCCGAACTTGCGAGGGTCCGATCCATCAAGCGTGTAGTAGATGACGCCGATAACCGGGGATTGTGTGAGCGTGATGACGGTTCCTTGCGGGACCGTGCCGGGCGTCGGCGATAGAACCGGAGCGGCGAGCGCGGGGAAGTATCCGCGATTGCGAAGCTGGGTGATCACGTTGCTCGTGCGGGAAGGAAACCACGAGTTCACGAAGTAATTGATGCGTGGGAGCCAATGGTCATCGCGGGTCAACGGCGTGGCCCGTGCCGAGTCGCCCCAGCGCGCGGACTCCCCGATTACGGCGAGATCAATCTGCGCGGCGCGCGCCTGCCACACCGCGATCTGTCCGGCGGGTGTGAGCGTGCCGTTTGCGAAGCAGTGGCGCTGAACGCGATCGGCGAAGAGCGAGCGGAACTCGGCGTTGGTCATACACTTGTCCCACATTCGCCGCATATTCGAGGACGTGAGTGTCGCGCCAACCGCGGTCGGCGGGCCGGTAATGTCGCTGTTCACATTGAACATGGAATACTCCGAATCGTGCGCGATAAACCGGAAGCCCGCACGGCCGTCGCGGGGACGAACGGCGAAGAAATTGTTCGGCACGTTGCCGTCGATGTAGGTGGGGCCGTCGCGGTTATCGATGATGAGATTCATCAGCATGTAATCGCAGAGGCTCACCGCATCGAGGTGGATGGGAAGCGATGGATTGCGGGTGCCATCGGGGTTGTTCCCGAGCAGCGCTTGAAGTGCTGCATCGCTGGATACACAGGCCTCGGTGAGCGTCCAGAGTTGCGTCCACGCGTCGAAAGTTCCGGCTGCAACCTGTGTGTTGAAGCTGTCCACTTTCACCACATCGTAGTCCGCCTCCGCGCCGCCGAAGTAAGCGGCGGCGTAGCTCGGGTTTACCCGTTCCTCCGTGTTGTAGAGGCCCCAATACTGGCCGTTGATGTAGAGGTGATAGAAGTCGCCGCGCGTCGTCGGCTGACCCATCCCGCCGAGGAGGTCGCGGGCGAAAGGGTCGGTGATGAATGTGGCCTCGGTGCTGGCGAGATACGCCCATGAAAAATCCTGTGAGGTGCGCAGGTCCACGACGTCCTGTTTGTCCGCGCCAGTCGGGCCGAAGATCGGATAGTTGAGTTTTCCCGCACCGTATCGCTCGCGGAAAAACATGCGGAACGAGTGCTTCGCATTGTTCGTGTCGCGGGAGAAATTACCGCGAATCCGCAATCCGCCGTCTTCTTGAAAACCGGGCTGTCCGTCCGGGCGCAGGAGCTCCAATGAGGCGGGCCGCTCCCAATTGTCGCCGTTCTGTCCGGGGTTCGCATAGATGCCGGTGCTGGAGTCGAAAAGGTCCGGAAGTTTCATCACGATGCTCAGCGCCGGGATGGCCTGCATCGCTGGAAGCGCGCGGCTGGCATACGGCGCACCGGGGCCGATGACGTCAGGGTCCATGCCGTAGTCCACGCGGTTCGCGCCCCACGTCACGGGCCATCCTGCCGGGGCGGCTCCGCTGGGAGATTGCGTGAGGACGTCGGCGAGGAAGAGATACGTCCGTGTCGTGGAATCGCTCGGTGCGAAGTTCGTGAGAAACGCGGTCGCACGAAGAACCGTGGTGGCGGAAATCGAGAGCGGTGTGGAGTAAAGCGGGCTCGTGGCGATGGGCGGCGTGCCATCGGTCGTGTAGCGGATGCTTGCGCCGGGAGTCGCGCTGGTGAGGGCGACGGAAATGGGCGCGGTGAAATAGCCCGCTCCGACGCTCATAGTCGGCGCGGCGGCGATGGTGAGATACTCGGCGCCGGAGTTTGGGGCGGCGGGAGTGGCTGTGGAGAAGTAACGTGTGTTGCCGCTGGAGTTGATTCCGTAACTGAGCCCCGGTTGCTGCGAGGGCAGGGGATCGAAAGCGGAGACGAGCACTCGGGGCGTGTCGGCATTGTAGAGCCTGAGGCGGCCTCCGCTGAGTTTCACGGAGAAGTTCGCGTGCATATTTCCCGATGCGGGTGCGCGGTTTTTCTCCGATAAAAAGACGATGAGAAATCCACCCGCAGGAATCGTCCGCGCGGGGAAACTCCATTTGCCCGGCACCGTGGAATCGTCCGTGAGCGACCATCCGTTGATGCTCACTGCCGTGGTGCCGGTATTGTGGAGTTCCACCCAATCCTCAGAATCTCCGTCTTCATCGATGAGCCCGCCGGGCATTCCCGCTGCGACGACTTCGTTGATGCGAACGGGCTCCAGCGGTGCGTTCGGATCCACAGTGTGGGACCACGATCCGCCGGCGAACGCAACCGGTGGAGTCTCGGTATCTACGATGCCCTGTTCCGCCGCGAACGCCACGGACACAGTCCCGTTCGGTTGCGCAGGAAAGGAGAAACGCCACGCATTTCCACCGAGCGATGTGAGCCCGGTGGCGGGTTGTCCGGCGATGAGCAAATCGGACGCATTCATGCCGACAACTGTCTCGCTAAAGAGCACGTCGATTTGTGAGAGCGAGCGCACTGCCGCACCTTGGGTCGGCGTGGTGGAGAGGACCGTCGGAGCTGTCGGTAGCGAGACGAGCGCGGTGTTTTTTGCGGTGTTGATTTCGGTCGCACTAAGGGCGCGATTGTAAACGCGCACTTCGTCGATGCGTCCCTGCCACCACTCGTTCCAAATCGAGTTTCCGCCGATCCGGAACGGGCTCGCGGACGTATCTAACGTGCCGCTGTAGCTGAGCGTCGAGACTTCCGCTCCGTTGCGATATACACGAAAAATCGTGCCGTTGTAAGTCATCGCGACGTGCGTCCATGTATTGAGGGGGATTACCGTGCCGCCCGACGTTTCGTGGTAGCCGCCGCCGAAGCCGCCGCCGCCCATCGCGAGGTCACCGGGGCCGGAATAGAGATAGTATGCCGCGCCGCCGAGGGTCTCCTTCATCGCGATGGTGCGGTATCCGCTCAGCGCGGTGGGATAGACCCAGGCCATGACGGTCGCCGCATTGGTCAGGTCGAGCGAAGGGTGGTCGGGGATCGTCACCCAATTATTACTGCCATTGAAAACGAGCGCGCCGCCATATTTGCCCGACGCGGTCCAGGTCGCTCCGCTGAGCGTGCCGATATGGCCGTTCGCCGTGGAGTCCGAAATTGTCGTGCCGCTTCCCTCGTCGCAGTGAAACCCGGCAACCAATCCGGATTGAGCGCAGGCGGAAATGCAGAGGGCAAATAGCGCCAGCCAGGCAAGGAGTTGAGAAATGAGATTCCGGCGCATGTCGTTGATTCAGAGCCGAAAGTGGATGTTGATGGAGAGACAGTCAACGGGAGTTCACGACTCAAATGTTTCAAGCGTGTCAGCTCGAAAATACATTTGTTTGATCGTGGTTTTGTCCCAAGTTGGGGTGTTCCGTGTTATTCCTTTTTGAACATGAAAATCCTATCGATCATCATCGCAGCATCCATCGCACTGACATCTTCCTCTTTTGCCGCGAAAAAAGGCGGAGAAGGCAAGGGACGTAAAGGGCACAAGAATCACCCGAAAATCGGGCTGGTCCTCAAGCAGTATGATGCAAACGGCAACAAGACCCTCGACAGCGACGAACTCGAGAAACTGAAGGCTGATTACGCGAAACTGGCACCTCTGGTCGGGCTCGACAAGAACGGGAACGGCACGCTCGAGTCCGAAGAGATCGCAGCCATCACCGATAAAGCCTCGAAACGCGGAGGCAAAGCCAAGAAGGCCGGAAAAGCCAAGAAGGAAGGCAAAGCCAGAAAGGCTGGCAAAGCCAAGAAGGAAGGACAAGCGGCTAAGGCGGGCAAGCCCGCCGGAAAAGGGAAGAAGAAGAAAAACCAGTAGTCCATGCCAGAGTCGCCCGCCGAAGATCGAACGAAAGAACTGGTCCTGCTGATGACGCAGAACCAGCGGCGGATTTTCGCGTATATTTATACGCTGGTGCCGGACCGGCATTCGGCGGAAGACATCTTGCAGGAGACGTCGCTCATTATATGCGAGAAGTTTCATACGTTCCGCCCCGGTTCGGATTTTGTCGCGTGGGCGAATCAGATTGCATGGTGGCAGGCTCGTGCGGCACGGACGAAGTTTGCGCGCTCAAAGGTGATCTTCGACGACGACGTGCTTGAGTCCGTTGCGCATACCCATTCGGAGCTCGCTCCGGAGATGGATGCGCGGCATGAGGCGCTGGCGGGCTGTTTGAAAAAGCTGCCGCCGAGGGATCGCGAGCTGGTGATGACCCGGTACGAGCCGGGGAATAGCGTTGAAGAAGCGGCGCAGCGGAGCGGGCGCTCGCTCGTCGCGGCCTACAAGGCGCTCACCCGGCTGCGCAAAGTCCTGCACGATTGTGTGCTCAACCAGATGGCCAAGACAACACCATGAATGATTCTCAACGCGTAGAACTTAACGAACTTTGCAGCGGACTGGTCGATGGCCAACTCACCGAAGCGGAAAAGGGACGGCTTCAGGAGATGCTCCGCGAGAGCCCGGAGGCCCGGCGTTTTTACGTCCGCTCGATGGAGGTGTCTGCGAGCCTTTACAGCTATGCCAGCGAGATGCAGAGCGAGCCTGCGGAGCCGCGGAATGTGATTCGTCCGACGGTTTGGCGGCGCTGGGCGCTGCCGCTGGCTGCTGCCGCTGTTGTTAGTATTGGCGTGTGGATTGGGCGTTCGTTGCTTCCAGACTCGCTGAACACGGGCGAGGAAGATCGGGAATTTGTCGCCCGTATTTCGGGCTCGAAAGATCCGCATTGGGTCGGGGTCGCCGCTTTTCAAAACGGCGACGAATTGCAGCGTGGTCAGAGGCTGGAACTCATGTCCGGTTTTGCGGAAATCACGTTCGATTCCGGCGCGTTGATCGTCGTTGAGGGACCGGTCAGCCTGGATCTCGATTCCGCCTGGCAGACGACGCTGCGCCGCGGGACGCTGAAGGCGAATATTCCGCAGGAGGCGATCGGATTCAAGGTGGCGAACTCATCCGTGGATGTCGTGGATCTCGGCACCGAGTTCAGCATGACTGCTGAAGAGGACGGCACCGCTGAGGTCTTCGTCTTGAACGGGCAGGTGGAGGTCGAGCCGCGTTCGACCGGGGCGGTTGCATCGAAAAAAATCCTGATGAAAGAGAAGCAGTCGCGCCGTTTCGCAGTGAGCGGAGTGAGCGACGTTCGCGACAGCGAGCAGAAGTTCGTGAAGCTCTCCAAGCGCGTCACTTTTGACCTCCCGAAAAAGGCCGCGGGCTACGCGCATTGGTCCTTCGACTCGGCTGAGGCCGGGGGATTTGCCGGCGACACGCTGGGACCCGTCAGGGCGCCCGGCTCAATCATGATGCCGGTCAGAGCGGGTTCGACGGTGCCGGGGAAGTTTAGCGAAGCAATCGCGTTCACTGCCGGCACCGGCGCGCAAATGAACGTGCATGATTTTGGGATGCGGCAGGTCAAGACGATGGCGTTTTGGGTGCGCCTGCCGGACGACGCGAGCGGTGCGGACGGTGGAACATTTGCGCGCTTTGGAGCCATGGAGCTCGGCTGGAACCGGAGCCCGGCAGATGGCTCGCAAGGAGCGCTGCGTATCTCGAATGCGCGCGGCCATGCGGTCGCGAGCACATCGTTGCGCGACGGGCGGTGGCATCATGTCGCGGCTGTGGTGAATCCTGCTTCGGTCAATGCTGGAAAGCCCGGCGGAAAATGGCAGGCCCGTCTGTATGTGGACGGGCGGCTCGACGCATGGACCGGGCGACATCCAGTGCGGAAAGGCGTTGCCGTTCCGGTGCTCGCTCCCGATCTGATGATGATTGGCAGCAAGGGGACTGAGGAAGGATTTCGCGGAATCATGGACGAGCTTTACGTCTCGGACCGCGCACTCACGCCGATGGAGATTCGCTCGCTCATGCGCTCGAATCGTCCGTATTTCCCGGAGAATCTGGCCGGGAACTAGCGGGTTTCGGTCCCGGAGAAAGGCAGGAAGACTGCGGTTGCACGTTTTTTACAGGCGTGAAGTGAACATTTTCTTGCGCTCCTTGGATTCGGAATTTATTACGTACACACACTATTTTTCACCATGTCCGAAGTCTCCGCCGACGCCATCGTCAAAGCTCAATCGCAACTCGAAACTCATCTCCGCGAGATCCTCGCGTGGCATTTCACCCCGGAGACGGGTTGTCCGTTCTGGCTGGACTGGGCGAAGAAAAACTTCGATCCCCGCGCCGAGGTGAAGAGTCTGGCCGACATGACCAAGTTCCCGCACTTTGAGGATGAGTGGCTGCGCGATCTTCAACCCGAGGTTTGGGTGCCTGCCCAGTTCAAAGGTCAGCCTTTCAATATCTTCGAGACCGGAGGAACCACCGGAATGCCGAAACAGCGGATCGGCTGGAATGATTACAAGACGGACTACAGCGAGTTTTCGGAGAAGATTTCCGATGAACATTTCCCGCGCGGTAGTGCATGGCTGATGATGGGGCCGACCGGTCCCCGGCGCCTGCGTCTGGCCATCGAGCATCTCGCGCATGTTCGCGGTTCGTCGTGCTACTTCATCGACCTCGATCCGCGCTTTGTGAAGAAGCTCATTTCGAACAAGCAGTTCGACGTTGCGAAGCAGTATATGGCGCATGTTGTGGATCAGGCTGCGGTGATTTTGAAGCACCGGAAAGTGAGTGGACTTTTCACCACTCCGAAGCTGCTCGAGGCGCTCGCGGAGAAGGTGGATATTTACGAAGCGGGAATCCGCGGCGTGTTCTGCGGCGGGACTACGATGCTGCCGCAATACGTGCGCTTCATTGTCGAGGAGGTTCTGGAGGGACGCATTGGTTTTTACCCGACCTACGGCAACACCCTCATGGGACTCGCCGCGAGCGTGCCGCTGCGACCGGAGGACCAGTTCTCCATCACGTACTATGCTCCGCAACCGCGTGCAGTCCTGCGCGTGGTCGATCCGAAAGATACGGCGAAAACCGTGGAATATGATACTTGGGGGCGCGTGGAATTGACGACCTTGACGAAGGAATTTTTCATGCCTCGTTTTCTGGAGCGCGACGAAGCGCTCCGACGCAAACCTCGCGCGCCGTATGCGTGGGATGGTGTTGCGGAAGTGCGTCCATTTGGAGCGATGGAGAAGACCATCGTCGAAGGCGTCTATTAAGGCCGCGCAGGAGATTTGACACATCCCGCATGGCCCGTAGTCTCGACGGTTCATGTCTGATTCCAACATTGTCTTAAAAACGACGCCGCTCCACGGGGAGCACGTTCGTCTCGGCGGGAAACTCATCGGTTTTGGCGGCTGGGATATGCCGGTGCAATACAGTGGAATCATGGACGAGCACCACGCCGTCCGCAGCGCACTCGGGGTTTTTGATATCTCGCACATGGGGCAATTTATCGTGGACGGCCCCGGCGGAGCGCAGTGGTTGAATCGCATGCTGACGAACAACGTCGAGCGCCTCGCCATCGGGCAGGGGCAATACACCCTCATGCTCAACGAACGCGGCGGGGTGATCGACGATTTACTGATTTATCGAGTCTGCGACCACGAATGGCTGCTCATCGTGAATGCCTCGATGATCGACGAAGATTTCGCGTGGATGACATCGCACCTCCCCGAGGGCGTGACTCTGGTCAATCGCAGTGACGAGTTTGCGGGACTGGCCGTGCAAGGCCCCAAGGCGGCAGCATGGTTCGATGCATACGTCGGAGGAAAATGCGAGGCTCCAAATCGCAATCACATCGTCCGGCTGGACATCGGAGGCGGGCAGACTTTCATCGCGCGGACCGGCTACACGGGCGAGGATGGCTTCGAGCTGTTCTGCCCCGCGGCGAGTGGTCCGCAGGTCTGGAATGATGTACTGGCGAGCGGCGCAGCATTAGGAATAAAACCATGCGGACTCGGCGCACGTGACACGCTGCGACTGGAGATGTGCTATCCGCTCAACGGCAGCGACCTTTCTCCGGACCGAACACCCATCGAGGCCGGCCTCGGATTTTTCGTGGACCTTCAAAAGACCGATTTTATCGGTCGCTCCGTGCTCGTTGCGCAGAAAGAGAATGGCCCTGCGCAGAGGCTCGCGGCTTTCAAAATGCAAGGCACCACGCCTCCTCCGCGCAGCCATTATCCCGTGTATAAAGACGGTGTTCAGATTGGTGAAACATGCAGTGGTGGACTGTCGCCGACGCTCTCTGCGGGCATCGGGATGGCATATCTTCCAGCCGATGCGGCGAAGCCCGGCACCGCGATCGAAATCGACATTCGTGGCCGCCGCTTCCCGGCCGTGGTGGAGAAAAAGCCGCTCCGCAAAGCGAAAGCATAGACTTCGCGCTTTTCAAACCCACCGATTCCAAGACAGAACACACATCACTTTATGAACGTACCAGACGATCTTCGCTACGCAGTATCCCACGAATGGCTCCGCGCCGACGGCACCGTCGGCATCACCGACCATGCCCAGCACGAACTCACCGATGTGGTCTTCGTGGATCTCCCGGAAATCGGGAAGGAGTTCGACGCAGGCCAGGTCGCGTGCGTCGTGGAAAGCGTGAAGGCAGCGAGCGACATCTACGCTCCCGTTGCCGGCAAAGTCATCGAGGTCAACGAAGCCGTGCGGTCGAACCCCGCGCTCGTCAACACCGCGCCCTACACCGAAGGCTGGCTCTTTAAACTGGAGCCCAAAGACCCGACTGCCCGCGAAGCGCTGAAAAGCCCGGCGGACTACAGCGCCCAGATCGGTTAGAAGGGTCAGCGGACGGTCCTCCTTCCAGCTTTGTTGAGCATGGTCCGGAGCGGAACAAAATCAGGCGAAGGGAGGATGGAATCGCACACTTCATGAAACACTCTCGATGGTAGCGTTCGGGCTCCAGCCGCGTGACGAGCCGCGCTGAATCCTGCGCGCGGACTTAGTGCGACGCGGCAGGCTTGCAATGGGATGCCCACGTGCGCTTCAACCTGCGGGGTTGAATCTTCCGTCGATCAAATCAATCACGATTATTGCGCTCGTTTTTCTCTGCCGATTCGCGGGAGTCGCTGCTGAGCCCTTCTCCGTCGCAGGACTGCACAATGCGTATCGTGTAACCGATCGCATTTTCTCGGGCTCGCAGCCCGAAGGGGATTCCGCGTTTGCCGGGCTTGCGCGCCTTGGGGTGAAGACCATCGTGAGCGTGGACGGCGCAAAGCCCGACGTTGCCGCGGCACGGAAATATGGGATTCGCACCATCCATCTTCCGATCGGCTATGACGGAGTTTCCGCGGCCCGCGTCGCGGAACTTACGCGCGCCGCCAGCGCGCTGCCGGGGGGGCTCTATGTGCACTGCCACCACGGAAAACACCGCGGCCCGGCAGCGGTGGCCATCATGTGCGAGGCGACCGAGGGTTGGTCGCCTGAGCGTGCCCTCACTTGGCTGCGGCAAGCGGGAACTGCGGAGGACTATCCCGGCCTGTATCAGTCGGCCCGCGAGTTTCGGCCCGCGACAAAGGCGCAGTTGGAGCAAGTGGGCGAACTGCCGGAGGTGGCAAAAACTCCGGCTTTGGTGGACGTCATGGTATCCCTTGATGAGAGGCTCAATGCTCTGAAATCAGCACCCGGCGACGATCGGGCACGACAAGCCACGCTCCTGTGGGAGCAACTTAGGGAACTCGCGCGGACCGGCGATACTACCGCGCGTCCGGCGGACTATCTGGCAAAGCTCGGCGATTCCGAGAAAGCGGCCGCTGCGTTGCGCCACTCGGTTTCCGATACGGGCATCCGCACGCTTTCGGAGAGCTGCGTCGCGTGCCACAGAGGATATCGGAATCGCAAGTAGCGATTCGGGCGGGGGCATCAGAATACTTCACGGATGCTCCGCATTTCCTTGAGCAGTTTCTGTCCTGCTGCGGGCGCTTGTGGGTTCTGGATATAAATCGCATTTTCTCCCGCCTTCAGCAGAGCCTGCTGCGCCTCCTTGTCGATCTTGAACCATGTGCCGACGCCGATCGCCTGTGTGAAGACGGCCTGGATGGACTGCGGGCTGGTCTCATCGCGCTTCATCGAGCCGATTCCCAAAAGGTCCATCAGCCCGTCTGCGGGAGCGAAAGGCTGATCATCTTCCGCGTTCAGCGCTCGCGTGAAATCGACGACTGCGTATCGGATTGAGCTCGGCCCGGCGATGGTGTTCAGCAGGTTGTCGATTCGTTGGTGGGATGATTCGAGCGAGATCGACGTGGTACGAAGCGCGGTAGAGAGCATGCCGGGGCGGAACGCTCCTTTTGAGAAGGGTTCGACTTTGCCGTTGTAGGCGTCGATGACGATGAGGACTTTGTGCTTCGCCTTGTCCTGCCGCAGCAACCGGATTGCAGTGATGACGCCGAGGTTGTCAGCCACGCCCCCGTCCATGAGATGAATCAGCGGGTGCCGGGGATCTTTGTTGCTCTTCATCGTCGTCAGTGGAATCGCCACCGGAAACGAAGCGCTGGTTTTCAAGCCCACGGCCAGCGGCATATCCTCGGGAGCCTTGAGTCGCTTGGAAGAAAGGCGGTGGTTGTAACCGGTGATGCCGTATTGAGCCAGCACGTCGGGCGTGAAAGGAAAGATCGCGCCGTTCTCGAAGACGGTTCCGTTGGTGACCCAGTACGGCATCAGCGGCGTAGTGCCCTTTGGCTTGAAGATATCGCCGAGCGTGAGTGAGCGACCCTCATCGCGGCCCAGTACGTACTGGTCGAGCCGTCCTTCGAGAATGTCCCCGCGGTCGAGTTTTCCGGCCATCAGCGGATTGAAAAACGAGCCGACAATCGACGATTGATAATTCTCGGCGAGCGCCTTCCGCCAATTGCGTCCGCTTTCATCTCCGCCGCCTGCGGCGAATGAAAACCCCCGCGCTTCCGGATCTCCCGGCACGTGGCGGAGGTGTTGATTGAGATGAGCGATGTAAGAACCTGCGGCGAGTCCGCCGCCGGACACCGTGGAGAAATAATCCACCTCGCGCAGGAGATTCGAAATCCTCCCGTTCGCGCCCTTCACAGGAGTTTGCTCGAGTGCTTTCAAAACACCCGCCGCAAAGTTCGCTGCGCGCATTCCGCCGCCGGAGATCGCGACTGCCACTGCAACATCGCTCCGCTGTCCGGGACGCTTTTGGACGCTTTCATAAGCGGCGAGATTCACCGTGGGTTCGCTCGCGGGCCATTGGTTTCCAAGCGTGGAACGTGATTCGCGTGTTGCGCACGCAGAGAACGCGACGGTAATCGTGGAGGCGAGAACGAGTCGCAGAATAAGTCGTGGTCGGATGGGCGTTGGCTTCATGGTCGGTCAATAATCGTGTGGGGCGCAGAGCTATCGACACCAAGGGCGAATGTCGCCAAAAAACAAACACGCTTGAGTTGCGGAATGGCTTTCGGAGAAGACTTGGACGGATATGCGAGAAAGCAACTGCGTCTTTTGAACCGTTAAAAAACGATGGGCCAAGCCGCCGGATGTGCGCGCAAAGATTCCGGCTGGCGCTGTGCTGAAATGAATATGCACGGGAGGCACAGGTGCGCTGGCGGCGAACCGCAAGCTCTCAGCGAAGCCGGGCAATCGAACCTTCCACGACTGACCTACGAACCACCCAGTCACGCCAATAAACGCCCGGTCGGACATGGAAACCGCCCGGTCGGACATGGAAACCGCCCGGTTGGACATGGAAACCGCCCGGTCGGACAAGGAAACTCCAGCGTCGTGTATAGAAATCGACACGTCGGTCCTCGAAATCGCCCGGTCGTGAACAGAAATCGCCCGGTCGGGCCTGGAAATCGCCTGGTCGGACTTGGAAATCGCCTGGTCGGACTTGGAAATCGCCCGGTCGGAGATGGAAATGCGACGTTTTCAGCACCTTACGACGAATTGCTCAGCAGTTCGCGGGGCTGCTATCGGCGCTGAATCCGAAGCGCCATGCGGCGATTACTGTGCGGAGTTCGTTTTGGCCGGGTGCGGTGAAGGACGGCATCATGCGCAAGGCGAGCGCGGAGCGGAGGATCGATCACTCGGGCGTGGCGGGGCATCCGGGTGATAAGGGGATGCGCGCGATTGCGGATGCGATTTTTGCGGCGATGAAGAAGCGCTTTTAGCCTGAACACCGCGAGTAAACCGTCGTGGCTCACGCAGCCCTCTGCGTGAATCTTAGACCGCGAAGCGCAGATCAAAAGAGCGTGCGACCAGAAAAAGTGCGCTTCGCGTGAGGACATTGCCTTCGGCTATCTTCGGTTCACGCAGAGGGCTGCGTGAGCCACGACTCGGGTAAGAATGGTCCAATCGCGGGGTTCGGGTTTAGCGCGGGCCGCCTAGCGCGGGGGGCTGATGAGGAGGGACTGGAGCTTTGAGACGGTGTCGCCGACTTCTTTGCCGGTGAGTTTCCAGCCGCTGCCAGTGAGGGTGAAGGTGAGGGCGGAGTCGTCGCCGGACATTTTGACGGAGACTTGGTGCGGCGCGATCCATGAAATGCTTTTGATGGTTTGGGGCTCGGCGCCGCGGACGACTTTGCCGATGGCGAGGAGCTTGCCGATGTTGGTTTCATCGATGATGCCTTCGAGCATGGTATCGACGGCGGGCCCGGCGAGGATTGCGGCGGCGCCGGCGAATTGGTTCTCGGCGGTGAGTTTTTGGAGGAGCTGGCCGCGCATGGTTTTGCGGAGCTGGGGAAAATCGACGAGGCTGTTGAGTGTGGCGGTGTCGCCGGAGTTGAGGGCGTCGCGGTATTTGCCGACGGTGCGGTAGGGGGCGTAGAGGTAGATGCCGATGGCGATGCAAAGGAGCAGGATGATGAACTTTTTCATGTGGCGTAGGGTGGCAGGCTAACGGTTGGCTTGGCTGAAGTCGATGAGGCGGCGGGCGGGTTCGGTCCAGTCGTGCTGGTCGGTGGTGCGGATGGGGTGGGCGGCGAAGTGGATGAGCTCGCGTGCGAGGGCGGTGGCGTCGCGGACGGGGAAGATGGCTCCGTTTTCACCGGGGCGGATGAGGTCTTTGCCGCCGACTCGGTCTGAGACGATGCAGGGGAGTCCGCAGTTGAGGGCCTGGGGGATGACGAGGCCGAAGCCTTCTTCGAGGGACGGTAGAACGAGGACGCTGCTTGCGCGCATGATGGCGGCGAGTTGCTCCTGGCTTTTGGTGCCGTGGAATTCGAGGGGGACGGGGCCGTGGTAGGCGGCGAGGTCGTGGGCGCTTTCGGGGAGTTTGGAGCCGACGAAATCAACGCGCCACTCGGGTTTGCCGCAGAGGGTGAGTGCTTCGAGGAGGGTGCGTAGTCCTTTGCGGATGCCGATTTGGCCGGCAAAGAGGATGCGGAATTGGGCGGGCGGCGCGTCATTTTCGCCGCGATGGAATACGCGGGGACCGGTGTCGGCTCCGTAGGGGATGACGACGATTTTGCGCTCGGGGATGCCGAGGTGGATGAGCTGGTCGCGGACGACGGTGCTGGCGGCGCAGTGGTAATCGGCGAGTTGGAACTCCTCGTCCTCGCGCTGGAAGTATGCGGCGTCGTAGGGGCAAACGTCGGTGAGTTTTTGGCCGATGCGGTGATACTCGGGCTCCATGATGCGGACCCATTCGCGGGCGGGGCCGGTGGCGTGATTAAGGACGGTGCGGATGCCGAGGCGGCGGGCGGCGCGGAAGGTGTGGAGGGCCTGACCGGGCATGGCGTGGATGTAGTCGCAGGGCTCGATATTGCGGCCCACCCAGCGGTCGAGGCCGTGATCCTGCCAGAGGAAGAGGGAGCGGGGATTCGGGCGGAGCCATGTCGGGGCGTATTTGAGCAGGCCGTAAACGACGTTAGTGCGCAGGCTGTGGGTGCGGAGGTGGGCGGGGTCTGCGTCGGGGAGTTTCCAGGCGGGGTAGCCGGAATAGTAATGCCCAAGCGCACCGAGCCGGCCGACGGCGCGGGCGGTGGGCCAGATGTGGCAGGGGTTGGTGGCGGAGAAGGAGAGCTTCATCGGTGGTCGGTGGTCGGTAGGCAGTTGGCAGTTGGCAGTTGGCAGTTGGCAGTTGGCAGT
>JAYUSJ010000182.1:0-17948 GCA_043755735.1 Verrucomicrobiaceae bacterium | reverse complement strand
CTTGTGAGGGGCCGGCCACCATTGATGGATGGAGCTGTCGTGCTGCCAAAGTTCGCCGATGTAGGCCCTGCGAAAACGGCGGTAGGCGCGAATGCGCGGAGGCGGAGCCGGAAGAGGATGAGGGAGGTGTTTTTTGAGATAAGTCTCAACGCTGGAGCGTGCGCGGGCGAAGCCGTAAAGGCGCTTGAGTTCATCCGCGACGAGCTGGAAATTGGGCGGGCGAGAGAGGGGTAAAAACTGCTCCAGAAAAACGAGGACGTCGCGAGGCCAGAGCGCACGATGAGAGCCGCCACTCGGCTTTGGGCAAAAGGAGCCACGCCGAGCGAGCCAGGAGGAACGGAGTTCGTAGAGGCGAGATTTTGCGATCCCGAGTTGTGCGGAAGCAGAGGCGGCATCAATGGAGGCATCATTAAAAGCCGAGAGAATCCCGCGGACAAACTCCGGCGGCAGGCGATGGATGAGTTGCTTTTTTCATCCCTCAACGATGCCCTAAAAACAGCGCGAACCCGGAGAGAAAAACATCAAAGCGGGAGCGGACCGCTTTTGCCCACAGAAAAAGCCATTCCAGTTTTGTTCCGTCTCCTTTCCGGTTTTGTTCCGGCCCCGACAGCGCGAATATTTTATGGAGGGCGGCAGGGGATCATTAAAGGCGGGACGTTGGTAATGTGGCGCTGATCGCTGAGTTCTCCAAGTCAACAGGTTCCTGCAATGCTGAGGAGGACGGCACTGCGAGGGTCCAAAAATGTGCGCGAGGTGGCGCGGGCGCATGGTGCGTCGGTTTGGGTTTGCTCGCGAAGGGATGTCCGGGAGCGCACAATTTACCCGAGAGCGATATTCCCGGCGAGGCGCCGGGAACGGCAGGCGGGGCGCCCACGCTACCCCGCGTCAGTTTCCCCGGCCATTCGCGTCTCCCTTGTTTCTCTAGCTTCCCATCCGCCGCCGCTGATTGCGGAATATTGAATGCTGCCGTATCTGCCGGAGGGTGCGGGCATCATGGAGCGAGCCATCGGAGTTTTTATGGGCGAGTATTTGAGGTCTGAGGATGTGCGGTAAACGGTGGTGGAAAATTTTGTGAAAAAGGCAGGGGATTGGACGAGGGTATTCAGCGCACTGGATGAGGAGCCGGGGAGGTCTCGGGACTATGTGAAACTCAGCAAGAAAGCGGCTCTATTTCTGAAGGATCGGTATGGAATCAAGAGCGTGAAAGACCGTCCGTCGCCGAAGAAAAAATGAGCGGGGCAGGTAAAATAGAAAACTTCCCTGCGGCGCGGCGGGATGGCAGAACGCTCGATACATGAAAATTCGTCCTTTTACCGCAGTCATCGAAAATGTCCGTCCGCTCGTGGACGGCGGGCGCTATCCCGTGAAGCGTGTGGTGGGGGAGCCGCTGGTGGTGGAGGCGGATGTTTTCAAGGACGGGCACGATGTTCTCTCGGCGGTGCTGAAGTGGCGCAGGCTCGGTGCGACGGCGTGGAATGAGACGGCGATGGTGCATTTGCATGATGATCGGTGGCGGGCGGAATGCGTGTTCGATACGGCGGGTGCGCATCAATTTACGATCGAGGCGTGGGGGAATGTGTGGAAGTCGTGGCAGCATGAGTTTGAGGCGAAGTTCGGGGCAGGGGAGCGTCCGCTGAAAAGCGAGGCGCTGGAGGGTGCGGCGTTTGTGGCGCAGGCTGCGGCGCTGGCGCTGAGCCGAGGGGTGAAGGCGGAGAGCGACTGGCTGCTGTTCGTTTCGCGCGAAATGAAGTCGGTGGATGCGGAGAAGGTGAATGATTATGCCCACAGCGCGGAGCTGGCGGGGCTGATGTGGAAATATGCGGACCGCGCGCTGGCGACGGAGTTGGTGTGCACGCTGGAGGATTCGGCGGACCTTTTCCCCGAGGGGCATGAGGCGGCGGGGCGGTTCCCCGTCGTGTGGGTGGATCGGGCGGCGGCGGGGTTTGCGGCGTGGTATGAGTTTTTCCCGCGGAGCGCGGAGGGGAACGGGGAGCGCGGCTCGAAGTTCCGGGACTGTCTGCCGCGTGTGGACTATGCGCGGGAGATGGGGTTCGACGTGATTTATTTCCCGCCGATCCATCCGGTCGGGGTGACGGCGCGGAAGGGGCGGAACAACGCGGTGAGCTGTCAGCCGGGGGAGCCGGGCGTGCCGTATGCAATCGGAAACCGGCATCAGAATTGTCCAAATGGCGGCGGTCATCGCGATGTGGCACCGGAGCTTGGGACGCTGGAGGATTTCGGGTGGCTGGTGCGGGAGATTAAGTCGCGCGGGATGGAGGTGGCGCTGGATTTTGCGGTGAACTGTTCGCCGGACCATCCGTATGTGCATGACCATCCGGAGTGGTTTTACCATCGCCCGGACGGCTCGATCAAATACGCGGAGAATCCGCCGAAGAAGTATCAGGATGTGTATCCGATGAACTATCACTGCCCGACGTGGCGGGAAATGTGGAGCGAACTGACGGGAGTGATCGAGTTTTGGTGCGAGCAGGGCGTGCGCATTTTCCGGGTGGATAATCCGCACACGAAGCCGGTGCATTTCTGGGAGTATCTCATCGGCCGCGTGCAGGCGCGGTTCCCCGACGCGGTGTTTCTGAGCGAGGCATTCACTCGCGGGAAGATGATGCGGGCGCTGGCAAAGGTGGGCTATACGCAGAGCTATACTTACTTCACCTGGCGCAATACCGCGCACGGGCTGCGGCATTATTTCAACGAACTTGCGCACGGCGAAGGCTCGGAATATATGCGCCCGAATTTGTGGCCGAATACGCCGGATATTCTACCGAGTTACTTGCAGTTTGGGGGCAAGGCGGCGTTTGAAGTGCGGGCAATTCTCGCGGCGACACTGGCTCCGGTGTACGGAATCTACAGCGGCTTCGAGCTGTGCGAAAACGAGGGGCTGAAGCGCGAGTTCTGGAACGCGGCAGGCGATGTGCGGGGATTTCTCGCGCTGTGCGATGGGGACTACAAACAGCTCGCCCGCGAGGAGTATCTGGACTCGGAGAAGTATCAGTTCAAAGCGCGCGACTGGTCCGTGGAGGGCATCCGCCCGCTCATTCGGACGCTGAATAGAATTCGCCGCGAGAACCCCGCGCTCCAGCAGTTTCGCAACCTGCACTTCCAGCACAGCGACAACGATCTCGTGCTCGCCTACAGCAAAGTCGCAGGCGAAAATCGTCTGCTCATCATCGTGAATCTGAACGCGTGGCATGCCGAGGAGACGATGGTGAATGTGCCGCTGGAGGCGTTCGGCCTGCACGACTCGCAGTCATTCACCATGGAGGATTTACTGACGGGCGAACGCTTCGAGTGGCACGGACGGCGCAATTATGTCCGGCTCGCGCCGGGTGAATGCGCGGCGCATGTGCTGCGGGTGGTGTAGGCGCGCAGAAAACCCGCGCTTGCGCAGACGGGTGAGAGACGCGTACACCGAACGCCCGTGGAAGGCCCGTTTATCCTGAATACTCTCAATATCTCCAAGCTCGCCGAATGTGCGCGGATGCGTTTGCGTACACGGTGCGTTTCCGTACGAAGGAGGCACGATGCGGCTTGAGGATGTGAGCGCAGTGATTCGTCCGCGCGGGCAATGGGAGGCTGTGGACCTTGGATTTGCGATGACACGGAAGCTTTTTCCGCGGCTGCTCGCGGCGTGGTCGCTCACGGTCGTGCCGCTCTGGATGCTGCTGCTCGGGCTGAGTTGGTTCATCCCGATCGGGTGGTCGCTGGTGGCAATTTGGTGGCTGAAGCCAATCTATGATCGGGTGCCGCTGTTCATCATGAGCCGTTCGCTTTTCGGCGCGACGCCGACTCTCGGCGCGGTGCTCAAAGCATGGCCGCGGATGATTTTCAGCCGGTTGATTTGGATTCTCTTTTATCGCGTCCCCTGGGCGTTTGTGGTGCCTCATTTCTCGTGGTCACGGGCGCTGACGCTTGCGGCGATCGATTTGGAGCAGCAAAAGGGAAAGGCCTTGCGGGAGCGTCAGCAGGTGCTTTTGCGCCTGGCCGGCGGCAGGGTGGGCGCGCTTGCTGCACTGTGCGGGTTGTATGAGATGATACTCGTCTTTGCGTTGCTGACGCTCGCGATGATGATGACGGGCGACCCGGCGGGCGCTGGCGGGATGGGGGAGGCGTTCATCGACATGGCGTTTCGGCGCGGTGAAATGGAGCCATGGCTGCGGTGGACGCTGATCGGCGGCTACCTCGTTTCCTTGACGCTTGTGGAGCTCTTCTATGTCGGCGGCGGCTTCGGGCTTTACCTCAATTGCCGCACGCACCTTGAGGGGTGGGACGTGGAAATCTCCTTCCGCCGGCTGGCGAAGCGACTGCAAAAGGCTGCCGTGCTCATGGCATTTCTGGGATGCGCAGCGGTGGGCGTCGGTGCGGAACTGGAAAAGGCGAAATCGCCGGAGAAGACGACGATCGATGAAGTGCTGAGCCATCCGGATTTCAAGGTGCACACGATGAAGCAGCGGAAGACCTCCGATCTGAATCCGGACCTTGATTGGGACCCCGGCGCTCTGAGCTGGCTCGCGCAATTCGGGCAGATTCTCTATTACTTGATTATCATCGGCGTGGTGTCCTGGCTCGTGTGGCTCATCTACAAAAACCGCCACCTTTTCCAGCGCGCCGGAGCGAAGACGATTCAGGCACCGAGCGTCGCCCAGACCGTCATGGGAATGGACGTCACTCCGGAATCACTACCGTCCGACATCCTCGCCGCCGCGATGGCGTGCTGGGCTGCGGGCGACTCTCGAGGGGCTCTCAGTTTGCTGTATCGCGGCTCGCTGAGCTGGCTGGTGAACAACGCGCATTTGCCGGTCCGCGAAGGCGACACCGAGGGCGATTGTGTCCGCCACACCCGCAAACTCGTGGAGCCCGTGCGCCGGGATTACTTCGCAGAGCTCACCACGCAGTGGGTGCTCGTCGCATACGCAGAGCGCGATCCCGCAGCGGGAGATATGGAGCGGCTGTTGCAGTCATGGCCGTTTCGCGAGCAAGGAGGCGTGCGATGAAAACACGACTTGCAGCCCTCTTGCTTGCGGTGTTTTTTGCCGGATGCAGCGGCAAGAAAGTGGAATACGAAGATGTCGAAATCGGCCATCGCGGCCCGGCGCGGCAGGACCCTTTTCTCGCGGCGGGTCGATTTCTCGACGAACTCGGACACACGAGCCACAAATCGATTCGGCTTGATGAATGCATCAAACAGAACGCAACTGTCATCACACCGCTGCAGTCGTTTGTAAATCACGGCGAGACCGAGCGCGCACTCACTTGGGCAAAGCGCGGCGGGCATCTGGTCATCCTCCTCGCGGGTGGAGAGAGCTGGCGGAATGACTGGTCGAAATTCGAAATGAACGACGTATGGGAGCTGCTCAAAAAGCGCGAGGTTCCCGAGCAGGAGCACCTTTTGAAGGAGCTCGGAATCAAAGAGATCACGAGCAGCGGTGAAGAAAAAGCCGAGCTCAAGATTAACAGGCGCAAGCTCTCCTGCACGCTCGTCGGGCGAATCGATTTCAACGAAAAGCCGGGGCGAGTGGACGCCAGCGCGGGGAAAAAAGACGAGACTTCGTTCATCAGTTACCGACTGGGTTCCGGGAGAATCACGCTCCTCGCCCACGCGCACCCTTGGCGCAATCGCTACATCGGTGAGTCCGACCATGCGATGATGCTCGCGTCGATCGTCGGCCTCACGAGCTGGGACGACGTTTGGTTTCTCAATGGCGTGCGTATTTCGTTTTGGTCGATGCTGTGGGAGCGTGCATGGCTGGCGATTGTTGCGCTCGTACTGCTGCTTCTGGTGTGGCTCGCGCGGCACTTTCGGCGACTCGGTCCGGTGGGCCTTTTGAAGTCGGAATCCGCCCGGGATTTTTCCGATCACCTTCTGCTCACCGGCGCGTTCCTGTGGCGTCACCGCGAGGCCGGTGCGCTAGTGCGCCCGGTGCAAAACGCCATTCACGCTGCAGCGCGTCGTCGCGGCTGGCACGAGATGGATGACGAGTTTTTCCGCTTCATCACCGAGGCCAGCGGACTGAAGCCCGAACGAGCGCGGGCCATTCTCGCGAGCGGCGGCCCCGGGGATCCCCACGTATTCCGGCTCCTCATGCACGACCTGCAAAAGATGCTCGGCGCGCTCGGGGGATAGAAAAACCTCCAAAACCTTTTTTGAAAGGTGACCATTTGTTCGCGGGCCATCGCACGCTCTTTCGACAGCTTCGTGAGGGAAAGGGGCGTGATCAAAACGCGGTTCAGAACCCAACACTGACTCTAGTCATGAGCTCTTGGTATCGTCACCCGATTCGTGGCTCCAAGTTTCAATCGCGGTATTCGGGTTCAAAGCCGCGATGCGATGTCCTCCGAAGACGTGGGCAGGCGACCGAATCGCCGAAGGGAATTGCCTGGCATCAAACGGCGGTAGTCACTCTCCTGTCTGTCGGACGAACTCGGCGAGGCGTTGACGGATGACTTGCAAGGACGGGCGGACGCGCTCGAAACGAGGGTCTTTGGTCCATTCGTCCACGACTCGCAAAGCCTCGCGATCGCCGGCGACAATGTGTTCGCGCGAAGGTGTCGGCGACACGGTGAGCAGGTTCCTGGAGATCATCATGTTTGCGTTTGGAAAGAGTCCGGCAAACTTTGCGAGTTCGTCGGGCGAGAGGCTTGGATCCAGAATATACCGCTCGACGATTTCCCGCTGTTGAGGATTCCCCACATCCGCGCGGGAGAAGTAATTTGCGCGCGTGAGCTCGCGGCCTTTCATCAAATCCGGCTCGGACTGGAGGCGGCCAAGCGTTTCGATAGGGGATGACTGCACGAGACGATCCATCGTGAGAAATGAGGCGTGAGCGGCGGGTTTGTCCGTGGCTCCGGTGCGGACGAGAAGTCGGGAGAGGTCGGGCAGGAGTTCAACTGCGCGGGTGTGGACTGCCACATCGAAGGACTCCAGCCATCCCGCGCTCTGCTCGCTTTGCCAGCGGGGCTCGTTGAGTAGTTCACGCAGCTTGCCGTTTACATACGAGACATCGGCGGGCGCAGTGCGGACTTTCGCAAAATTGCGGAGTGCCACCGCCCATTCATCAGCGCTCTCACGGGTGCCGAGAACGGTTTGCGCATAAGTCGCCGCCGCATCGGGATTGGCGCGACCAAGCTGGTCGAGGAGCCAAACGCGGAACGATGGAGCAGTGTCGAGTAGGCCGCCGTCTGCGATGGCAAACGGAAGCCGGGTCTTGGCATCGCGGCGACTGTCTAGAAAATCCCGGATGGCAATCGTCCTCTGCCCGACGGTCATTCCCCGGAGTTTTGCCGCAAGCTCATCGAGAAGGGAGCGAATGTGCTGTGGCGTGCCACCGGCGGATAGGTTCTTCCACGCGGAGTCCAAGTCTGCGCGAAGGTCAGGCTTTGAGTCGGGCGTAACGGTGAAGCCCTGACTTGGCTTCACAAACAGGATGCAGCCATGAGGGCGGGACATAATCGTGAGGGAAGTTTTGTGCCGCCCGTTATTGGGTCGAATCGAAGACTGTGACACTGTCAACCGCTGGTTTCTTAACACTGTGCGGAACGCTCACTACAACCACTCCCGATGAACTCCCCTCGGGATCTGAGGCGGTGAAAAAGATTCTATAAATCCGTCCATCGCCTTTGCCGGCGCGTTCAGCGCGCACCAGCACAGTGCCGTTCGGGTTAATAATTGCATCAATCGGCGTATCTCCGTCGCCAAGCCCGTTGGTCGGTTCGTCCTGTGTTACGGCGGTTATAGTGATGGTCGCATTGTTATCTGGATCGGAGACTCCTGTGATGCCTACGGTGACGAGTTGGTGGTTCGGAGGCCATAACAGGGCTACGGTGGGTCGCGCTGCGGCAGCAAGCGGCGGGTCGTTGATGTTTTGTACATGGATAACAACTCGATCGGTAGCCACGCCGCCGAAACCATCGCTTGCCGTCAATTCGAACTCGAGATCCGCTCCGCCGGCACCGACGAACGGAGAAGTGAAAGTAGGCGCGGTCGTTGCTGCTCCGCTTATCACAACCGTTGGCCCGGAAACCTGCGCCCACGAATACGCAAGCAGGTCGCCGTCCGGATCGCTGCTTGCCGAGCTAATGAGTTCCACATTCGTGTTTTCATCCACGGTTTGATCTGCGCCCGCCGACGCTACTGGCTCATTGTTCGTATTTGTAACCTGAACGACGACCTGATCCACAACATTTGCGAATGTGAATCCCGGCGCGGGCGCATCCATCGAAAAGCCGTCATCCACTCGAAGTTCAAAAACCAGCGTTGCGACGACGCCAGGTGCGCCGCCGGCGGCAACAAAGGGTGCGGCGAAGGCGGGGTTTGCTGTATCCATACCGGTAAGTGCTACCGTCGGAGTTCCGCCAACCTGCACCCACGAGAAGGCAAAGAAGTCATTATCGATGTCGAAGCTGTTCTCGCCCCGAAGTGTCACAGTCGCCCCTTCCGCCACGGTCTGATCGTTACCGGCGTCCGCGACAGGCGGGTGATTAACGTTCACAATACTTACGCTCACTGCATCGGTTGCGACTTCGCCGTTTGCGGTTACCGTTAGCTCGAAGCTCAGAGTCTCCCCGCCTATGGGGACGATCGGTGCTGTGAATGTCGGGCGTGCCGTGTTCGCGCCAGTCAACACGACGGGAGTGCCGCCGGGCAACTGCACCCACGAGTAGCTCACGACGTCGCCATCTGGGTCGGTACTAGCGCTGCCATCGAGTTCGACCGATTGTCCTTCGTTCACGCTGAAATCGGAGCCGGCATTCGCGACCGGGGGATTCCTGACATTCCCGATGAAGAAGTCATCGAAAGAACGACCGCCGCCAAAAAATATCCTCGTGTCCCCGTCTACGAATCCATTGTCGGCCCCATTCACAGGAATTGATGTGTAAGCAGCCACGAACGGCCCGCCTGAGTAGTTGCGATGGATTTCAAAAGTGGCAGTCTTTGCAATTGAATCCCAAGTGAGACGCAAACGATGCGTCCCATTACCGGCGACGCCGAATGGGTTAAAGGTCGACTGCAAACTGATTGCATTGTCAGCGGCATGAAGATGCGGATGGCCTGATCCGGCTGCCCGAATGTTCAGCGACGGAATCGCTGGTTCATAAAAGAACCCCGGGTTCGGACTGCCTTTGCCCATTCCAAAATACGCTATATCGTAATGAGTTAGTGCCACGGTCACCTCGGCCACAAAACTACGCCCGTAGAAATCTGAAGCTCTCGTGCGGACATAGGTCCGCTGCCCCTCGGAAACCCCCGTGAGAAGAGCCGAACCGCCCGCAAACGATACATACTGCCCGGCGACATCAAAGGTTGTGGGCAGGTATCCATTGTTAAAGTTTTCACTTATCGAGCCAGCAGGCAACGGCGCTGGAAGGTCATTGATTGCAACGGTTACGAAATCCGTCGACACCAAGGCTCCGTCACTCACCTCCAACATAAACTCGAGCGTGACCCCGGCGCCGGATACCGTCGGAGAAATGAAAGTCGGGCTTTTCGGATCTGCAACGTTTAGCACGACCGGGGGACCTGAAATCTGCATCCACTGATACGAAAGAGGATCGCGGTCGCGGTCAAATGAGAGGCAGGCGTCGAGCGTCACGAGCGAGCCCTCCGCCTTCTGCTGATCCCACCCTGCGTAAGCTACCGGAGCGCGATTGACCAGGCGAGGTGCATTGCCGCGCAGCGCCAGAGAGTGGCCTGATCCCCCGGCCAATGCTTCTACCTCCGTGAGGCCAACAGGGATCGCGAGCTGTCCTTCATCCGGTCTTCCCCACGTCGCGAAGGTTCCGTCATATCTCGATGCGAGCCAGTGCATCGTGCCACCGCCGATTGTCTTTACGCCGGTCAACCCGCTCGGGACGTATGCCGGAACAAACCCCGTGTAGTTGTATACCTGTCCCCAAGCGGCAACCGTTCCATGACACGTCCGTGCGGTCGTGTGAGCGTCTGCTGCACGGATCTCCACGACAGGACTCAAGCCGGCAGGAATATTGAGTTGGCCCCGAGTGTTGCCGCCCCACGCGACCATACTCCCGTCTTTCTTGAGGGCCACGCTGTGGTCGGATGCCGCAACGGCGATTACGTCGGTCAACCCCGCTGGAACGTTGCATTGACCTAGGTGATTTCGCCCCCACGCAATCACGGTCCCATCCGCCTTCACTGCGAGGACATGAGCTGATCCGGACGCGATTGCGACCACTCCCGATTGGGCCGCACCCGGGACGATGGTTTGACCGAAATCATACCCGATCGCACCCCAGACTACTACGGATCCGTTGGAACGAAGCGCCACTACTTGGACATCTCCCGCAGCGACATCAACGACGTCATTGAACCCAGTCGGCACATTGCCCTGACCGTAATTGTTCTGCCCCCATACGATGACAGAACCATTGTTCTTGAGAGCAACGGAATAGCCGTGACGAGCGTCAATCTCCACCACACCGCTTTGAGCGCCGAGGGGCACGGTTGTTTGACCGAAATTATTCGCCCCCCATGCGACGACCACCCCTTGCGGGGTCACTTGCGCGTGGCTGACCGAAGTCATTAAGAGTCCGAGGGCGAGAAGAGCTTTCATTTTCGTTTTCATGAGATGTGAATGATTGTGGTTTTAACTCGAGTGATAAGGTGTCTTATTTTGTCTTGTGGATCACGATGCTGCCTCCGCCGAGGAGCGTCCCGGGCGTGGTGAGGTCGGCATTGTCTGCCGAGTTTTGATTGTCGTAGATCACGGCACCTGAACTGTTTTCCCATATCTTGATCCGGAAGCGATCGGGCTTTCCGTTGCCCAGCAAGTCACCGTCTATCGCAGTGAGCTTGAAGCCGTAATCTCCTCCACCGTTGATCGTCCCAGACCCTTTGTATTGCGCCCGCGCGCCGGCCACTGTCAGCCACTCGTAAACTGTGCTCTTGAAATGAACGTTGCCCGCTTTGAACTGAAACTCCGTGTTGCCCGTTGGCACTTGGGCGCCGTTCTTATACTTGGAAACGAACCCAAAAGTGGCCTTCCCGACCACTCCAGAAAATTCGACAAAATCCGGACGGAACGCTCCTGCCGGGGAATTGATCCAACCGCCCCCCGTGACGTGGCCACCTTCGGGATCGTAAATCACAACGTAAGCTGGAAGGTCATTTTGAACGAGGTTTGCTTGCCCGATGGTGCCAACCCCATCGGTCACGACGAGCCGGATGGAATAAACTCCCGGTGTCGTGAACTCAACCTGTGCGCTCACAAGATTCCCGTTTACGATCCCGGGAATCACAGTCTCCGTATCCATGGTAGCGCTCAATACCCATGATGCGGTGTAGGCTCCGGGGGCTGTCGTCGGCGTGAAACTGCCCGTGAGATTCACGGTGCTGTCGACAGTCTGGAGGAATCCCGATGCCGGTCCAGTGATTATCACCGCCAAATTGGGGTGGAATATCGTCAGCGTTCCCGTGGCGCTGCCCGCGTAGTTTGTGTCATCGATTGTCGCCGCGACGATGTAACTCCCGGCATCCACAGGAAGCGTGGCAGAACCGTCGTAAGTAACGGTCACCGCCAACCCAGCGGGAGTCGTCGTCGTTGTGGCGCCCAACCCGCTGCCTGTATAGGCTTGGCTGAGGTTCGCCAAATTTACCGTGGCTGCGGCCTTCCCGATTACCAAAGTGCCCGTGGCGCTGCCGGCGTAGTTCGCGTCGTTGATCGCTCCCAGCACTGCGTAGCCCCCGGCATTGATGGGCAACGTGGCGGCACCATCGTACGTGAGGTTCACCGCCAAACCACCCGGAGATGTTGTCGCCGTGGCACTCAGACCGCTGCCCGTGTAGGTCTGGCTCAGGTCCGCCAGCGTCACCGTGGCCGCAGCTTTGCCGATCACCAGCGTGCCCGTCGCACTGCCTGCGTAGTTCCCGTCGTTGATCGTCCCCACCACCGCGTAGCTCCCGGCGTTGACGGGCAATGTGGCTGCGCCATCGTACGTGAGGTTCACCGCCAAACCGCCCGGAGATGTTGTCGCGGTCGCGCTCAGGCCGTTGCCCGTGTAGGTCTGGCTGAGGTTAGCCAGCGTTACGATGGCTGCGGCTTTGCTAATCACCAGCGTGCCGGTGGCGCTGCCCGCGTAGTTCGCGTCGCTAATCGTCCCCACCACCGTGTAGCTCCCGGCATTGATGGGGAGCGTGGCAAGGCCGTCGTAGGTGAAGTTCACCGTCAACCCGCCAGGGGCCGTTGTCGCCGCGGCACTCAGACCGCTGCCCGTGTAGATCTGGCTGAGGTCCGCCAGCGTCACCGTGGCCGCAGCTTTCCCGATCACCAGTGTGCCCGTCGTACTGCCCGCGTAATTCGCGTCGTTGATGGTTCCCACCACTGCGTAGCTCCCGGCATTGATGGGCAACGTGGCGGCACCATCGTACGTGAGGTTCACCGCCAAACCACCCGGAGATGTTGTCGCCGTGGCGCTGAGGCCGCTGCCCGTGTAGATCTGGCTGAGGTTCGCCAGCGTCACGGTGGCCGCGGCTTTGCTAATCACCAGCGTGCCTGTGGCGCTGCCCGCGTAGTTGGCGTCGTTGATCGTGCCCACCACCGCGTAGCTCCCGGCGTTGACGGGGAGCGTGGCCAAGCCGTCGTAGGTGAAGTTCACGGTCAACCCGCCCGGGGCCGTTGTTGCCGTGGCGCTCAGGCCGCTGCCCGTGTAGATCTGGCTCAGGTTCGCAAGCGTCACGGTGGCCGCAGCCTTTCCGATCACGAGCGTGCCAGTTGCGCTGCCCGCGTAGTTCGCGTTGTTGATCGTCCCCACCACCGTGTAGCTCCCGGCATTGATGGGGAGTGTGGCCAGGCCGTCGTAGGTGAAGTTCACCGTCAGCCCGGCCGGGGCGGTCGTCGCCGTGGCGCTCAGTCCGCTGCCCGTGTAGATCTGGCTCAGGTTCGCCAAGGTCACCGTGGCCGCGGCCTTGCCAATCACCAGCGTGCCCGTGGCGCTCCCTGCATAGTTCGGGTCATTAATTTTCCCCACGACCGAATAACTTCCGGCGTCGACGGGGAGCGCGATCGAACCGTTGTAGGTCAAGTTTACCGCCAGGCCGGCCGGGATGGTCGTTGCCGTGGCGGCCACACCACTGCCCGTGTAGGTATGGCTGAGGTTCGCAAGCGTCACGGGGGCGGCGGCTTTGCGGATCACCAGCGTGTTGGCCGGGCTTATCACCAAGTCGTCGAAAGACATGAGCCCATGACCCCCGAAAAAGATTTTTGTGTTGCTATCGGTGAATCCGTTATCCGCTCCGTTAATAGCGATTGAGGTCAAGTCGGGAACAAATGCACCTCCTGTGTAATTCCGATCGATTTGAAAAGTCGCGGTCTTAGCTGTCGCGTCCCAAATTAAACGGAGCCGGTGTGTCCCGCTGCCAGGGGAGCCAAAACTGTTAGTAGGTGCTGTTAAGCTCGCAAAGTTATCCACAGCATCGACACGCCCACCCACTGTCGTGCTTTCATGCAGGCGCATAGTGATCGAGGGAAGGCCCGGTTCGTTGAAAAAGCCCGGGTTTCGAATCCCCGTGCCCATGCCGAAATACACGACGTTTTTCACGTTCACAGTGACCTCGGCCACAAAACTGCGCCAAAAATAGTCGGCCGCGATGGTTCGCAGGTACGTGCGCGTCGCGTTATTGGCGGAATTCCCGGTAAAAAGCACGCCCCCATCCGTAAAGGCGACGCTCGTCCCCGCAACTTCCGTCGTTGCCGGCAGTGCGCCGCTGTTGAAATCCTCATTAACAATACCGGCCCCCGCCGCGGGCCAAGTGCCGGTGCTCCCCACGTAGTTGGGGTCGTTGATGGTGGCCACGACTGCGTAACTGCCGGCGTTGACAGGCAGGGCTGGCAAACCGTTGTAGGTCAAATCGACGGCCAACCCTGGAGGAGTAGTCGTTGCCGTCGCGACCAAGCCGCTTCCCGTATAGGGCTGGCTCAGGTTCGTCAATGTGATCGTGGCATTGGCCTTTCCGATCACGAGGGTGCCGGCAGCGGTGCCCTGGTATTGGGGATCGTCAATCGTCCCCACCACCGCATAGCTGCCTGCGTTGACGGGCGGCGTGGCCGCGCCGTCGTACGTGAAGTTCACGGTCAGCCCGGTCGGAGCGGTCGTCGCCGAGGCGCTCAGACCGCTGCCCGTGTAGGTCTGGGTCAGGTTTGCCAAGGTCACCGTGGCCGCGGCCTTCCCGATCACCAGCGTGCCAGTCGCGCTGCCCGCGTAGTTCGCGTCGTCGATCGTCCCCACCACCGTGTAGCTCCCGGCATTGACGGGCAGCGTGGCCACGCCGTCGTAGGTGAAGTTCACCGTCAGACCCGCGGGAGATGTCGTCGCCGAGGCGCTCAGGCCGCTGCCCGTGTACGTCTGGCTCAGATTCGCCAGCGTCACCGTGGCCGTGGCTTTCCCAATCACAAGCGTGCCCGTGGCGCTGCCCTCGTAGTTGGCGTTATTGATCGTGCCCACGACCGTGTAACTCCCAGCGGCGACAGGCAGCGTGGCCGAACCGTTATACGTGAAGTTCACGGTCAGACCGACTGGAGATGTCGTCGCAGTGGCACTGAGGCCACTGCCAGTGTACGCTTGGTTCAGACTCGCCAGGGTCACCGTGGCCGTAGCCTTGCCGATCACCAGCGTGCTTGTAGCGCTGCCCTCGTAGCTCCCGTCGTTGATCGTTCCAACGACCGTGTAGCTCCCGACGTTTACAGGGAGCGTGGCTGAACCGTTGTAGGTGAAGTCAACCGCAAGCCCGGGCGGTGTGGTCGTCGCAGTCGCGCTTAAACCACTTCCCGTGTAAGTCTGGTTCAGGCTGCCGAGTGTCACGACCGCTGGACTGGTCGTCGCGAGCAGAGTTGCCTTGGCCAGGTTACTGGAAACCAAGGGGCCTGCGGTAGCAAATTGGCCGCCTACATAGAGGTCAGTGCCGGAAACCGCGAGCGCATAGACGTAGTTATCAACTCCTGATCCGAGCGCGGACCACGTGCTGCCGTTCCACTTGGCGAGCCGGGACGCCGAAACCCCGCCGGCGGAATTGAAAGAGCCTGCGACATACAGGTCGGTCCCAGAAACCGCGAGTGCAGAGACGCCGTCATTGACGCCTGAGCCCAAAGGTGACCAAACGCTTCCGTTCCATCTTGCTACGTTGCGTGCTGGCGAACCACCTGCGCTTGTGAAAAAGCCACCGGCATACAGATCGGCACCCGAGACTGCGAGCGCTTGAACGGTGTAATTCACTCCTAATCCCAAGGGCGACCATGCACTTCCGTTCCATTTTGCAATGTAGTTGGCTGCGGCCCCTCCGGCAGTTGTAAAATACCCACCTGCATACAGGTCGCCGCCCAAAACAGCGAGAGCGACAACATAGTTGTCAACCCCTGATCCCAAAGCCGACCAAGTGCTGCCACTCCATCTCGCGACACGGTTGGCCGACACACCGCCAGCAGTGGTGAAACCGCCGCCCACATACAAGTCCGTACCGGAAACCGCGAGTGCGTAAACGCTCCCGGATACCCCTGAGCCCAAGGCTGACCACACACTTCCGTTCCACTTCGCGATGTTGCTGACTGCAACTCCGCCTGCAGTGGTGAACCCGCCACCCGCGTAAAGGTCAGTTCCGGAAACCGCGAGCGCAAGAGGAACGCCGGTCAACCCTGAGCCCAAGGCCGACCACGTGCTCCCGTTCCACTTCGCGATGAAGTTTGCCGCAACGCCGCCCGCAACTGTGAAATTGCCGCCGACGTACAAGTCGGTGCCCGAGACAGCGAACGAATACACATTCCGATTCACATAATTCGTCCCTCCCGGCGAAACGGCTGACCACGCAGTGCCGTTCCACTTGGCGATTTGATCCGCAGCAACCCCACCTGCGATGGAGATGCCTTGGCCTCCAACATACAAGTCCGTGCCGGAAACCGCGATTGCGGAGACCGCAGCGTTCACCACGCCGTTGCCGTCCCCTATTCCCACCGATGACCATGCGCTGCCATTCCATCGGGCGAAGAAATTCGTGTTTGGAACACCGTATGCGATAAAAAAACTGCCACCTACATAAAGGTTTGCTCCGGAAACCGCGAGCGCTGTCACCCTGTTTCCGTATGTTCCTAAACCCAGAGGAAACCATGCGCTCCCATTCCATCTGGCTATATTGTTGGCCGACGAACCGCCCGCGGTAGTGAACTGGCCACCGACATACAGATTGGCGCCGGAGACTGCGAGAGCATAAACATTGCCGTTCACCCCTAGTCCCAGTGCCGACCATGCGCTCCCATCCCACTTTGCGACTCGAGTTGCCGAGGCACCGCCTGCGGTCGAAAAATTTCCACCAACATACAGATCGGGTCCAGAGGCCGCGAGCGCGTTGACGTCGCTGTTCATTCCTGCGCCCAAGGCCGACCACGCGTTGCCATCCCACTTCGCGATCCGGTTGGCCGAAGCACCGCCCGCCGCGGTGAAAACACCACCTGCATAAACGTTGCCTCCAGACGCAGCGAGCGCCAAGACGTTGCCGCCCACTCCTGATCCCAAGGCGGACCACGCGCTCCCGTTCCACTTGGCGATACGGTTGGCCGAAACACCGCCGGCGGTGGTGAAACTGCCACCCGCATACAGATCGGTGCCGGACACCGCCAGCGCGTAAACGCTTCCTGACACGCCTGAGCCCAAGGCCGACCACGCACTCCCGTTCCACTTGGCGATACGGTTCGCCTTGATGTTACCCATCGTCGAAAAATCCCCGGCGAAGTAGATGTTGCCATTCCCATCCGCAGCAATGGCATTAACGGAGCCATTGGCCCCAGCCGGATAACTCCCAATGTTGATCCAGTTGGCGTCGCTAAACGTCGGGTCAATGCGCACCGGGTAGGCGGCGTCGGTGTCGTCCACGTGGACGGTCATCTTTGTGGGCGCTGGCACCTCGATGCGGGCGGCCAGTTCCCGGCCAGTGGCATCCACTACCCGCAAGCGACTATAAGCGATTTCGCGACCCGAGTGTTGCAGCACGAGCTTTGCGCCGGAGGCTGTCGCCACGGCCTTTGCTCCCGCCACGGTCAACTCCACGCAAAGGCCGCCCGCGCCGACCGGACGTTTGGCAATGAGGAAGTCCTGGCGAATGCCGTCGATACTCGTGGAATATTCCTCGGCGAGACCCGGGCGCTCAAAAGTCACGAGCTTGTCCTGCATCCGCACCGTGCCGGCTTCGGCCAGCGGCGCGACCGCTCCGCCTTCACGTCCCACGGCCTGCGCCATCACGCGAAAGCGTTCGCCCTCGGTGCCGGGGGCCGTGGAGACGATCCACAATCCGTCTGGTGTGGCCTGACCCTCAAATTTCTGGAACACGCTTCGCAATTGCGCGCCATCCTTGGTGGCAGTCACCGCGAGCCCATCGCCCTGATACTGCTTGCCCGCCGCAGCGCCGACTTCGTTCCAGGGAATGGGCGCGGAGTCACCCGTCGGTTGCGTCCCCGTATCAGCCGCGATCAGGCCAAGCGGCGCACCCGCCCCGCTCAGAAGCAGGATCAGGGCGATGAAATGGGCGAAAGCTTGCTTGGCCCCCGTCGTCGTCCGGCCGATTGACCGAAATAAGCCGGGCATGGTGATATAGCGTGTGAACTTGTTCATAGGAGTGGGCTGTCTATTCGTGGTTACTTTGTTGTGGGTGGGGAGATCGGAAAAAGGCCGGTTCGCTTGCCGGAAGCGGGGATGGGTTACAGAGACTTCGGGATCATATAATGGGCTCGTAGAAACTGGAACGCAGCGGCGTCAGGCCTGCGGACGAAGGATCGAAAGCGGTTTCGCGAACATTCAATTCAATTAGTCGGACGGTTTTACTCACTCCATGCCCAATCGGCATCATGCGCAATGCAACTCCTGCGCGAGAGGTAGCGAGCGGCGTTCTGTGAAACCGACTGCGGCACACTGCAAAGTCATTAAAGCAAACAGGTTTG
>JAYUSJ010000181.1:0-17977 GCA_043755735.1 Verrucomicrobiaceae bacterium | reverse complement strand
TAATGGTGGGGGGAGTGGGCAGAACTGGATTCGAACCAGTGAAGGCGTAAGCCAGCGGATTTACAGTCCGCCCCGTTTGGCCACTTCGGTATCTACCCGTTTTTTAGAAACGTGGGCGCGCCTTATACGGACCTGATTCCCGGCACGCAAGGGTTTCGATGAATATTTTTCCAAAGCCTCATTCCAACAGAGAAAACCGCCCGGTGAAATGTTCGCGCCGCTACGCTGGCGGCATCTTCCCGATGCACTCAATGAGATACGGCAGAAGCTGTTTTTTGCGCGAAACGACGCCGTCCAACTGCCAGATGTTCGCGCCCACGGATGGGAAGTCGATTTGCGCAATAAAGCTCTGGTCTCCACGCACGAGCAGCAACGATCCTTGCGTCGTGATGTCGGTAACGAGCAGCGCGGCAAACAGAAAATCCTCAGCATCGCGCCGCGCTTCCAGCGCACTCAGGAGAGCATCCTTCTTTTCCTCGAAATGCGCGAACGTGAGCTCCTCAATCTGCGCAACCACGAAGCGCTGCCCGTATTCGGTGTAAGGCTTGGAATCAGCGGTCACCGCCTGCTCGGGAGTGAGCGTGAGCAGCGGACTCGCGACGCTGAAAAGGTCGCGCGCGAAGTCGTCGCTGTTCACTCCCGAAATTTTCGCGAGCTGATTGAGAATCTCCGCGTCCGTCGGCGTCGTCGTCGGGGAATTGAGATTCAGCGTATCGCTGATGAGCCCCGCCATCAGCAGTCCGGCAATCGGCGGCGCGATCGGGATACCGAGCTGCCGGTAGCAAAGCGCGACGATCGTCGATGTGCTCCCGACCGGATTATTCCAAAAAAGCACCGGCGTGCTGCTGGTGAAGCCGCCCAGCCGATGATGGTCGAGAATCTCCACAATCGGCACATGGTCTGCCCCACGCACGGCTTGATCCAGCTCGTTGTGGTCCACGAGAATCAATTGCCTCGGGATGTCCTTGATAAAATCGGACTTCGACAAAATCCCGCACATCACTCCGTGGTCATCGACGACCGGAAAAAGAAATGCGCTCACCGCCGCAGTCTTGTGCCGCGCATCGGAAAGCCGCGTGTCCCGGTGAAAGCTCAGCGGCGCAGGCTCCAGCATCCGCCCGGCGCGCACGCTGCCACGAGACATCAGCACGGTCGTCGCCGTGTCGGCTGGAGCGCAAAGGAGCGCGATGCCCGCAGCACGCGCCGCGATTTCCACATCCGGCTCGACCGAATATCCGCCAGTCACGACGATCGCACGCGCTCCGTGCTCGATGGCGAGAAGCTGGATGTGCGGACGGTCGCCGACGAAGACGAGCACACTCCGCCCCTCATCCCGATACTTCGCGAGACGCGGGCCAAAGCTATCCTGCCGCATCGCTCCTACGAGCAGAAAGAAATCCTCCTCCACCGGAGTCAGGCTCCCGCAAATGAGTTGCCCGCCAATCGTCCGCGCAACATCCGCCAGCGAGGCCGTCACCGTTCGCGCCGCATGGGCTTCCTCGCGGGGCGGGAAAAGGTGATGCGAAATCTTGAACGCATTCAGCAGCCCGAGGCAGTGCCGCTTGTCATCCACAACCGGCAGTCCGCGCAACCGCCGCCGATCAATCAGTTGGATCGCATCATACAGCGGCGTATCCGCGTGGACGGAAACCACGCTCGTCTGCATCACATCATGGACGCGCGGCGAGACATCCGTGAGCATCATCGGCGACTCCACGCCGAAGCGCTCCAACACGTAATCGATCCGCGCATTCGTCGCCCCCGCCCTCGCGGCCACCACATCCGGCCAGCCGGAAAGCCGCTTCAACTCTGCGTAGCCGATGGCCGCGCAGATCGAGTCCATGTCGGGATTCTTATGACCAATGACGATTGTTTGCACGCGGCGTGAATAGCGGCACGCATTGCGCGACGCAAATGAAAGCCACTGCGGAAGCGCGCTTACCGCTTCAGCCGCAGCGCCACATCGCTCTGGATCCACGTCCAAAGTCCGGCGAGCCCTTTTGCGGCGGAGGCTTTGACCTTTGCGAGCTGGGCTGGCGACGAGACGTCTGCTTTCGTGAAGAGATAGAATTTGATCTTCGGCTCCGTGCCCGATGGGCGCACGGCGACGCGGCGTCCGTCAGCCAGATCGAAGATGACCATCTTTTCGTTCGGCAACACCTGGCCTTCACAGTCCTTGTAGTTGTTGTTCGCGAAATCCCGGACGCCCACGACCTTCGATCCGTCCATCATCTTCGGCGGCTCGCTGGCAAAGCCGGTGGCGAGCTTCCTGATGGTCTCCTCCCCTGCCGCGCCCCGATATTCGAGCGTCTTGTTCTGCTCCAGATAGTAGCCGTAGTTCGCGTAAACCTCATCGAGGAGTTGATCCACCGTGATGTTCCGTGACTTCGCAAATGCGCACACTTCGGCAAACAACACGACTGCTGCATTCGCGTCTTTGTCGCGGACGAAATCATGCGCGCTGTAGCCGTAGCTCTCCTCGCCGCCCGCCACGTAATACACGCTGTGCTTCAGCCGCAGCGCGCGCGTCTTTTCCTCCGACAGCGTGCGGTAATTCGCCCGCTCTTTCGCAGGGATTGCGTTCTCATACTGGCCGAGTTTCTCGCCGATGTATTTGAATCCGGTGAGCGTCTCCACGCAGCGCAGGCCATGCTTTGCGGCGATCGCTTTCTGCAGGTCCGTCGTCACGAGCGTCTTGATGATTGCGCATCGCCCCGCGTTCTCCGGAGTGATGACGCCGAGCGCCTTCAGCTTCTCCACGCGATACGCGGCGATCAGCGATCCGATTTGGTTGCCCGTGAGGAGCTGCATCTTTCCATCGCGATTCCGAATCGCCACGCCCATGCGGTCCGAGTCCGGGTCCGTCGCCACCACCACATCCGCGGCTTCCTTCTCGGCAAGCGCGATGGCCATCGACAGCGCCTCGGCGTTCTCGGGATTTGGCGACTTCACCGTGGGAAATTGACCGTCGAATTTGTCCTGCTCCGCCACCACCGCAAACCGGAACCCAAGACGCTTGAGCATCGGCTTGATAATCACCCCGCCCGTCCCGTGAATCGGGCTCAGCACCACCTTCAGCCGGCTCGCAGCCTTCACCATCGGGCGATCCAGGAGCAGCGTCTCCAGCCGGTCCATATACGCATTATCCTCCTTCGCACCGAGCACGATGCGCTTGCCCTGCTTCGCCTTCGGCAGCGGCGTGTAAGTGTCGCTCGTCACCGCGTTCACGAGCTTGATGATTGCGCTCGCGTGCGGCTCCACGATTTGCGCGCCGTCGGAAAAATACACCTTGAATCCGTTATCATGCGGCGGGTTGTGCGACGCCGTGACCACAGCACCCGCCGTCGCATTCATCAGGCGCACCGTAAACGAAAGCTGCGGCGTCGAGCGCGGCCCGGCGAACACATACGCATCGCACCCCAGGTCCGTCGCCACCTTCGCCGCCAGCTCGGCAAACTCCTTCGAAAAATGCCGCGTGTCATGCGCCAGCGCGATGCTCGGGCGTCCCTTCGCCTTCGCCTTTTTGTGCGCCTGCCACATATCGGCCACCAGCCCCTGCGTCGCGCGGCTGATGTTAAAATAGTTCATCGCATTCGTCCCCGCGCACGGCTGGTCCGGGCGCGGCCCCGTCGAGCTCCCCTTCTCCGACGCCGTCACCACCTCCCCGATGCTCCGCCCGCGCAGCCCGCCCGTCCCGAACGCCAGCGTCCGATAAAAGCGATTCACGATCTCCGTATATTGCCCGCCGTCCTGCAACTCCGAGATCGCCCGCAGAAACGACTCCGACCCATTCGCCGCAGCCTTGTTTACGTTCTCGATAGTCTTCGCCAGCACATCGGCGACGGAAGCAGCGGATTTGGTGAGCGAGTTGTTCGGTGTCTTGTTCTTCATGCGCGGATGAAAATGCACATCCACACAAATCCGGCAACGCGCGAATACACTCCATCGTCAAAAAGAGCGCGATGAAAAGTGGAACGGCGTGCGGAAGAGCGTGATTAGAGACGGGAGTTACGCCGAAGGCGTCGCATCACTCATACCATCGGTTTGGAATAAGAGACGATAGGAGGAACGAATCGGAGCGGGGCTTTCCTAAGCCCCGATGCCACGTTAGTGGCGAGAGCTAAGTTGTCCCGATGGATCGGGACAAACGGGGCTTAGGAAAGCCCCGCTCCCATCCGCGTTTTCGCTGACGTCTCTTTCGCTCCGGCAGTTGGGGCCTTGGAAGCCAAAATTGCCGAAAGGCGCCCAGTTTTAACATTCCAGTTAAATCCCGCACGCAAAAGTGGTCAAATTTAGCCACCTTTAGAGAAGAGGGTGGCTCGGGAGGGGTGTAGATATTTATCCGTTGTTTTCAGGATGCCCCAACCGATATCGGTTTGCCCACCCTAAAAACCTCGGATGCCCCAACCGATATCGGTTTGCCCACCTTGCAAACCTCGGATGCCCCAACCGATATCGGTTTGGTCACCCTGAAAACCTTGGGTGCGTCAACCGATACCCGTTTGCCCACTCTGAAAACCTTGGATGTCCCGACCGATACCCGTTTGCCAACCCTGAAAACATTGGATGTCCCAACCGATATCGGTTTGCCCACCTTAAAAACCTCGGATGCCCCAACCGATACCCGTTTGCCTACTCTGAAAACCTTGGATGTCCCAACCGATACCCGTTTGCCAACCCTGAAAACATCGGATGCCCCAACCGATACCCGTTTGCCGATCCTGAAAACCTTGGGTGCCCCACCGGACACTCGTTTGCCAATCCAGAAAACCTCAGAAGCCTCACCGGACATCCGTTTGCCCATAAGGAAAACCTTGAATGACCGGACGGTTATCGGTTTACACACGCAGAAAACTTTGGGAATCAGGGGGATCAACCGGCGAAAGCTGCCATGGCTCGGGTGACGCGTAATGTGGCGGCCAAGAGCCACAAACCACAAGAAATCCCTTGGCCAAGCCCGCAGGAGTGCTATACGAAACCCATGCGCCCGCCATCCACACAATCCAACCACCCCGACAGAGAGAAAGCGCACTTCTCCGAGTCACCCGCTATGCGACCGGCGGAAATTGCCAGTCGGATAATGAGAAGTTGGGCGTCGCTACGCGCATTCTTCCAAACCACACTCCTCAAAGCCAACAACATGAAACGCATTCAACTAAGACTGATCCAAGTAGCGTTACTCTCCACCATCTCATTCGCGCAGCCAATGGGTGCGGAGGCCGCTTTGGTGACGATCAACAATCCGAGCTTTGAAAGCCCGGTGACGGCACCTGCGACGTTCACGGGGTCGCAATCGGCCGGGCCGGCGGGCTGGACTGTTTATAACTCGGGAGCGACGAACAATCAGCGCTTTTTCGGCGTGTGGAATCCCTCCACGACCAACTCGTTTGTGAACGGCGCTCCCGACGGGGCGAATGTTGGCGTGGTTTTCCTGGAGAATACAACCAACCTTGCGGAGGCGGGCCTCAGGCAGACGCTGACCTCGACGCTCCAGCTTTCGATGCAATACACGCTGACGGTCGAAGTCGGCAACTTTTCGCCCGCTGACCCCGGGCCGTTCAATTTCACCGGATTCCCCGGCTACCGGGTTGAACTCTTTGCGGGCAGCACCTTGGTCGCATCGGATCCCAACACCCTGTCGCCCGGCGAGGGGGTCTTCGCGACCTCTGTCGTTTCGTTTACCACGGGGAGCAGCCACGCGAATGCAGGCCAGGCGATGTCTATTCGTCTGGTGAATCTCAATGGTCCCGGGACTGAGGTGAACTTCGACAATGTGCGCCTCGATGCCTCGCCGGTGCCGGAGCCATCGACGGCGGCCTTTGGAGCTATCGGTATGATTTGTGCGTTGCTCAAGCGTCATCGCACCGCACGCCACGCCTAAACTTTTCTGAAGGCATCCGTGCGAAGCCACGGTGCCATCTGGGGTTGTCGCGTAAAAGGGCCTTCCTGCCCGCGCACGGTTCGGCGGGTGCGTTGACGTGGCAACTTGGGGCCGTGCGCCGCATCCCCTATTTTCCACCTTTCTACCGCGCCCGCTGCTTTCGTTTTGGCCCGAGCACCGGAAGCTACGGCTTGAGCGCTTCGTAATGCAGCCGCGCGACCTGCCCCATGTAACCGGGGCCGCCGCTCGCGGCAGCTTTTTGGGAAAGGGTGACGGCTTCTGCGAGGTGCTGCTTCGCGGCGTCTTTGTTGCCGAGGAGCTGCTCGTACCAGCCGATGTAGTAGTGGGCGAAGAACATGACGAGGGCGTCGTCTTTGAGCGCTTTCTTTTCCAGCTCGGCGAGGACTTCGGCGGTGGTTTTCTTTCCCGCAAGCATGTCATAGACTGCGGGGAATGGCTCGCGGTCGAAGCGCTTGTAGATGAGCATTTCCGCACGGGCTTTCTCGATGCTTTCTGCGCGCGCCTGGGCGAAGAATTTCCACACGCCGTTCTCGCGGTCGTGGTCGTCGTAGGCGTGGTATTTCTCAAACTGCTTTGCGGACTTCGCGAAGTCGCCGGCAAAGTAGTATGCGATGCCAAGCCGCCAGTGAGGGGCGTCCTGCGATGGGTCGAGGGCGATCATTTTCTCGAAGTCGGCGACGGACTCCTTTGCTTTGCCGAGAAAGAGCTGGGCGTCCCCCCGGTTAGAATACGCGCGGCCTTGCGTTGCATCGCGGGCGATTTCGGCGTCGGCAGATTTCACCGTCTGCTCGAAGCTCGCGATCATTTTTGCTCGCACGTCGGGCGCGAGAGGTTCGGCGGCGATGGCACTGATGGCGGCGAGAAGGAAGATGATGTGTTTCATTTTGAAAATCGGAAGAAGCGGTTCACGGCAGTCTCGGTCTCGGCGGCAAATTGTTCCAGCGAAACTCCTCGAAGCCCGGCGATGAATTCCGCGGTGTGCCGGACAAATGCGGGCTCGCAGGGCTTCCCTCGATGCGGGATGGGAGCGAGATACGGGCTGTCGGTCTCGACAAAGAATGTGCCGGCCGCGATTTGGCGGGCGGAGGCCTGGGCTTCCGGTGCGGTCTTGAACGTGACGATGCCGGTAAAACTCGCGGTGTGTCCGAGTGCCACGAGCTGGCGCAGGTGCTCGGGCGATTTGCCGAAGCAGTGGAAGACGGCGCGGACCCGTCCGGTGAATTCACCGAGGATGGCGAGTGTGTCGTCCCACGAATCGCGCTCGTGGATGATCACGGGCATGGCAAGCTCTGCCGCGAGCGCGAGCTGTGCGCGGAATGCAGAGGCCTGCGCTTCCTTTTCCTTCACATCGTCCTCCGCGCTGCCGCCGCGGGTGCTGGGCAGGTAGTGGTAGTCGAGCCCCATCTCGCCGAGCGCAACGACCCGAGGACTGTCGGCGAGTCGCCGCAGTGCCTCCACGTAGCCGGCGGGTTCTTCGGCCACGTTGTTCGGATGAACACCAACGGCGCAGAAGATGTGAGGATACGTCTCGGCAAGCTGGCGCGAGCGCTGGCTGCCGGCGACGGTCGTGCCGATGGTGATGATGCGCTTCACGCCCGCCGCATCCGCCCGCTGGAGAACTCCGGCGAGGTCCGCCTGGATTTTCGGGAAATCCAAGTGGGCGTGCGTGTCGGTGAGCATTTACGCTTCCTGAATCTGGCCGGGAATCGTCTTTTTCACGTATTCCTGGAGCGAATTCAGCAGCGTGCTGGCGTAGAATCCGATGGAGCCGACCATGAGCAGGACGTCTTCTTTTCCAAGACTGACCGTGGCTCCGAGCGGGAAGCGACGATCGGTGCGCCCGAGCTTCGCAGTTGGCTGGGATTTCCCGTCACCCTTGTCCACGACGAGCGTGACGAGTCCGAGAATCCATTCGCCGCTGCCGCTGAGGAGTTCCTTCGGCACCTTGCCTTCGTGCTGCGCGAGGATGGTGTTGAGCTGGAAGAGGCCGGGCAGGATGCCTTCGACGAACGAGAAGACGCTATATTTATCGCGCAGCTCTTTGAGACGTTCGCCAAAGTTTTTCTTTAGCGATTCTTCGCGATCGGCGACGAGGATGGTTTGCGGGGCGGACGAGTTTGCTTCGTCCTTCGCCTTCCACTCCGCGAGGGCAGCAACGCTGCGGACATCCTCAAGCAATGGCGTGAGCATGTTGAGCGACTCGACCAGAATGTTGCGGATGAGCCAGTTCTCGGCTGTGGGACGGATCTGGTCGTGCTTCGCATGGGTCCGTCCGTCGGGATAAAAGCCCGCCGTTTTTCCAAACTCCTGGTAGTCCTTTTCGGTCTGCACACGAAGTGCGCCGACGGTGCAGGTGGCAATATCAAACAGTCGCTGCACGCCTGCGTTGTAGCGGGCGCTGATTTCGGTGAGGTTGATATTGATGGCTTGTGGCTGTGCGGGTGTGCTCATGATAGAAGTGAATTGGAAGGCGCGGAATAAGGCGCGTGTATTGCGTTTGGTCAACCCCTCGCGGAAAATAAAGTCGTCTTTCCCCGCGCCGGAGTCGGTGCCGTTACATGTGGGCAATGATGTTGTCGCCGAATTCGCTGCACTTGATCTCCGTCGCGCCGTCCATGAGACGTGCGAAATCGTAAGTGACGCGCTTGCTGCCGATGGCGCCGTTGAGCCCCTTGATGATGAGATCCGCCGCTTCGCCCCAGCCCATGTAACGCAGCATCATTTCGCCGCTGAGGACGACGCTGCCGGGGTTCACCTGGTCTTTGCCGGCATACTTCGGCGCGGTGCCGTGCGTGGCTTCGAAAATGGCGTGGCCGGTGACGTAGTTGATGTTGCCGCCGGGAGCGATGCCGATGCCGCCCACCTGCGCAGCAAGCGCGTCGGAGAGATAGTCGCCGTTCAAATTGAGCGTGGCGATCACATCGAAATCGCCGGGGCGTGTGAGCACTTGCTGGAGCGTGATGTCGGCGATGGAGT
This sequence comes from Verrucomicrobiaceae bacterium, assembly GCA_043755735.1. GTDB lineage: Bacteria > Verrucomicrobiota > Verrucomicrobiia > Chthoniobacterales > Chthoniobacteraceae > SXWH01. Next base: position 9,099 of record JAYUSJ010000181.1, on the reverse strand, counting down.
CTTTGATGAGCACGCGACCTTCGGCGAGCGCGGCCTTTTGCTCTTCGTTTGCTGCGGGTTCGCCCTTCTCCTTTTTGGTGCGCTCCCATTGCGCCCACGTGTAAACTTTGTCTCCAAAAATGCGCTCTGCCGCGGCATAGCCCCAATCGCGGAAGGCGCCCTCGGTGAACTTCATGATGTTGCCCTTGTGCACGATCGTGACGCTCTTCTTTTTCTGCGCGATTGCGTACTGGATCGCCGATTTGATGAGCCGGATCGTGCCGACTTGCGAGACTGGCTTGATGCCGATCCCGACGGTCGGCGGGTAGTTTTCCATCGTGTGCTCGGGCGCTGCGAGCTTCATGTATTCCACGACGGCGTCGCTCGTGCCGAAGCGGATCTTTTTGAAGTCTTTCGGGAATTCCTTCGCGAGGAAATCGAGCATCTTCTGCGCTTCGGGCGTGCCGCCTGCGAATTCGATTCCCGCGTAGATGTCCTCGGTGTTTTCGCGGAAGATGACCATATCCACGGCCTCCGGACGCTTCACAGGCGATGGAACGCCGGTGAAATACTGCACCGGGCGCAGACAGACGTAGAGATCGAGCATCTGCCGCAGCGCCACATTCAGCGAGCGAATGCCGCCGCCGACGGGCGTGGTCAGCGGGCCTTTGATTCCAACGAGGAATTCGCGGAACGCTTCGACGGTGTCATCGGGCAGCCAGTTGTTGAATTTCGTGAACGCGGTTTCGCCTGCGAACACTTCCATCCATGCGATCTTCTTCGCGCCGCCGTAAGCCTTCGCGACCGCTGCATCAAGAACGCGCACGCTCGATGCCCAGATGTCGGGGCCTGTGCCGTCTCCGCGAATGAAAGGAACGATTGGTTCGTTAGGAACGGTGAGCTTTCCAGCGTTGATGGTGATTTTTTCGCCGGCAGGCACGGAGCAGGTTGTATATTTGGACATCGTCGTTTTTTGTAAATTGGCGCGTGGCTGTAGCACGATGAGTCACGCTTGGAAATGGAGAATGTTGCGCTTTGAAAATCAGGCCCCCGCCCACGCCGGATCGGGGGCTGTGAATTCAACCCTTTCATTCGTCAACGGATGGGTAAATGCGATGCGGGACGCGTGAAGACAGAGCGGCGACTGGCCCATGGCCAATGTTTGCTGCACCCCGATTTTCCCGCCGGGAAGGTATGCAGCATCGCCGCAAACCGGATACCCGAGATGCCATAGGTGGACGCGGATTTGGTTCGTGCGCCCGGTGAGCGGGCGTGCCTCCAGGAGCGCGGTTCCATCGGGCATCCGCCGCTTCACTGTGAACTCCGTCTTTGCCGGCAACCCGTTCTCATCATCGACGGTCCGCGAGCCGAGCGGACCCGGTTCATCGGTGATGGGCGCATCACAAACGAATTCGTCCGCAACGGGATGCCCCTGAACACGGACGGTGTACGTTTTGGAGATCTCCCCGCGCGTAAATTGCGGTTGCAGCAAACTCGCGAAATGACGCGTCCGCGTGAACAGGACGACGCCGGTCGTATTCGCATCGAGCCGATGCGCGAGGTGTGGCTTTTGCGGAGCATACACTTCATTGAGCAAGTGCTGGAGCGTATTGCGGAAGAAGCGCCCGCCCGCGTGCATCGGGAGCGGCGCGGGCTTGTTCAAGACGATCAGCGCTTCATCTTCATAGAGAATGGTCACATCGGTGCTCACGTCGGGCTCGATGACTTGCTCGATCTTGTGCACGAAGCGCTCGCCGGCACGCACGATCCGATCCGCTTTCACGGGCTCATGCGTGTCGATTTCCAGCACTCGCTCCGCGGAAAAACGCGCCAACCATTGCTCGGAAGTCATTGCCTTCACGCAATGAGTCAGAGCGGCGAGCAACGTAAGCCCATCGCATTCTTGGGGGATATTGACGGGCTTAAAATTGTCATGCGGCACACTTCCCGGAAGCGGGTTGAAGACTCTCGCGATGGCCTTCATGCGGGCTGCGATTGAGGCGGCACGCTGCTGCTCCGGGGTCTCAAAGCAATAGGGACAAGACTTTCCGGGCACATAGCGCGCATCGGCCTGCTCCTCGGTGCTCAAGGGCGACTGGCAGGCAAAGCAGCGTGTGGAGTCCGTCTCGCTCAGGCTCGGATCGACACCCACGCGTTGATCAAAAACGAAGCACTCGCCGTCATAGTGCGCGCCGCCGCACTCTTCGAAGTATTTGAGGATTCCACCATCGAGTTGGAAGACGTTTTTGAAGCCCTCACGCTCCATATACGGCCCCGCCTTTTCACATCGAATACCGCCCGTGCAAAACATCACGATGGGTGTTTCCTTCAGTTCCTCCGGCAGTTTCGCGACCGCCGCAGGAAAATCGCGGAACGTATCCACGCCAATAGGCAACGCATTCCGAAATGTGCCCAGCCGGACTTCGTAGTCGTTGCGCGTATCGAGCAGCGTCACCGGGCGGCCTTCATCGAGCCATTTCTTTAACTCGCGGGCCTGAAGCTTCGGCGACGTACGCTTCCCCGGCTCGATCCCATCCACTCCAAACGCGATGATCTCCTTCTTGAGCCTCACCAGCATTCGATTAAACGGCTGATGGTCCGTTTCGCTGAACTTCGGCTCAAGGCTCTCCAACCCCGGAACCGCGCGCAGTTCGCCCAGCAGCGCATCCACGTCCCCGGCAAGGCCAGCCACAAACAAATTGATGCCTTCCGGGCTCAGAAGAATCGTCCCGCGCAATCCACGAGCCTTGCAAAACTCCTGAAGGCGCGCGCGCAGAGGCTTCAGCTCCGAGAGCGTGGCAAACTTGTAAGCGGCGATATTTTGGATAGTCGGCATCGGATTCAGATAGGAATAGACGCGCTCAACCGGGCAAGAACGACCGTTTCATGGCGAATCAAATTCAACATACCACACAAAATGCGACCGGCGCGGTCCTTGTGGAACCGCGCCGGTGCGTGAATTTGTACCAGTCTTGGCCTAGGCCTTGGAGTAAAGCTCAACGATGAGCTGCTCGTTCACGATCGGTGCGATTTCTTCGCGGGTCGGGATGCGGGCCACGGTGCCGGTGAACTGGTCCTTATTGACGGTCAGCCAATCAGGAACCGGAACGATGGTGGTGAGTTCCATGTTCTTAGTTGCCAAGCGGCGGCTGCCCTCTTTTTCCTGAACGGTGATCGTATCACCGGGCAAGCAAGAGCGGCTCGAAACCGAGCAACGGCGGCCATTCACCTTGACGTGTCCGTGTCCAACCATCTGGCGCGCAGCGTTACGGCTGTTCGCGAATCCGAGCCGATAGACGACGCTGTCGAGACGGGTTTCGAGGAGTTGAAGAAGGATCTCGCCGGTAACGCCACGACGGCGGCTGGCGATTTCAAAGAAGCGGCGGAACTGCTTCTCGAGGATTCCGTATTGGTAACGAAGCTTCTGCTTCTCAGCCAACGCGACCGAGTATTCACTCGATTTGCGGCGGCTCCCCTTGGGACCATGCTGGCCCGGCGGGTAGTTCTTGCGTTCGAGATACTTGGTAGGGCCGAACAACGGAACGTTGTAGCGGCGTGAGACTTTGCTTTTGGGTCCTGTGTAACGTGCCATGTCTGTGTGATTCTATGAATTAAACGCGACGGGCCTTTGGCGGACGGCAGCCGTTGTGCGGCACCGGTGTCACGTCTTTGATGGTGGTAATTTCGAGACCGACCGCCTGGATAGCGCGGATAGCCGACTCGCGTCCGGCGCCTGGTCCCTTAACGCGGACTTCGACTTCGCGAAGACCATGTCCCATTGCCTGACGGCAAGCATCCTGAGCGACCATCTGCGCGGCGTATGCCGTGCTCTTACGGGAGCCCTTGAAGCCAACCTTGCCAGCGCTTGACCAGCCCAACACGTTTCCGCGTTGGTCGGTAATGGTCACCTTGGTGTTGTTGAACGTTGCGAGAATATTCGCGACGCCAATTGAAACGTTCTTCGAGCCCTTGGCCTTGATGACCTTGATGGGTTCGATTCCAGCGTTGAGGTCCAGCGAAACATCAACAGCAGGCGCTGCGTCTGCCGCGGCCGCTTCTTTGGATTTCTTCGGAGCCGCCGCCTTTTTAGGAGCCTTGGGCTTTGCTTCCACCGCTGCGGGTGCAGGCACTGGAGCGGGTGTTGGTTCTGTATCAGCCATAAATCAGTAGTTCGGTTGTGATTATTTCGCGCCTTCTTTCGCACGCTGGACGCCGACGGTTTTCCGTGGGCCCTTGCGTGTGCGGGCATTGGTTTGGGTCCGCTGTCCGCGGACGGGAAGACCACGACGATGGCGAATACCACGGTAGCAGTTGATTGCCTGAAGACGCTTCAAGTTCTGTTGAAGTTCCCGGCGAAGGTCACCTTCGATCAGAATCTTCTGCGCGTTGATTGCGTGAATGATCGCATTCAATTGCTCAGGCGAGAGGTCCTTTGCCCGGATGTTCGGGTCAATGTTGGCAGCTTCGAGCACCTTCTTGGTGTTGCTCGGTCCGATGCCGTAAATGTATGGGAGCGAAGCTTCGATGCGCTTGTCGCCGGGAATGTCGATGCCGAGAATTCGTGGCATAGTATTATTGGATTTGGTTGTGTTGTTTTTAACCCTGACGCTGTTTATGGCGTGGGTTGGTGCAGATGACGCGGAGAACATTCTTCCGCTTTACGATTCGGCAGCTTTCGCATTGCCGTTTTACAGATGCTCGGACTTTCATTGTTTCAGAGTATAAAAAGGTTGATATTAGAGGACAAAAAATCGCCCGGAGAGCCTCTGTTTTTCAGCTTCGGAGCTCCGTGCGCTACAATGGTTTTAGTTACTTGTGACGGAATGTAATCCGCCCCTTTGTCAGGTCGTAGGGCGACATTTCTAGCGAAACTCTGTCGCCTGGCAAGATGCGAATGAAGTTTTTACGCATTTTTCCGCTGATGTGCGCGAGAATGCGGTGCCCGTTTCCAAGATCCACGCGGAACATTGTGCCGGGCAGGCATTCGGTGACTTTACCTTCTATTTCGATTGCAACTTCTCTCGCCATGTTAAAATTTCCGGTTGTTCTTTTGTAATAAGGATTGTGTGTTCAAAATGTGCGCTGGGCTGACCGTCGGCTGTAACGACTGTCCAATCATCGCCTAAAGTCCGGACATTACCAGTCCCCATATTGACCATTGGCTCAATTGCGATCGTCATACCCGCTTTAAGCTTCGGTCCAGTCCCAGGCCGACCGAAATTCGGGACCTGCGGTTCTTCGTGCAGGCTGCGTCCGACCCCGTGTCCGACAAACTCGCGGACTACATTGTATCCGTTCGCAACGATTTCGTCTTCAATAAAAGCACATAAATCGCCGAGCCGTCGTCCGGCAGTCGCCATCGGTATCACCCGGTTGAGCACGTCGTCTGTCACAGCGAGCAAGCGCATCCAGTCGTTTCTGACTGCGCCGACTGGAACGGTCTTGGCCGTATCGCCAACCCAGCCGTTCTTGATCACGCCGACATCAAGCGAGACTACGTCACCATACTGGATGCGACGCGAGCCCCCGATGCCGTGGACTACTTCCTCATTAACGGAAATGCAAATCTGGCCGGGGAACTTCCGATATCCCAAAAATGCGCTCTTGCATCCCTCTTCAGCAATAAACTCCTTGGCTGCCTTATCGATCTCGCCAGTCGTAATACCCGGACGGAGCATTTTACCGAGCTTGTCAAGTATACGAGCAGCAGATGCGCAGGCGCTGCGCATCTTTTCAATTTCTTGCTCGTTCTTGATGTGAATCATCAGGCTAGTAAAGTCGTTCGGACTGTTTCGTAAACAGCATCCGCTGGCTGCGTGGCATCGAAGCGTTCAAGAAGCCCTTTATTCTCGTAGTACCCAATCAAGGGCTCTGTTTTCTCCGAATACTCCGACAACCTTTTATCCAACACCTCGGCGGTATCATCGCTCCGTCTAAAAAGCATACCTCCGCATGTGCAATGTTCATCGTTGTCATCGACGCTAAGAATCCGGCCGCACTGACGGCAACCCGCCCGCCTCGCAATCCTGGATTTCAGAGTGGCATCATCAGCCTCCAATAAGACGACCAAATCGAGAGGTTCGTTTCGTTGAGCAAGAGTCGTATCTAGAGCCCTGCCTTGAACCATCGTCCGCGGGTAACCGTCAAAAACGAAACGGTGCCCTGCTTGGCGATCAAGCCACTTGACAACGAGTGAATTGATAACCTCATCCCCAAGGAGTTTACCGTCGGAAGCAAGGTTCGGGAACTCCTCGCGCAACATTGCGCCGGGGGAAGCAGTCTGAAATCCAAAATCGTTGCAGAGCCGCTCAGCCAAGGTGCCCTTCCCGGATGCGGGCGGACCGAGCAAGACGAGTCGGTGTTTCACTTATGGATGAGGAACGCGACGATGCCCACGAGAACAAAACAAGCAGTGCCGACGGCCAGCCAAATGATGGCTGAATTGGTTGAAGCCTCGGCAATAGCCTCAGGCGAGCGATCGAAACGTCCACGCAATTTGCCTTTACGCAAAAAGCCGTCGTAGTTTCGCTGGAGAAGATGGGTCTCGATTTGCTTCATTGTGTCGAGCACGACACCGACAACAATAAGGATACTTGTTCCACCGAAGAACTGCGCCGCAATGTAGGGAATCCGAGCCTGCTCTGCGAGCATCTGCGGCAATAGCGCAATAATTGTGAGGAAGACAGCCCCCGCAAACGTGAGGCGCGTCATCGAATTATCGAGGAAGTCCGCCGTAGGCTTTCCCGGTCGCACACCGGGGATATACCCGCCGGCCTTTTTGAGATCATCCGCAATCTGCTGAGGCTGAAATTGCGTGGCCACCCAAAAGTAACTGAAGAAGAAAATCATTCCCGCCGTGACGATATAATGAACGCTTCCGCTCGCCAGGCTGGCGGCGATTCGTCCTGCGGTCTGACTGTGGGGCCAAATCGTATTAATCAGAAATCCAGGGAAAACCAAAATTGCCTGTGCGAAGATGATCGGCATCACGCCCGCGTAATTGACCTTCAGCGGCATATACTGGGCGACTCCGCCCATTACCTTCCGACCGACTACTCGTTTCGCGTACTGCACAGTAATCCTACGCTGGGCCTGCGTGATACAAATAACCCCGGCGATAACCAGCACTAGAAACCCGATCATCATCACGAGCTTCATCGGACTGGCCTGCGCCATGGCGTCAAGTCCGCTCGGGACAAACGTTTTCCACGCCTGCACCAAAGCTGCGGGGAGTCTGGCCACGATACCCACGGAAATAATCAGCGACATTCCGTTGCCAATTCCGCGGTCAGTGATCTGGTCGCCAATCCACATGAGAAGCATTGCGCCCGCAGTCAGAGACAAAACAGCAAGAGCCTGAAATGCGAAACCCGGAAGTGGGACAAGCGGCCCATATAACGCCATCGTCCGGTCGATATTTGGGAGAAGATTCCCCGGACTCTGAAACGACTTGGCAAGCAGCAATCCCTGAAAAATACAGAGAATGATCGTCACATACCGCGTGTACTGGGATATCTTCTGTCGCCCACCTTCCTCTTTCGCGAGCTTGCCCAGCTGAGGCACAACAGCCGTCAACAACTGGAGCATGATGCTCGCACTGATGTACGGCATGACTCCGAGCGAAAAAATCGCGCACTGCTCAAGAGCGCCGCCAGAGAAGATATTGAAAAGTTGCGCTACGCCACCACTTGAAGCGCTGTTAACCTGATCTTCGAAATACTGCCTCAACACCACAGCGTTCACTCCGGGAACCGTGAGAGCGCAACCGATGCGATACAACACGATCATCAGAAGTGAAAACAGCACGCGATTCCGGAGCTCCGGAATTTTGCGAATATTGAAGAACGCAGAGATCATTAAACAGTTTGGCTGGGAATGCAGAAGAGCCGACAGGCCGGTGGAAATCAGTCGATTTCCCCAAGCGCTCGTCGGCTCTCGGCTGATACCATTACTTCAGAGTCAGTGACCCGCCCGCCTTTTCAATCGCGGCTTTCGCGGATGCACTTGCTTTGTTCACAGTAACATTGAGCTTTTTGGTCAGTTCGCCAGTGGCGAGAATCTTGATTCCGTCGTAAGGCTGACGGACGAGTCCGACTTCGAGGAGCGCACTTTCATCAACAACCGCGCCGTCTTCGAAATTCTCGTTGAGCACACCAGTGTTCACGACTGCATAACTCGTGCGGAACTCAAAATTGTTAAACCCGCGCTTGGGCATGCGGCGGAAAAGCGGCATCTGGCCACCTTCAAAACCGAGACGGATACTTCCGCCGGACCGAGCCTTTTGCCCCTTATGTCCTTTGCCGCAGGTTTTTCCGTGTCCGCTGCTCTCGCCCGACCCAAGGCGCTTAACGCGATGCTTGGACCCAGGACGCGGTTTGAGATTTGTAAGATTCATATTCTGCTAAATGTTATGGGTTGGCCGGTGCTGCCGGCTTGAATGTGATTCCACGTCCCTTGAAAACGTCCGCACGCTGGCGAAGTTGACCGAGCGCGTGAAGTGTAGCTTTCAAAACGTTGGCATGGTTGGAAGAACCAAGGCTCTTTCCAATGATGTCCTTGATACCGACGGCATCGCACACCGCACGAACAGCCCCACCAGCCTTAATACCGGTTCCGGGGCTGGCAGGCTTCAAAATGACGTAGCCACCACCATGCTCGCCTGTTACAGCGTGCGGGATAGTTCCAGTCTGCAGAGCGACAGCAATCAGGCCTTTGCGTCCACGCTCGGAAGCTTTGCGAATCGCCTCGCTGACTTCGTTCGCTTTGCCGAATCCAAAACCAACACGGCCTTTCTTGTCACCAATGACGATGAGAGCACTAAAGGAAAACCGACGTCCGCCTTTGACCACTTTAGCGCAACGATTGATGAACACTGTCTTCTCAACCAGCTCATTACCGGTCGTGGGAACGAACACGCCGTCCACCATCGCACCTTCCATTGCCGGAGCTGCCTCTGCACGGGGTCCACGTGATCCGCGACCGGGTCCACGTCCTTTGCCACCACCGCCGGGGCCGCCGCGCGGTCCACCACGAGGTGGCCGAGGCGCTTCAGTTGTTGCCGCTGGGGTTGTTGTTGGAGTCTCGTCAGCCATATAAATTAGAATTGCAGTCCAGCTTCGC
>JAYUSJ010000180.1:0-5376 GCA_043755735.1 Verrucomicrobiaceae bacterium | reverse complement strand
CCGCCCCACCCAAATCCCGCGGCTGGATTGTGAAAACGGCCTTTGCCAAGGCCAGTTCCGCCCCCCGATCTCAGCCAGCTCGAATCGATCATAACGCGCCTTCCATAGATGGTTCACGGCGCTCCGCCAGACCGCCCCGCCGAGATCCAGCGCGGTTTCAGGAGCCGCAACGACAAACACCCGGCCAAGCTCCGGCGACACGCTCGCCGTCGCAACAACACCCCGCTCGGAAGTCGCGCTGAGTCTGCCACCATCGCCCAGCGAAGCACGAAATCCCGAGCCCGCAAACAGGCGCCGCAAAAATACAAGGTGCCGATCCGCCAGCGCCGGAGTTGCTAGATCGCCCGGAGTCAGCGCGAGATTTCCACCAGCCCGCACCCAGCGCGTCAGTGCCGCGAGTTGCTTTTCGTTCAATTGCGCGAAACTCCGGCCATCGAGAAACACCGCATCGTAAGCACAGAGCCCCGCGGGATTCGTTGGGAAATCCTCCGTCTTCAACGAAGTCTGCCGAGTCGTCACAATCCCCGGCAGGTTTGCGAACTCACCCGTCAACTTCGGTAACTGCCGCTCCAGCGCAAGACTCCGCTCGCGTTCGAAACTAAACTCGCCCTGCGGCGGCCCGGAGCGCGCAACGCAAAGAATGAGCTCCTTGGCACTGCCAAGCTGGATGCTCCCCAGTGGAAGCTTGCCAAGATCCCACGTATTCCCCTTCCCCACAAAGCGCACGCTCACATCCAGCGAGTCACCGTTTACAATCCCCGGCGGCGGCGGGAGCGTGAGCACCGCACTGCGTTTCCCCGGCGAAAGAAACATCGGCGGAGAATGCACCACTCCGAGCGGATGACCGCGGCGAATGAGTGTCGCTTCGAGATACCCCTCCAGCAACCCCGGTCCGTCCCATTGGATAGTCGCAGGAATCGGAATGGGCGCATTCATTCGCGGCTGAAGGTCCGCAGTTTCAAAGGACGCCGAAAGACCTGCAGCGCCAACATCGACTGTGAGCAGAAGAAAAAGAACAATGATACTGTGAACAACGCTCATCGCGACTGCCCGGCTTTCGTCATTCGTCATTCGTCATTTCCCCTACGCCGTCTTACCCTCGGTCAATTTCATAAACGCCGTCTCCATGTCCACTGCGTCCGGCTGGAACATGCGGACTCGCGCTCCCGTGGCGAGAATCGATGCGAGCAGGTCTTCCGGCGACAACTCGCCTTCGCGAAGTCTCACCATCAATCGGTCGGGCAATTCGTCTGCGCTCGCGACTCCGGGAATGCCACGAATCGCTTCGAGCCACGGCGCTGCGGGGCCGACCAGCCCGATGTGAATCGCCCGGTCTAGCGAAAGGGTCCGATAGATTTCCTGGAGCGGGCCGCACGCAACCACGCGGCCTTGTTCCATTATGCCGATGTGCGAGCAAAACTGCGCAAGTTCGTGAAGGATGTGGCTGCTGATGAGGATGGTTTTCCCCATCGACTGGAGTTCCTTGAGCAGTTCCCGCATCTCAATGCGGGCGCGGGGATCGAGTCCGTTCGCGGGCTCATCCAGCAGAAGAAACTCCGGATCGTGCAGAAGAAGGCGGGCGATTCCGAGCCGCTGCTTCATCCCGCGACTCAACCCATCGACAGGAGCGCCAGCCTTCTCCGTAAGGTCGGTCAGCGCAAGAACATCGGCGATGAGCTGCCGACGTTTGATCGCTGGAATGTGATACGCAGCGGCGAAAAAATGAAGATACTCCTCGGAAGTCAGATCGTCATACACGCCGAAAAAATCCGGCATGTATCCGATCTTCCGCCGGACCTCGCCCGGCTTTTTTGCCACGTCGAACCCGCACACACTCGCCGTTCCCGATGTCGGCTTGATGAGCGTGGAAAGAACTTTGATCGTGCTGGTCTTCCCTGCGCCGTTTGGCCCGATGAATCCAAAGATTGCCCCGCGTGGAATGTCGAACGAGATGCTATGAACGGCCTGCGTCTTGCCGTAGCGCACGACGAGGTCCTGAATCGAGACAATGGGTTTGACGTTCATTTCAAGAAGAAGCGCTGTTCGCGGCAAACGCGACACGCAGAAAACGGAAGGGCGAACGCCGCAAGAAAACCCGCGTGGAGCGAACTGGATGAGTTGGAGGTGTCAGACACATCCGCACGGTGCCCTTCTTCCCGCCCACGATGCAAGCACCGGAAAGTGAGACGACTGTTAATTCGCCCGTTGCCTACGCGCCAAACTCCGTCCGCACAGACTCCGATTCAAACTCTTCCAGCTCGCGCAGCCTCGCGGCCACCGTATCGCGCACTTTTTTCACCGCATACTTTCCGAGAACCAATCGCTGCGGCGCGCGGCCTTGATGGACCATTTCGACAATCACTGCCGCGGCCTTCTCCGGGTCACCGGGCTGCCTGCCGTGCATCCGCCCGAGCAGCGCGGAGAACTTTCCGACAGTCGCCTCATACTCCGCCTGAACGGGCTCCACTTTTCGCAATGAACGCCCGATGAAATCCGTGCGAAACGGCCCCGGCTGCACAAGCGTGACGCGGATGCCATGCGCCGCCACTTCCAGACGCAGGCTTTCGCTCGCTGCTTCCAGCGCCGCTTTCGCCGCACCGTAGATCGAAAATCCCGCGTAGTTCGCAATCGCCGCAGCGGCGCTGATGTTCACGATATGCCCGCCGCCGCCAGCCCGCAAAATCGGCACCGCTGCGCGCATCACATTGAGCGGACCGTGAAAATTCACCGCCATGCAATCGGCGATCTCCGCGTCGCTCACCTGCTCCACCGCGCCGAGCAGACCGGCACCGGCGTTGTTCACGACAACATCGAACCGGCCCCACACCGCAGCCGCCTCGGCGACTTTCGCGGCGACTTCCTCCGGGCGAGTGACGTCGAGCGGAAGCGCGACGCAGTTTGGATGCACTGCGAGCGAAGAAACATCACGCGCGGTCGCCACGACGCGATCTCCCGCGTCGAGCGCAGCCTTCGCAATGGCGGCACCAAGTCCGCTGCTGCACCCGGTAATCAACCAGACCCTCGACTCGCTTTTCGTGTCAGTATTCATCGCCTCCTTTACGCCGCACATCGCGCGTTCGACGCAACCGGATTTCGATGGTTCGCGTAAAGAGAGCATGATCCGCATCGCAGTAACTTTAGTCGCCGTCGCATTCCTGAGCGCCTGCACAACGCTCCCACTTCCCGTTTCGAAGCCGGCTGACGCAACTTCCAAAGATGCCGTCGCCGCGCTCAAAAAGTCATCAGAAAAGTCGGGCAATCCGTGGACGCGCTTCAGCTCTGTGCGGGTAGGCTATTCTGGCGAGTGGTCGCGGTTCGTCGAAAAGGTTCAACCCGTTCTCACAGACCCCGCGTTCCGAAAATCTTCAACCGAACTTTACGAGCCAAAATCGGAGCGCATCACACAAGTCCACACAGGCCCCGCCGGTGAAAAAATCGTCGTGCGCAACCGAGGAAAAACGACCGTTCAAAGAAACAAGAAGGCGGACTTCGATACCGACAGCGTCGCCGCGGCGGGGCTTGTTGCGGACGCATACACGGTGTTCACTTTTGGAAGCAGCGTGCTTCTCGCGCGAGGTTCGGATTGGCGGATTCTCGGCGAACAGACTCTCGCTGGCGAAAAATGCACCCTCGTTGCAGGAACAATGAAACCCGGCTTCGGCCCAAGCGAACATGACGCCGTCATCGCGTGGATCGGCACACAGACGCATCGCTTGCATCGTTTCCAATTCACGCTCAACGGACTCGGCTCGACCGCCGGTGCGGACGTCGATGTCACGTTCTCCGACTTCCAGCCAGGGCCGAATGCCACCGAATGGCCGCGCCATTTCATCGAGCGAGTGCGTCGCCCGTTCGACGTGCTGGCGCACGATTGGCGCATGACCAGTCTCGAAGTCGTGCGCTAGGCCCAGCGCCGGAGCACGAGGGATGAGTTGATCCCGCCGAAGCCGAACGCGTTGTTCATGGCGTATTCAAATGCTGCGGGGCGGCCTTCGTTGGGGACGATATCGAGGTCGCAGGAGGGGTCGGGCGTGCGATGGTGCAGCGTCGGCGGGAGCCACTGTTCCTGCAACGCCATGGCGCAGATCGCAGTCTCCATCGCGCCGGTCGCGCCGAGCGGATGGGCGGTGAACGGCTTTGTGCCGCTGATGGCGAGACTGCGGGCGTGGTCTCCGAATGCGCGTTTGATGCACGCGACTTCGCCCGCATCGTTGAGCTGCGTGCTGCTGGCGTGGCAGTTGATGTATCCGATTTGCTCCGGCGCGACATCCGCGTCAGCGAGCGCGGCCGACATGCAGGCGGTGACGCTTTCGCCGTCGGGATGCGGCGATGTCATGTGGTATGCGTCGTTATTCAGCGAGTAGCCGCAGACCTCGGCGTAAATGTGGGCGCCGCGCGCGATCGCGTGGTTCAGTTCTTCGAGGACGAGCGTGCACCCGCCTTCGCCCATGGAGAATCCATCGCGGGCTTTGTCAAATGGCCGGCACGCTTCGGCCGCGGGCTCGCCGGTCCAGCGGGACATCGTTTTGATGAAATCGAACGAGCTGAATGTGAGCGGGCTGAGCGGCGCTTCGGCTCCGCCCGCGAGCATGACATCGGCCCAGCCGTCGCGAATGTATCTGAGCGCTTCGCCCACGGCGACGACACCGCTGGCGCAGGAATTTGAGTTCGTCGTGCCGACCCCGCGGAAGCCGCATTCGATCGCGATATTGGCGTGCGCGCTGCCGCCGAAGACTTGCAGCGCGAGCGTCGGATTCACTCCGCGCGGTCCTTTTTTGAGAAAGCGCCCGTGCTCGTCTTCCGCCCCGGCAATGCCGCCAAGCGCCGTGCCAAAGCTGACGCCCGTTCGCGGTTGCGGGTGCTCTTTGCTCCACGGCAACCGCGCGTCTTCCAACGCGAGCAGCGCGCTCCCGACGGAAAACTGCGCGTAACGATCGAGTCGCTTCAGCCGGTGCGGGGGAAAAAAGCGCGATGGTTCCCACGATGGAATCTCCCCCACGCTCACGGCGCGGCACCCTTCCACGCTGAATGCCGAAAGCCGCGTGATACCGCTGCGCCCCTCGCGGATGCTACGCCAAAACGCATCGCGCCCGATGCCGCAGGCGGCAATCGGACCGAGGCCGGTGATGACAACACGGCGGCGAGATGGTGTGAGCGTGGAAATAGTGCGCGGTGAGATAGTGGGCTGCGAGGATTCCTTCAACTCCACAACGCATACCCTCGTGCGAAAGTTTCAAAGCCAGACAATGGTTATGGAGCGGCGCGCATCCTGCCGCCGCATTTCCAGTCGCGGAGCGCATATCTTTGCGCCGGCACTGGCAGCCATCGGCCACGGAATTCGATTGGGCGCTGCGCGCTGCGAACGCGGCGGCAGGA
>JAYUSJ010000179.1:0-18045 GCA_043755735.1 Verrucomicrobiaceae bacterium | reverse complement strand
TGATTTGTTAAAGAATTCATGGCGGCGGACGCTACCAGCCGACGCGCGACCCTCCAGCAGATTATTTTACGCCCAGTGGTCAGTAGGCAGTAGGCAGTGGGCAGTGGGGCGGCGACTCCTGAGTAACACATTGCAAAGTTCAGACGTAGAGAATTTTACGAATCCACACTTCTCGGGGTCTGGCGTCTTTTTCTGCCCATCATTTTTCTGCCAAAATGGCGTCGCTCATTTTGGCATAAAAATGTTTGGCAAAAAAGGGCTCCATAAGATTGCGATATTCCCTTCGTTTTATTCCCTGCTCCTTCCGCCCCGGTCTTTTGCTGAATACTGACCACCGACCACCGACCACTGACCACTACTCTTCCACTCATGCGCCTCTTGCTTAGCGGCACGACGGCGGATAAACGAAGCGGCATGTCGCGACTTTTACCCGTCATCCTCTTTCTCAGCACGCTTTCACTTTTCGGCCAGGACAAGCCCATGCCGGAATTGCCCGGCGGGCAGAAGGACGGCGCCGTGTTGCTGCCGAATCAGTGGTCTCTGAGGCCGGCGGGTAAGCAGATCGAAGTCGGTGATTTTCCTGTAAACATCGCGCTGCATCCCGAGGGCCAATTCGCAGCGGTGCTGCATTGCGGCTACGGACAGCACGAAGTGCAAATCCTCGATATCGGAGCGGCTAAAATTGTCTCGCGTGTAAACGTGAACGAGTCGTTTTACGGGTGCACATTTTCGCCCGATGGAAAGAAGCTCGTCATCAGCGGTTCGGCCGATGAAGTGCTGTGGATGTTCGCTTTTAAAGACGGCTATCTCTCCGAGCCGACGAATATCCGCATTCGCCCGAAAACGGAACGAGGCATCCCCGGTGGCATCGCGATTTCCAAGGACGGCGGGACCATTTACGTCGCGAATGTGTGGGGCCAGAGCGTGAGCCGCGTGCGCATCGCGCCGGGCGAAGACGGGAGCCCGAGCGCTGCGGAAATCGCAAACTTTGTATTCGCCGCGCCTGTCGCGAAGACCGGCGAAAAAGTCGGCGAACCAACAGACGACCCGAGCATCACCAAGCGCGCCGCGCAGATTCTCGACACGACGAGCAAGGACGCGCCGTTTCCCTACGCCTGCGTGCTCGATGAACAGCGCGGACGTCTCTACGTCAGCCTTTGGGCGCAAAAGCACGTCGCCGTTCTCGACCTCGCGACGTGGAAGGAAGTCGCACGTTGGGAAGTCGAGGAACACCCGAACGAAATGCTTCTCACCAAAAGCGGCAAGCACCTTTTCGTCGCGAATGCGAACCGCAACTCCGTCAGCGTCGTTGATGTCGAAACCGGGCGCGTCGCTGAAACGCTCGTCGCAGAATTGACCCCGAATGCGCCTCCCGGAAACACGCCCAACTCACTCGCGCTCTCTCCGAACGGCGAGCAACTCTTCGTCGCAAACGCGAACATCAACGCCGTCGCAGTCTTCGAGATGGAAGAGCCGGGCAAGTCGCGCTCGCTCGGCTTCATCCCCACGGGCTGGTATCCGACGAGCGTCCGCGTGGCCAAGGGCGGAAAGCTTCTCATCGCGAACGGCAAAGGCGTCGTATCCCGCGCGAACCGGAACTATACACAACCCGGAATCAAGTCTCCGCCAGCCGGCGTCAGCCAGTACATCGCGGGAATTCTGCAAGGCACGCTCAGCTACATTTCCCTGCCGGCCGAAGAGAGCGATATGGAAGAGCAGATGAAAAAGTGGAGTGCCATCACGATGCTCGGAATGCCCACGGCGGCGAAGAAGATAGAAGCTTCGCAGCTCGAAGGAAATCCCGTCCCGCGCAAAGTCGGCGATCCTTCGCCCATCAAATACGTGATCTATATTGTGAAGGAGAACCGCACGTTCGACCAGATTCTCGGCGACCTCGGGCGCGGCAACGGCGACCCTTCGTTGTGTATCTTTCCGGAACCAATCACGCCCAACCACCATGCGTTGGCCCGCGATTTCGTCACGCTGGATAATTTCTACGTCGAGAGCGAAGTCAGCGCCGATGGACACGAATGGAGTATGGGCGCTTACGCCACGGACTGGGTGGAAAAACACTGGCCGCTCAGTTATGGGCACAGCAAGAAATTCCCTTATCCCTCGGAGGGCGCATTCCCCGCTGCAACGCCGGCGGGCGGGTATCTCTGGGACCGCGCAAAAGCTGCGAATGTGACTTACCGGAGCTACGGGGAATTCACCACCAGCCCAAAGGCGGACGGCACGCCGGGGACGGCGAAAGTGCCGGGGCTCGAAGGACACTTCGACCCCCAGTATCACTCGTTCGCAATGGATTACCCCGATGTGAAACGGGCGGAGCGATTCATCTCCGAGCTTCATCGGTTTGAGAAAGAAGGCGAGATGCCCCGGCTGCAAATCGTCCGCCTTCCCAACGACCACACCAGCGGCGCAAGCCCCGGAAAGCCGACGCCCACCGCACACGTCGCGGACAACGACCTCGCATTCGGCCAGATTGTCGAGGCGGTAAGCCGTTCGAAGTTTTGGGCGCAGACCGCCATATTCGTCGTGGAGGACGATGCGCAAAACGGACCCGACCACGTCGATGCCCACCGCACGATCGCCTACGTCATCTCGCCATACGTGCGCCGTGCCAGCCTCGATAGCACACTTTACAGCACAGCCTCGATGCTGCGGACCATGGAGCTCATTCTAGGGATGCAGCCGATGTCGCAGTTCGACGCGCTCGCGATGCCGATGTTTGCTTGTTTCCAAAAAGAGCCCGACCTCCGCCCTTACGCGGCGCTGATGCCGAAGACCGACCGGGAGGCCAAAACATCCAAGCTCGCGTGGGGCGTCCAGGAGTCGTTGAAGATGGACTTCTCCAAAGAGGACGCCGCGGACGACCTCATCCTGAACGAAATCATCTGGCGCAGCGTCCGCGGAGCAACAGCCATGATGCCGTCTCCCATCCGCCGCGCATGGGTTCTATCCGAAGCCGATGACGATTAGACTAACAGGACCCGCCGGTTCCGGTTCACCATGGACAATGCTCCGTACTGCTTTTGTCCTGCTATTCACCACCACCGTCTTCGCGGGCCCACCGCGCGGCAACGTCCTGAACGTGAGCCTCGACGACGCCATCCAGATGGCGCTGAAGAAAAACTTCACCATCGAGTCCGCAGGGATGGAGCCGCAGATTGCGAGAGAGCGAGTGATGCAGGCGAAAGGGAGATTCGATCCGACGTTCGATTTCAGCTACACGCGGGGCGAAAATACCACGCGGGATCAGTTTGCCCGGAACGCCACCAACGGGAATGGCCGGCACTTCGAGTTCAACAGCATCTCGCAGAGCGCCACATGGAGCACGGGCGTGAGCGGAGTGACGGCTTGGGGGCTTGGCTACGATGTCGGAGCAACGACGCGAAGTCTGGGATTGAGCCGCAATCGATTCGATCAGGACTACAACAGCGAAGTTGCGTTCAGCCTCCGCCAGCCCTTGCTTCGAGATGCCGGGCCCGACGTGAATCTCGCGGGCGTCCGCATCGCGCGCAACAACGTCGAGGTGTCGGAATGGACCGTGAAACAAACCGTGATGCAGGTCATCACAGACGTGATCGAAACGTATAACGATCTTCATTTTTCCCACGAGAATCTGGCAGTTGCGCGAAGGAACAAAGCGCTCGCGATGCAGTTGCTCCGCGACAACATCAAGCGTGTCGAAGTTGGCGTGAAAACGCCGCTGGACGTGACCACGGCGCAGGCCGAAGTGGCCTCGCGTGAGGAGGCAGTCATTACCGCAAGCCGGGCGGTGAAGGACCGGGAGAACTTCCTGAAACAGCTCATCACGCGGGACATGATCCCAATGCTCGGCATGAACCTGGAAATCGCAGCGCCGCCCTCACCCGCATTTACGGCGAATGTGATCGGGGGAATAGAAAAGGCACTGGAACTGCGGCCTGACTATCGCCAGGCGAAACTGAATCTTGAGAACCGGCGCATCAACCTGGTCGTGGAGAAAAACCAACGCCTTCCGCGGCTCGATCTCACTGCGAGTCTGGCGATGAACGGCTTCGACGATGACTTTGGAACGAGTGCGCAAAGAGTCGGTGCGCGTGACCAGTCGAATTGGAGTGGCGGTGCAACATTCAGCGTGCCGATCGGAAATCGCAGTGCCAGCGCGCGGGTGAGCGCTGCGCAGATCGATATCGCACAATCGCTGATCAATTTACAACGACTGGAGCAGGACATCATCGTGCGAATCGACAATGCGAGCGGGCTGGTGACCACCGCACAGCAGCGGATCGAGGCCACAACGGAATCCAACAGACTGGCAAAGGAAAGCCTCATCGCCGGAGAGGCCCGATTGACTGCCGGGACGGGCACCACCTTTGAAGTGCTGGAGCTTCAGCGCAAAGTCGCCGAGGCGGAAACCGCGGAGCTGCGCGCCCGCGCCGACTACAACAAGGCTGTGGCAAACTACCACCTCCAAGTAGGCTCGACGCTTCGTCTCTACGGCGTAAAGGTCGAGTGATTCATGGAGATCCAAAAGTTTAATGTGCTCGGAGTCGCCGTGTCGGCGATGAACCTCGACATCGCCACACAAGCCGTCCTCGACGCGTGCAGCACTCGCACAAAAGGCTACGTCTGCGTGACCGGTGTCCACGGCATCACGGAAGCGCAGAGTGACGAGGGTTTCCGGACGATTTTGAATGGCGCATTTTTGAACACCTGCGACGGAATGCCGCTCGTGTGGGAAGGCCGCCGCGCCGTCGGAGCATGGGTGGACCGCGTGTACGGGCCCGACTTGATGCTCAGGATCATGGAGGCCACACGCGATGGAAAATACACCCATTTTTTCTACGGCGGTGCCCCCAGCGTGGCCGATGCGCTGAAGGCGGCCATGGAGTCTCGCTTCCCCGGCGTGCGCGTCGTCGGGACTTATTGCCCGCCCTTTCGCCCGCTGAATGCCGATGAGGAATCCGCGTTGACCTCGACGATTGCGGAGAAAAAACCGGACCTTTTCTGGGTGGGGCTCAGCACGCCTAAACAAGAGCGCTTCATGTCCGTATATCTCCCGAAACTGGAGACGACCGTGATGTTCGGCGTTGGCGCCGCTTTCGATTTTCACACCGGCCGGATGTCCGAGGCCCCGCGCTGGATGATGCGCTGCGGCCTGCAATGGCTTCACCGCCTTTGCAGTGATCCGAAGCGGCTGTGGAAACGCTACGGCATCATCGTCCCGACTTATCTATTCCGCATTTTTCTCCAGCGCACCGGGCTGAAAAAATATCCGCTTTAGCGGTCGATGTCCCGCTTGGTCAGACTCGCGCTGTTCTCTTCGCACAATGATACGCACCATTCTTTCCATCGCTTTGGTTTCCGCCGCGGCCGTCGCTGCTGAACGGCCGAACGTCCTCTTTATCGCCGTGGATGATTTGCGCCCGGAGATCGGTTGCTATGGCAACCAGATCGTCCGCACGCCGAACATCGACCGGCTCGCCGCTCGCGGAATCGTCTTCAATCGCGCCTATTGCCAGCAAGCGGTGTGCAGCCCGTCACGCTCCTCCATCATGACGGGCCGACGCCCGGATGCGACTCGCGTGTGGGATTTGAATACGCACTTCCGCGTGGCGCTGCCGGACGTGGTGACGCTGCCGCAGCTTTTCAAAGCGAACGGCTACCACAGCGCCGCGCTCGGTAAAATCTATCATCATGGGTTTGAGGACGGTCGGTCCTGGAGCGAGCCGCATTGGTATCCGAGCGGCCAGGCCGTCGACACCGACCCCGTTGATTGGAAGAAGCGCATCGTGACAAAAACCGCGGGCGTCCGCGAATTCACGCCGCGCGAAGCGACCAGTGGCGCGAAGCCCGCGAAGGGGCCGGCGTTTGAAGTCAGCACGAAATCCGACGACGAACTCCCCGATGGTTTCACCGCTGCGGAAGCAGTGAAGCGCATCCACGACCTCAAGCAAAAACAGGAGCCGTTCTTCCTCGCGGTCGGTTTCGTAAAGCCGCACCTCCCATTTGTAGCGCCCAAGAAATACTGGGATCTCTACGACCCCGCGAAGATTCCGCTGCCGCCCACCGACCATCTGCCCGAGGGCGCGCCCGCATTTGTGGGACACGATAACGGCGAGCTGCACAGTTACTCCAACGTCCCCAAGGGCAACCCCATTCCCGACGATTTCGCAAAGCAACTTCGCCACGGCTACTACGCGTGTGTGAGCTACACCGACGCTCAAGTCGGGCGCCTGCTCGACGCTCTCGAAAAGGAAGGTCTCACGGAGAAAACCATCGTCGTCCTTTGGGGTGATCACGGATGGCAGCTCGGCGAACACGGTCTTTGGCACAAGCACACCAACTTCGAACTCGCAGCCCGTGCACCACTCATCATCAGCGTGCCCGGACAAAAGACCTCCGGACGCAAATGCGATGCGCCCGTGGAATTCGTGGACGTCTATCCGACGCTCGCCGATGTTTGCGGACTCACTCCGCCCGCCGGACTCGAAGGAACCAGCCTCAAGCCGTTCATCGAAAACCCCGACGCGCCAAAACAGAAAGTCGCCATCAGCCAATATCCCCGCGCAGGCGGCGAACTCGACCGCTACATCGGCGGCAACACGGGACGCGCCAACGCCATGGGCTACAGCATCCGCGACGAACGCTGGCGCCTCACCCTTTGGCGTGACCGCACCAGCAACGCCATCGTCGCCACCGAGCTCTACGACGAAAAGAACGACCCGAATGAGACCGTGAACGTCGCCGGAAAAACCGAACACAAAGCGCTCATCGAGTCGCTTTCAAAGCACCTCCCGCCTGCACTCGTCAGCGCGGTCAAAAAACCAACTCTCGCACCCGACGACCTGAAAAAGCGTGCGGGCATTTTCGAGTCCCGCGACAAGGACAAGGACGGCAAACTGACCCGCGAAGAATTCCTCACGAACCACCCGAACGGCGACGCCGCAAAACCGCGCTTCGATGCGTGGGACAGCAACAAGGACGGCGCGCTCTCACGCGACGAGTTTATTTATAGCGGAACGAAGTAGCTAAGAAAGCGGCGGTTGGAACGAGTCAATTCACGCGGCGACCTTGGCTCGGAAGATCCCGCAATACAGCATTTCCAGGGCGGAGAGTCGCAATTCGCGAAATGTGAAATCATGGAAGATTCGCTCCATTATTTTTGCCCGGTTTTCCTCGTCCGCTTTCGATTCGCCCGGTTCGTCCAAAAGCACCGTTCCATATTGACGCAGATAGGCTGTCGCTATGTACAAGTTCAGGCGTGCGCAAAACTCCGTCGCAAGGTGCGGCGGCAGGCTCTTCTTCGGTGACAGACTTACGGGACGGAAAGTGGCCAGCCATAGTGAGAACGTCGCAGCGATCCGCGTTTTGCGAGGGTTCGTGGTATTAATTCGAAGGCTCGTCGCTTTAAACTCGCTCCAAATGCGATCGCGCTCGGACTGATTTGGAACATTCTGCGCCAAGACCTTTTGAAATTGGCGAACGCCGAATGCATCCCTATAAAAGCGGCCAACCATCGCGCGGACTCCGTAGGCATCGAAAACCAGATCATCATCCAAGATATCCCACTTGGGACCTTCCGAACCCGCCGCACTCGATTCCCGCGCGAATGAGACGGCAAGATTCTCAAAGGCTTCCATCCGGTCTTGCAAGGACGCTAGATCGGTCACGGGCGACTCGGAATCGAAAAGCCGATCCAACGCGTCCTGAATGATTTCTGCGGCGTTGCTTGTATTGGAAATGGATGCCATGGGGAGCCCGTCAGTCCGCGGCTGAGCGCGCGGGGCGACGATTTAGTCCTCGTTTCCTTCCGCGGCAGGAACACTCAAAAGGCGCCGCGCAAATAAGGAATTCCGCTCCGCATCAGTGCGATAGCGGGTCGAGTCGGCAGCAAAGTCGGAGTCGTTTTGCGGCTGGCCGAGTTCCTCCGGCATCAAAGGCCGGATCTCATCCAGTTGCATGGCGTTTGGTTTGTCTGCTAGAAGTCTAGGAAATCCCATAAATCAAGGGGCGTCACTAGAGCAATCCCGATGCCTCGTCAAGAGGGGATTCCTTTGTTACGCTCATACCAGACATCGTCTGTACCTAAAACTTTGCTCGGAAGACACATCTCCCTATACTTCAGTCGTCCTTCCACTTTGCCCGCAGTGGCACTCGCTCGGGGCGGAGGCGGGTGCGGCCTCCGCGGGCTTTGCGGAAGGTGTCGAAGATTTCGTCGCAGCCGTCCACTTTGAGCTGGTGGACCATCCGCAGGAGCTCGCCGAGCCGGCCTTCCGGGAATCCTTTTTTTTCGAACCATGCGAGGTATTCGACCGGCAGATCATAGAGCGGCACACCGCGCGGCGGGTAGTGCTCGGGACCGTATTTTCCGAAGGGCATCCCCATGCGTGCGATATCGCCGAGGTCGGCGGCCATCCAGTCGCGCAGGTTGTCTTCGAGCATCGCGGTTTACTTGATGGGCCGTAGCTTCATGTTTTTCACGGAGACCTCATCGCCGTGATCCTGAATCAAAATCGGCGACGCCTTTTTGTCGCCAAAGCCGGGGGCTGATTTGTATTTCGACTTTGCGATGCGCTCTTTCAAATCGGCGGAGGCGATTTCAAATGCGAGGGTCTTCGTGCCGTTCAGCCAGTGCTCAACTTTGTTGCCATCCACGAGAATGCGGCTGTGGTTCCACTGACCGACAGGATTCACCTTTTTGTCCGCGGAGGGCTCCATTAGATCGTAGAGGCCGCCGGTCTGGTGGAGGCGTCCGCCCTTGATTCCGTCGGGATGCTTTTCGTCGTCGAGCATCTGATACTCGAAGCCAACGGCCTTGTTCTTGTTGGGCAGATTGTATTTTACGCCGCTGTTGCCGACCGGGGCGATCTTCCAATCCCAAGTCAGCTCGAAGCTTTCGAAATCCTCCGTGGTCACGATGTCACCGCCGCCACCCTTGGCTTCGTGTTTGAGCGCGCCATCCGCGACGATCCAGCCTTTTGCGGGGAACTCTGCTTTTCCCAGTGCACGCCACCCGCTGGTCGTCTTGCCATCGAAAAGAAGCCGCCAGCCAGCGGATTTCTCGTCGGCGGAGAGTTCGTTGTCTGCGGCAAAGCAAGGCGCGATGAGTGAGAGGCTGATGAAGAGTGTGCGAAGAGTCATTCCACGGGAGGTAATCAGAGCGCGGCTGAAGTGGCACCGCATTTTTTCGGCGAAAGCGAGGAGGAAGTTGAGGGGCATCCGAAACAAGACCGTGTCCGGTTATCCCACTACTTCACCCGCAATCGAGTCGTGCATTTTTCCCGCGTTCCGCGCAGTCTTGGCGAACGTCACCTGCATGAAAACACTCCGCCTTCTCGCTTTCGCCCTGCTCGCCAGCCTCGCCACCGTCTTTGCCGAGGACGGGGTGCATGATTTGCAAATCGGTGAGGCGGCTCCGGATTTCTCGCTGCCGGGGATTGATGGCAGGACGCACACCCTCGCGACTTACAAGGATGCGAAGCTGCTGATGATTGTGTTCATTTCGAATCACTGCCCGGATTCCCACGCGGCGGAGAAGCGCATGCTGAAGCTCATCGCGGATTCCAAGGACAAGGGCTTCGTGCTGGTCGCGATCAATCCGAACAATCCCGACGGGCTGAGCATCGATGAACTCGGATACTCGAAGTACAACGACGGCTTTGAAGACATGAAGAAATACGCCGCGGAGAACGCGTTCACTTTCCCGTATCTCTACGACGGCGAGACGCAGGCTGTGGCGAAGGCTTACGGCTGCCTCGCGACGCCGCATGTGTTCCTTTTCGATGCAGACCGGAAGCTGCGCTACAAAGGCTATCTCGACGATTCGAAGTATGAGGACCCGGCGACCGTGAAATCCGAGGACGCGCGCAACGCCGTGAATGCGCTGCTCGCCGGCAAGCCTGTGCCGGTGACGGTGACGAAGCCGCACGGCTGCTCGACGAAGTGGATGAGCAAACAAGGCACGGTCGCCCAAAAGATTGCGAAATGGGATAAGACGCCCGTGGATGTGGAGCTCATTGACGCTGCCGGAGTTGCCGCGCTGCGCAAGAACGGGACGAAAAAAGTGCGGCTCTTCAACGTATGGGCGACGAATTGCGGCCCGTGCATTGCGGAGTTCCCGGAACTTGTGACGACGGCCCGGAAATTCGGCCTCCGCGATTTCGAGATGATCACCATCAGCACGGACGAACCAAGCGACGCGGCGAAAGTGAAATCGTTTTTGGAAAAGCGCGGCGCAGGACTCATCGACCGCCTGAAACCCTCGCTCAAAGCCGAAGGCCGCACGACGAACAGCTATATCTTCAACGGCGGGAACACGGAGGCGCTGATGAAAATCCTCGACCCCACATGGCCCGGCGGCATCCCGCACACCGTCCTCGTTGCTGCAAACGGCGACGTCATCTGGCGGCATAACGGCGCGGTGAACGGCGAAGAACTCCGCGCTAAAGTGCTGGAGCACATGGGTGGGGTTTACAAGCCATAGAGGGCGCTACTTTTTCGGCATCGCGACTTTGCCGGGCTTTGGCACAGGCGAGCCGGGAACCGGGACGTTTGGCGCTTCACCGAGCGTGACTCCGGTCTTCGTGTTGCCTTGGTGCTTACGCTCCGTCGGCATTGGGACACCCGCAGTCGGCGTCCGCGATACGCACGATGCCAGCGCCGCCGGGAGAATCGCCAGAAGCACCGTCGCAAGTCCGGGCCGCCACCCGACGATGCGCAAAATAAGCTGTTCGAAGAAACTCGGCGACTGCATCAACCCGTCGTCGGTGCGGACGTATGCGACGCATTCGCGACCCTGTGTTTCATCGGCGAATTTCTGCGCCCCGCCCTGCGTCATCGCGGAGAGATTATAGACGTGCTTGCCGCATTCGCCGCAGAAGCGCTTCCGCTCGTCGCCGTCCATCGACGACCATTCGGCGTGGCATGGCTTCGGGACTACGAGCGGGGACGGGATCTGTTTCATGCAATGGACGGAAGCCGTTGCTATCCGGAAGTCAACACCGGCAATCCAGAGGCGAAACGTTATTTAGCCCAAGTTCCGCAGATCGCACTCACCGCGAAAAAACTTTTCTCTGACGGACTTCTGAAGCGCGGTGTCACCGTCTCTGTCGGAGCGCGGCGCGGGGCGATGTAGTGAAGAAGACCCCGTTGCGTAAAGTGCGCAGGGGCTGGGATAGTGCGGCATGTTTTTACGCCGTCACCGCAAGGTTGTTGATGAGGTCAGCTACGATTATTGGACGCTGTGCGAATCGCACCGCACGGCCAACGGGCCGCGTCAGCGCGTGGTCGCGACGCTGGGTAAACTCGGTTCCGCAGACATCGCCGATGATGCGGGATGGGATGACCTCGGCGCGTTGCTCGAAGGTCGGGCGAGGGAGAAAAAGGCGCGTCAGCCCGAGTTGGGTGAGTCGCCAGCGACGGCGGCGGCGCAGCCGGCTGCGCAGTGGGAAGTCGCCAACGTCGCGGCGTTGCGCGTGGAGCGGGTGCGCGATTTTGGCGAAGTGTGGCTGGGGCTCGCGCTGTGGCATCGGCTGGGGCTGGGCAAGCTCATCGACTCGCTCGTGGAGCCGGGGAAGGAGGAAGTCTCGTGGTCGGACATCGCTGCGGTGCTCACGGTGGCGCGGTTTTGCGCGCAGCGTTCGGAGCTGGGGATCGCGGAGCATTGGTACGAGCGGACGGCGCTCGAAGACATCACGGGCGTTCCGCTTTCCAAAATAAACGACGACCGCCTCTATCGCGGCCTCGACGTGCTCGGGGCGCATAAAGACAAGCTCTGCGGGCATCTCATGGAGCGGTATCGGGATTGGTTTGGCGTGCAGTTTGAGTTTTTGATTTACGATGTCACAAGCACGTTTTTCGAGGGACAGGCGGAGGAAAATGAGAAGGCTGCGCGAGGCTACAGCCGCGATCAGCGCAGCGATTGCAAGCAAGTGTGCATCGGCCTCGTGTGCTCGCCGGAGGGGCTGCCGCTTTCGTTTGAAGTGTTCGCGGGGAACCGCAACGACGTGACGACCGTCGAACAAATCATCACCGACATGGAACAAAAATACGGACAAGCGAATCGCGTATGGGTGATGGATCGCGGCATGGTGAGCGAGAAGAACATCGCCTTTTTGCGCAAGCGAAACGCCCGCTACCTCGTCGGCACGCCGAAGGCACAACTGCGTGATTTTGAAAACGCGCTGCTCGACCAGGAAGGCTGGCACAGCGTCCAGAGCGGACTCGAAGCGCGACTCATCGCGCACCCCGATGGCAAAGGCGAAGAACAATACGTCCTCTGCCGCAGCACCGCGCGCGCCGAAAAAGAACGCGCCATGCTCGCGCGCCAGACGGAAAAACTCTGCACCGAACTTCAAAAAATCGACACCGTCCTGCGCGAAAAGCCGAGCACCAACATCGAGGCAATCGGGCGGCGAATCGGCCGCTGGCTCGGCAAATATCCCGCAGCCGCAAAAGTCATCCAAGCCACCGTGGAGCGCGACCCGGGCGGAGCCGCGTGCGCTTTGACCATCACAAGCCACGTCGAAAAAGGCCGCTGGAAAGACAAAGCGCACGGAGCCTACCTCCTGCGGACCAATTGCTTCGCTACGCTCACCCCTTCGGGGCTGCCTGCGGCAGGCTATCTCGCTTCGCTCGGTTGCACCGAAACCGACCCCGCGAAACTCTGGCGTTGGTACATCCAGCTCACGCAAGCCGAAGCCGCATTCCGCACCGCCAAAAGCGACCTCAAACTGCGCCCCATCTACCATCAAAAAACCGGGCGGGTCGAAGCGCATATCCTCGTGTGCTTTTTGGCGTTGGCGCAATGGCGAGTACT
The DNA here is from genome assembly GCA_043755735.1 of Verrucomicrobiaceae bacterium. Lineage (GTDB taxonomy): Bacteria > Verrucomicrobiota > Verrucomicrobiia > Chthoniobacterales > Chthoniobacteraceae > SXWH01. The sequence goes on along the minus strand of JAYUSJ010000179.1, from coordinate 5,237 downwards.
CGAACAATGGATGCACGGCAAAGGCCTCGGCACCTGCGCGCGCAAACTCATCGCCGAAATCAGCACCATCAAAAGCATGGACATCGCAATCCCCGTGCGCCGGGGCGAGACGCAAACCGAGCTAACGATTCGAACGGTCGCGCGCCCCGAGCGCCACGTCGCCGAATTGCTGGTCCACCTCGGCCTGGAACTGCCCACGCGCAACCGGATCCTCGCCACCCCACCGACGACAAGCGCCGCCCAAGTTCAGCAAATGTAGTGCAGAAAAATTGAGTTCGCCGCCCAGAAACCCGCATGAATGCAAAACCGGCCTCCGCGAACTGCGGAACTTGGGTTAACACCTTGTTCAGCCCATTTTTCGGTCAGAAATCGGTGTCCGAGGAGGGATCGAGGCCACTTTCCAGTTGCGCGGAAGCCTGATGCCCCGTAACTCCCCTGCCCCTTTGCTAAGTTACACTTTATGAAAACGCTCGTTATCGCAGAAAAGCCCAGCGTCGCTCAAGATCTCGCGCGTGCCCTCGGCATGAAGCCGGGGAGAGGCGACGAGTTTTATGAAAACGACCGTTACGTCGTTTCCAGCGCAGTCGGCCATTTGCTCGAGTTGGTCGTCCCCGAGGAGCACGATATCAAAAAAGGAAAGTGGTCGCTGGAAAAACTCCCGCACATGCCGCCGGAATTCGGCCTCGCGCCCATCGAGAAAAGTGCGCCGCGCCTCGCGGTGCTGAAACGGCTCATCAAGCGCAAGGACGTCACCGATATCATCAATGCGTGCGACGCCGGGCGGGAAGGGGAACTCATTTTCCGGAATATCATGCGTGCGGCTTCGGCGAAGCAGCCCATCCAGCGGCTGTGGCTGCAAAGCATGACGCCGGATGCCATTAAGAACGCTTTCGGCTCGCTACGGAGCGATGCGGAGATGATGCCGCTCGCCGACGCCGCGACTTCGCGCAGCGAGGCGGACTGGCTCGTGGGAATCAACTCCACCCGCGCACTCACGGCTTTCAATTCACGCGGCGGCGGCTTTTTGAAGACGACGGCCGGACGCGTGCAAACGCCGACCCTGGCGATCCTCACCGAGCGTGAGGAAAAGATCCGCGCTTTCGAGGCACGCACGTATTTTGAAGTCATTGGCGATTTCGACGTCACAGCGGGCGTTTATCGCGGTCGGTGGTTCGACGAGAAGTTCGACGCGAAAGCCGCGAATGATGAGCAGGCCAAGGCCGAGCGCATCTGGGAGAAAGCGAAAGCCGACGCCATCGCCGCAAAGTGCGCCAACAAGCCGGGCATCATCACCGAGGAAAAGAAAGCCGCCTCGCAGCTTTCGCCGCTGCTTTACGACCTCACGTCGCTCCAGCGCGATGCGAACGGACGCTTCGGATTTCCCGCAAAGATGACGCTGCAAATCGCGCAGGCACTTTACGAAAAACACAAGGTTCTCACGTATCCGCGAACCGATTCCAGATACTTGCCCGAGGACCACATCCCGCAGGCGAAGAGCGTGATGGGATCGTTCTCCGGGGAGCTCGCGCGCCACGCCGGCAAAGCGATGCAGGCGGGCTGGGTCCATCCCAACAAGCGCATCTTTAACAACGCGAAAGTGAGCGATCACTTTGCCATCGTGCCGACGGGCACGCCGCCGAGCGGGCTCGATGACAAAGAGCAGCGCATCTACGAACTCGTCGCAAAACGGTTCATCGCCGTCTTCTATCCAGCCGCGCAATTTCAGGACACCACGCGCATCACGCGGGTGGAAAACGAGGCGTTCAAAACGACCGGCCGCATCATCGTCGATCCGGGCTGGATGGCCGTCTATGGCAAGGAAGCCGAGGGCGTGGATAGCGAAAAAGCCATCGTTCCCGTGAACGCGGGCGAGCAGGCCAAGACCGTCGCCATCGAGGTAAAAGAGAGCCTCACCAAACCACCGGCGCGCTACAACGAAGGCACGCTCCTTTCCGCCATGGAAGGCGCAGGCAAGCTCGTCGATGACGAAGAACTTCGCGAAGCCATGAGCGAGCGCGGCCTCGGCACACCGGCCACCCGCGCGCAAGTCATCGAAGGCCTTCTCACCGAAGGCTACATCATCCGCGACGGACGCGACCTCGTCGTCACGCAAAAAGGCATCTCGCTCATCACCCTTCTGCGCAACCTTCACGCCGACTCGCTCACGCAGCCCGCCATGACCGGCGAGTGGGAGTTCAAGCTTCGCCAGATGGAGCGCGGTAAACTCTCTCGCGCCGCATTCATGCAGGAAATCCGCGGCCTCACCGGCGACATCGTCGCAAAGGTGAAAGGCCATCAAGGCGGCGAAATCCAGGGCAACTTCAAGCCCCTCGAAGTCGCATGTCCCAAGTGCGGGGAGAGTATTTTCAACGAAACATTCCGCAGCTACAAATGCTCGGGCTGCGAACTCACGATCTGGAAAACCATCGCCAGCCGCGAACTCGAGCGCGAGGAAGTCATCAAGCTCCTCAGCGAAGGAAAAGTTGGCCCGCTCGAAGGCTTCCGCAACAAGATGGGGCGCACTTTCAAGGCCGTCATCAAGCTCGACCGCGAAGAGTGGAAAACCACGTTCGATTTCCCGAAAGACGACGGCACCGGCGAAGACGGCGCACCCGCCGTGTACGTAGATCCCGAGCCGCTCGGCAAATGCCGCGTCTGCGCCGACGGCCAGATTTTCGAGACCGAAAGCGCATTCGTCTGCGACCAGTTGCCTACGAAGAAATGCACCTTCCGCATGGGCAAAACCATCCTGAAGAAAACGCTCACGCGCAGCGACGCGATCAAGTTTCTGGAGACTGGCAAAACCGGTCTCATCAACGGCTTCGTCAGCTCCCGCACGGGCCGCGCATTCAAGGCCTTCCTCGTCCTCGGAGAAGGCGGCAAAGTGAACTTCGAGTTCGCCCCGCGCGCCGAAAAGCCGACCAAGGCGAAGATCGCAGCGGCGGTGAAGACCAAGCAGGCGGCGGACGAGTAGCTTGCCGCGCCGCATCCCGCTGTGCTACCGTTTGATTTGTGAGCGCATTCGTCATCGAATATCCAACTAGTTGGCTGCCTGCCTTGGGCACGGATGAAGCCCATTTCGCGCACGATGCGCGTGTTGCCTCGGCGATGAAGCTCTTTGAAATCGGGCGGCTCTCCAGCGGCCAGGCTGCGCAAATGGCGGGCATCTCCCGCATCGAGTTCCTGCTTACATGCAAGCAATGGGGTGTCGCCAGCGTGGAGCTCAATGAGGCGGAGTTGGCTGCTGAGTTCGCCACGCCGCTGAAATGAGCGTCGTCTCAAATACGGGACCACTCATCTCCCTTGCTGGAATCGGAAGGCTGGATTTGCTCCGCGAGTTGTTTGGAACGATCACAATCCCGGTCGCAGTCAAAGCGGAACTCGAAGCTGGCGGAACAGAAGCACCGGGCGCAAACAGCATCGCTCAGTCGGATCGGATTTTCATCACACCTTTGTCGCACCCAACCGACGCCATCTTGGAGAGCCTACTTGATGCGGGGGAAGCCGCCGCAATCGCGCTGGCTCGTGAGCTGAAAGCCGACGTGATACTGATTGACGAATCGAAAGCGCGGAAGATCGCCCGAGAAATCTACGGCATCAATGTCGTGGGAACCGGGCGAATTTTAATCGAGGCGAAAGCACGCGGCCTCATCACGGATGTCCGCCCCTTCATTTTCCAAATGCGCGAGAACGGATACTGGCTCTCGGACCGATTGGTCGCTGAAATACTGCGGCAAGCTCGAGAGTGAACCATCGCAAACTTGATGCACCCGCCATCCAGCGCGTGACGATCTCCGCATTGGGGCTCTGCGGGTGTGCGGCTCACTTCCCTGCAAGCACGACGTTCGTATCCAAAACAGCCAGCAGCATTGTCGGAGATTGGAGCGCGTCTACGATCTCCGCGTAGTTCGTGTGAAACTCCTGCATCGCCACCGCGCGCTCTGTGACTTCCGCCTTGCGAGCCTCCACCAACTCGCGTGCCCGCTTTACAAGGGCCAGAGCCGCAGGGCTCTGCCGCCGCCGCCGATCATTCATCGCCATCTCTAGCTGGATAAAGCGCAGCAACCGCTCTGGCAATCCCGGCACTTCCCGAGCCTTGGCAGACAATTTCAGCGGGCAAATCGCTCCAATCTGGCAATTTCGTAGCAGCCGTGTTCATGCTTGGAAATCTCCCCCAGGGGTGATTGCCGACAACATGAAACTCGACACCCTCTCTTCATCGTAAAAGCCCTCGGCGGCACGCTGGAAATGAAAGTGAAATTCTCCGGCGGCGAAGTGCCCCCGCGGATGGAGTAGTGAAGGAAGGTGACACAGCGCAGTGACACAGCGCAGTCTTGACTTCACTGCGTTCGGAGGCCTTGGTGACGCCACTTTTATGAAATAGAATGAACTGGTCCTCACTTCTCCCTTCTTCTTGGAATCCGCTCGAAGCTTACTCTCACCTTCGCAGCGAATACCGTTAAGCCATTCAAGTTTCCCGATGCCTTTGCCTCAACTCATCTCAGAAATCCAAGCTTCCCAGGACTTCCTCTCATTGTGCGAGGTGGCTAATGACGCTTGTTGTCGAGAGCGTCTCGTGGAGTTGCAGCAGGCGCAATACGGCGAGGTGACCGTCGCTTTGCAGCAGCAGCGACCGGAGTTTGGACTGCGATTTCTTTTGGCGGTTGTCTATGTGGCACGACGTCAGGCCAGCGAGGGGCAGATATGGCCTGCGGTGCGTGACGGGTTTCAACTTTCTGCATCAAACGCTGACCTGATGTTTCTCGGAAACGGTCATCCACGCCCTGAGTTGAAAGCATTGCTGGAGAAGTGTTGTCGGCACTATCGCTTGCGGCATATTTTTGGGGATGAGGGTGCGCAGGAATGGTTCGGAACGATATACCTCCAGTTTGGGTTCACTCGGCGGGGATTTTCCAAGATGTTACCTGAGTGGTTGATGGGGTATAGCCAGCCGAAGACGATTTCTCGGTTGCTGGAAGACCCGCGCCTTCAAAGCGAATCGTTCGGCAAACTTTGGGATGTCCTGCTTTCTTTTCGGCGAGGAAATGTAACGGAGAATCAGGCGCGGAGTGTCGTCACAGATAGCCCGTGGATATTGCCGGAATGGACCGAAGAGCTATTGCTGGCAGCGAAGAAAAAGGGTTCTACGCTGTTCGGTGTGGGGAAAATCATGAGGGTTTGAGGGAGGGGAGGTTGAGGTCGAGGCGGGCGGTTTTGAGGTAGGCGATGGCTCGGAA
>JAYUSJ010000178.1:0-5394 GCA_043755735.1 Verrucomicrobiaceae bacterium | reverse complement strand
ACCACACTAAACCGACGATACTCGTTTGCACGCGTACCAGCTGCAGGGCTTCGATCGGGTAATCCACCGTTTGAAAGGTTTTGCACGATTGGTGAAAGTGAAAGTGGGTTATGCGGCGATGGCTTCTTCGTCGCTGGAGAGCGTGGCTTCGGGCTGCACGGGCTTGGGTTTGAGCCCGATGGCCTCCAGCGTGGTGCGCCCGGTTTTGAGCCGCCAGATGTCTATAAAAAGGAGCCGCACACACGCGATACACGCCTTTTTCTTTCGCACGGAGCTGCCCTTTTTATCGCGCAGGATGTCGCCGTGTTTGGCAAAGCCGCGCCACGTCGGGTTCCAACGGAGCATCCGCCAGATGGCCTCCACGAGGGCGCTCCTTTCGCCAAACGTCCCCGGCAGCGTATCGAGCCAGCTTGCGGGCGTGCTGAACTTCTTCCCGCAGCGCCGCACGGACCTTTTCACGACTTACTCCGTCGCGAGTGGAGCTCCCGGAAATCAGATCATCCCCAACGCGCAACCCGCGACTTTTGCGGTCGCGATTGGTGCGGTTGATTTCAATCCGGCATCCGGCAATCAAGAGCAGGAATATATTAAGCTCACGAATCCCGGCGCATTCGTCGCGGACATCTCGGGCTGGACGCTCGGCGGCGCGGTGACGATGACGTTTGATCCCGGCAGCGTGATTCCCGCAGGCGGCAGCATCTACGCATCGCCCAATGCGCTCGCATTCCGTGCACGCACGGATGGCCCGACCGGCGGGCAGCAACTGCAAGTGCAGGACCGCTACAACGGCCAACTCTCTGCGCGCGGCGAGACGATCGAGTTGCGCGATGCCACCGGAATGCTCGTGGTGACAAACGCCTACACCGCCGCGCCGACCGCCGCGCAACAGCAGCTCCGAATCACCGAGCTGATGTTTGCGCCGACCACGCCGACGCCAGCGGAGAGCGCCGCGATCCCCGGCGTGAGCGCGAGCGAGTTTGAATTCATCGAGCTGCAAAATATCGGTGCCACGGCGCTGGAGCTGAACGGCTGCCATTTCGAAAAAGGAATCACGTTCGCATTCACCACGCCGACTTCGCTTCCGGCAGGCGGGCGCATCATCCTCGTGAGCAACTCCGCCGCGTTCGCGCTGCGCTACCCCGGTGTGACAATCGCGGGCGTCTTTTCGGGGAACCTCGACAACTCCGGCGAAACGATCCAGCTCGTGGATGGCGTCGGCGAAGTCGTCCTCGATTTCAGCTACGACCCCACGTGGTTCCCGCCATCGGTCGCGGGCGGGCGCAGTCTCGTCGTGCGCAACACCGCGCCGAATTTCGCTACCTACGATGCCCCGACGCACTGGGCGCTAGGCGGAGCGGTGAACGGGTCACCGACCACCGGCGATGCCGACTTCGCCCATCACTACGACGGCTGGCGCTGGGATCATTTCAGCAACGCCGAAGTCTATCTCCCATCGCCACCAAACCCCGCAGGCACCGTGAACACCATCCTAGCCGGCCCCGCAGCCGACGCCGATGGCGACGGACTAAACAACCTCGGCGAATACGCCTTCGGCAAAAACGCCCGCATCGGCGACAACTTCGCGCTTTCCGTAGGGGGAACGACAGCCGTCGGTGCGGACAAATTCCTCACGATCACATTCACCCGCCGCCACAAAACGCTCGACGTGACCTACACCATCGAAACCACCGACAGCCTCAGCGGCCCATGGGCACCGACCACCGAGCAAATCGGCACCGCCACGGACCTCGGCAACAGCATCGAGCAAGTCACCTTCCGCGACACCGTCCCGCAGGGCGTAAACGCACGCTTCATTCGCGTGCGAGCCGCCAAGTTGTAGCGCATAACCGCAGCATCGCAGCCCGCCGTCCTGAGCGGTTCTATCCGTAAAGACGAAGAACCTCAGCAAAGGCCGCAAACCACCGGAAGTGCGAAAGAAGAGCCAAGCAGCGCGAGGAGAAGCTCCGGTTCAGCTCGCGCCGCGCGTCCCACTCCGTTGGCGAACGTATCGCCGATTCGTAAACTTTCGCCGCTACCTGCAAAGACCCCGCCCCATCTCTACACCCCGCGCCGCAATCCATGAAGCAGACCATCCACACCATTCTCGCTCAGTTCCGCGAAGACAAAGTTCACAACCGCGAACTCGGCGACCGCTTCGAGCGCCTCATCTGCCGCTATCTTGAGCTCGACCCCATCTATGCCGAGCGGTTCTCCAACGTCTGGATGTGGAATGAGTTCCCGAAGAAAGGGAACGTCGGCGATATCGGCATAGACCTCGTTTCCGAAGAGCGCGCGACCGGCGAATCGAGCGGAGCGAGATAGACTGCCGAAGGCAGCCCGCAGGGTGAACGCGGAGGCGTTCATCAATTTTGCGCCATCCAGTGCAAGTTCTACCTCCCCGACCACATTCTGGCGAAAGGCGACATTGATTCCTTTTTCACCGCCTCCGGGAAGTCCCTCTTCACCTCCTGCATGATCGTCTCCACCACGGATAAATGGGGCGCAAACGCCGAGCACGCACTCGCCCACCAGTCCAAGCCCGTCACCCGCCTCCGCGTCCAAGACCTCGACGACAGCCCCGAGGACTGGTCGAAGTTCGACCCCAAGCGCCCGCAAGACCTCGCCCTCCGCAGCCGCAAAACCCCAAAGCCGCACCAAGACGACGCCATTAAAGACGTGCTCACCGAGTTTATTCTCGCCAACAAGATTAGCGCCACACATCAATCACAACTTAGAACTCGAAGGAGTTCGCAGATAAAGGCTCGGGCATTTCCGTTAAGGCATTCCCTACAAAATTACCAAGAAATATGAATTTGCGCGACATCTCAAACAAGCTTGAAGACGAGCTTTCCAAGCTGTTTCAAGAACTGCGATCCGGGATTGCAGCTCGCGAGGATTCCCGTGCGTTTGGCGCGATGATTGAGCATCGCATCAAGCAGAATTGGGAAGGCATCTGTTCACGCTGTGGATGGTCGCCGGAAGAATTGCCCGGAAGGCGGACGATTTTCGATTTCGCTTTCAAGATTGAGGGTTGTGTCGTCGGCATTGACGTAAAGACGAAGGATCTCGATAGCACGAAATACTCTGACGGCGGTATTTGCGCCGTCGGCAACTTGCTCAAGTTCCTCGCGAATGACCGAGGGCAGTTCATCATCGCCGAATTCGGCCACAACCAGTCAGGGGCGGATTCGGATGCGAGGGATTTGGAATACATTCGCGTCGCGCCGTTCACTGCTCTGCCGGTGAATGCCTACCGGATCGAGAATCTCGGCACGGGCCAAGTCCGACTGAATTACACCATCAATCAAGTCTGGGACGAAATTGAATGGGATCGGGACATGAACCGTTTCTACGATTTCTTCACCGACCTTGCCATCAAGCACTACCAGCGCGTCGGACGCGACGCTCAGAAAAGAATCGAGGCCATCGAAGCGTTCAAGAACGGCGGATATGCGCGTTTCCAGTTCACACGATAAACCCGTTGGGGCGGTGATGACCCCTTTGCGCTGGGCCAAGTGGCTCGTGCGCGAGAGCGGCTTTGTGTCCAAGTGGGCGCAGGGCGCGACGATTTGCGACCCGACCGCAGGGCGTGGCGTGTTCGCTCACGCGTTTGTTGATGTCGCGAGTGAGGATGGGGTGGATGTGGATGATGCGATGCTCGCGCGGCTTTTCCTGATTGAACGAGAGGCCGCATTTCTGCGGGAATTCCACGAATCGTTTCAGTTCAAATACAAGCGGGCCTTTCCGAAGCGGAACACCGTTTGTGCTGACATCGTATTGGAAAACCCGAACCGGAAGTTTGATGTGCTGGTTGGGAATCCTCCGTGGGCAAACTTCAACGACTTGCCTTCTCCTTACCGGGAAAGCCTCAAGAGTGCGTTCATTGCCAACGGCCTTGTGGATGACAACCAGTTGCTCTTGCTTGGCTGTGCGCGAGTTGACTTCTCTGCGCTCGTGCTCGCTGTCGCAATGAAGCACAACCTAGAGGCTCACGGTGAGGGAATTTTCTTTTTGCCGCTGTCGCTGTTTCAAAACGATGGTGCTCATTCTGGGTTTCGCAGATATTCGATTGGCGACACAACTTTTAGGCCGACGGGAATTTGGGCCTTTAACGAAACAAAAGTATTTCCTGATGTGGCTACAAGATTTGGAGCAGTGCGTTTTGAACGCGATGCGGTTGCGAGCTACCCGATTCCCTATCAAGTTGAGTCTGGCAGCGGATGGACTAAGCGTTTTGCCGCCCCCATCGGCAATGCCAATGCGCCGTTGGCTGTTTTCGATTCTGCACTTGAGTTCGAGCAGACACCGCGCCTGACGAGTATTGCGGTGCGGGAGAATCAAAAGCCTCGACAAGGCGTCAACACTTGCGGTGCGAATGACATTTTCATCTTCGACGCTATTCCTGCGGATGTGCCATTGGACTTTCTATTCCCGCTTATCACCAAAGAGTGTTTTCGGGAAGTCGCGCCCTCACCTCGCAAGTACATCGTTTTACCATATCATGAGCAGACCGGTCGTCCGCTTGACGAGACGCACTTGCGCTCAATTCCGACACTTGCCGCATACTTCTCCACCCAGAAAGCCAAGTTGCTCGCTCGTAAAGGAACGATGCTCAACGCTTTGATGAAGCGCGGCATCTGGTGGGCTTGCCTTGGCGTTGGGGAATACAACTTCGCTCCCTTCAAAGTAGTTTGGGAAGCCTACGGCAAGTCGAACTTTCGCCCGCGCATTTTCGGCAGCTACAACGGCAAGCCTTGGCAAGCGAACCAAGCGATGCAAGCATTCATCCCATGTTGTTCGCTTGCCGAGGCAGAGGAGTTACTCGATCAGATGGAGAACTCGAATATCGAAAGTTACCTCAAGTCACTAAGCGTGGAGGGGACATGCAATTGGGCGCAACCGGGGCGCATCAAAAGATTTCTTCAATTCATTCCTGATGCACAGCAGGAAATGCTTGAACTCCCGCTCTGAGCTCACGGACACATCCTACATTTCCCCGAGTATCGGGCGCGGTTTGCCAGCGATTTGAAGAAGATGCTCCCGCGCATCCCATTCACGCGGGAGACGGCGGATTTCTGGGCCTTTAGCAAGGCGGGGCGGGCGCTCGCGGAGTGGCATCTCCATTACGAGAGCGTGGAGCCGTGGCCCCTCGCCGAGCACACCGGCGCGCTGACGCTGGACCCGGCGACTGCGTTCCTCGTGCAAAAGATGACCTTTGCCCGCAAGGACAAGGCCGTGGATAAAACCGCCATCGTCTATAACGCCCACCTCACCCTCTCCGGAATCCCGCTCGCTGCCTACGACTACGTAGTGAACGGCAAGCCCGCCCTCGAATGGCTCATGGAGCGCTACCAAGTGACCGTGGATAAGGACAGCGGCATCCGCAACGACCCA
>JAYUSJ010000177.1:0-18054 GCA_043755735.1 Verrucomicrobiaceae bacterium | reverse complement strand
AAAAGAAACAAACAAACCAAGGCGACCCACAACTGGGCTGCTAAAAAACAAGAAAGCCAGGGTAATTATATGTCACGTTTCGAAGACTCAGATGCCGGATTCAAACAGTATATGCGCGAGATCGGGAAGACCCCGCTCCTGACCGTCCAGGAGGAGATCATCCTCGCCGCAAAAATCAAGCGGGGCAACAAGGAAGCCCGCGCAACGATGATTAAGGCGAACCTTCGCCTGGTCGTCAAAATCGCCCATGACTACGGCAACATCGGACTCCCGCTCATGGACCTCATCTCGGAGGGCAACATCGGCCTCATGAAGGCGGTGGAGCGTTTCGACCCGGCCAAGGGCGGAAAGCTCTCGACCTACGCGGCCTGGTGGATCAAGCAATCCATCAAGCGTGCGCTGGCGAATCAGTCCAAGACCATCCGCCTGCCCGTTCACTTGGTGGATAAAATCTCCAAAATCCGGCGCGTCGCCATCAGCATGAGCGAGGCACTCGGACGGGAGCCCACCGACGACGAACTCGCCGAGGAAGTCGGCATCTGTGCCGCCAAGCTCGCCCAGCTCCGCACCGTCAGCATTCGCCCTGCATCGCTGGATGCACCGATGAGTGAAGAGGACGGCACGCAATTCGGCGAGATCGTCGGCGACGACAACGCAGTGGACCCTGCGGAAAACCTCTCCGACAAAAATATGCAGGAGGAAATCGCAGACCTCCTCCACGTGCTCGATGACCGGGAGCGCAAAATCATCATGGCCCGCTTCGGCCTCGACGGCGGAAACGCACGCACGCTGGAGGAAGTCGGCGAAAAGTTCGGCGTAACCCGCGAACGAATCCGCCAGCTCCAAAACATGGCGCTCGCCAAGCTCCGCCGCGCACTGCGCAAGCGTGAGCATCCATTCGAGCACCTCATCAAGAAGGCTGCGGATATGGAAGACCTCGTGGCAATTGGTTCACACAATTAACCGGCGGAACACCACCGTCACTAAACATCTCGGGGCCGGGCAGGCATGCGGAAAGCACGTCGCCCGGCCCCCGAAGTTTCCGCAAAGCGAGCGGGAAATTTGATTTCTGAGGAGGAAGGACAAAAATTTGCGTTGCCCTTCGCATCCTTACCGCTAATTTGCCCGCCCAATTTCTTATGGCTGATCAAGCGAACAAATATCCTGAAAACGTCTCTGGCCCATTCTACGTGGATGACCAGTGCATCGACTGCGACCTCTGTCGCGAAACCGCTCCCGCAAACTTCAAGCGGAACGACGACGGGGGACACAGCTTCCTCTACAAGCAGCCCGAAAACGATGCCGAAGCCGCGCTCTGCAAAGAGGCCATGGAAGGCTGCCCGGTCGAGGCAATCGGCAGCGACGGCGTATAAAACCGCGAAATAATCATTTTTTAAAGCCTCCACTCAGAAATGGGTGGAGGTTTTTTATTTGGCGAAACGAGTCGGGCCTTGCAGCGTATTTCTGCCCACCATTTTTATGCCGAATAAACGAATCCTTTTCGGCATAAAGATGAACGGCATAAAGAGGGTCCTGAGCAAACGGCAGTTGAGCATATTCACCGGAGCCTTTTTGCCGTGAACAGCAATCACCCACACCTTGAAGTTGAAGATTGTCTATTTTTCCGATAGACAATACATTTTTCCGAGCTACTTTCGCTGACCTTTCTCAATTTATGCAAGCTTCCATCGATCAAACTCGCCGTCTTCGGGTCGTCTTCGTCGGCCATGTGGACCACGGTAAATCCACGCTCATCGGCCGCATTTTCTACGACACGAAATCGTTGCCCGATGGCAAAGTGGAGCAGATCCAGGCGGCATGCAAAGAAGAGGGGATGGAGTTCGAGTATGCGTTCTTGCTTGATGCGCTTCTCGAAGAGCAGGCGCAAAATATCACCATCGACACCACGCAGATTCAGTTCCGCACGGCGAAGCGTCCTTACGTCATCATCGACGCGCCGGGCCACAAAGAGTTTCTGAAAAACATGATCACCGGTGCTGCGAGCGCCGATGCCGCGGTGCTCCTCATCGCTGCAAATGAAGGCATTCGCGAGCAATCGAAGCGCCATGGATACCTGCTCTCGTTGCTCGGAATCCGTCAGGTCGTCGTCGCGGTAAACAAGATGGACCTCGTGGATTACCGGCAGGATGTGTTCGACCAGGTCACGCGCGATTACAGCGCTTTCCTCAAGGAAATCGGCATGGAAGCCCGGCAGTTCGTGCCCATCAGCGCGCGCAACGGCTTCAATGTTTCGAATAGGGGATTGGACGAGATGCCGTGGTACACCGGTCCGACCATCACGGACATGCTCGACACCTTCGAGCTTCCGAAGTCGCTCACCGAGCAACCGCTACGTTTTCCGATTCAGGACATCTACCGTTTTGACGATCGCCGCATCCTCGCGGGGCGCATCGAGGCTGGTTCGCTGAAAGTCGGCGACACGCTCCTTTTTTCACCGGGCAACAAAACAGGTGTCATCAAGAGCATCGAAGTGTGGAACGCCCCGGCAAAAACCGGCGGTCGTGCCGGGGAGAGTGTTGGCATCACGCTCACGGAGCAGATCTTTGTCGAGCGCGGTCACATTGCTTCGCACCAGACCGATGCGCCGATCGAGTCGAATCGTTTCAAAGCGCGGCTGTTCTGGATGGGGAAGACGAACCTCAACATCGGGCAGCGCTCGAAACTGAAACTCACCACGCAGGAGCTCGACGCGGAAATTGTGAGCATCGAGCGCATCATCGATGCTTCCACGCTGGAAACCATCTCCGGAGAGCGCGGCTACATCGCCCGCAACGACGTCGCGGAAGTCACCATTCAAGTCCGCGGTGCACTCGCTTTTGATAACGCCGACCGCAACGCGCTGCTCGGTCGCTTCGTTCTCCTCGATGGGCGTCAGGTCGGCGGCGGCGGCATCATTTTCGGCGGCAAATACACGGACCGCGCGCAGCCAAAATCGGCGAACATTTTTTGGAGCGAAGGCAACGTCTCGCAAGGGCAGCGCTTCGCTCGCAACGGCCACAAAGGCGCAGTCATCTGGCTCACCGGCCTTAGCGGCAGCGGCAAGAGCACGATTTCCAACGCGCTGGAACGCGAGCTCTTCAACCTCGGCATCCAGACCTACATCCTCGACGGCGACAACATCCGCCATGGATTGAACAGCAATCTCGGATTCTCGCCCGAAGACCGCGTGGAGAACATCCGCCGCGTCGCCGAGACCGCCAAGCTCCTCGCCGACGCCGGAGTCGTCGTCGTTACCGCGTTTATTTCGCCGTATCAAAATGACCGTCGCCGGGCCCGAGAGATCGCGTGCGAAGCGGGTCTCGACTTCTTTGAAATCTACGTCTCTGCGCCGTTGGAAGTCTGCGAGCAGCGCGACACAAAGGGCCTCTACAAAAAGGCGCGCGCTGGAGAAATCAAGGAATTCACCGGGATCGACGCGCCTTATGAAGCACCGGAAAGCGCCGAAGTCACCGTCGCGACCGACAAACAGAACATCGCTGAAAGCGTCGCGCAGATTCTGGAGTTCCTCCGTCCGCGGATTCGCGTAGAACAAGATTTCGAGATCTAAAGCACCAACATCCATCGTAGTATAACAAGTCCATGAGCACAGAAACAGCACCGGCACCTGCCGCAAAAAAACCGACCCACAACGAGGAAATCAAAACTGCAATCCCGACCCTCGCCGGCACGCTCGCGGCGACGCTTGCGGATACGACGGTGGATCGCTTTTCCGACGACGATCAGCAGTTCATGAAGTTCCACGGCATCTACCAGCAGGATGACCGCGATCTTCGCAAGACGGGCAAAAAGTTCATGTTCATGATCCGCGGGCGCATTCCCGGCGGCGTTCTGAATTCGGATGGCTACGCGGTTTACGACAACCTCGCGACGCAATACGGCAACAACACACTGCGCCTCACATCGCGCCAGAGCTTTCAGTTTCACGGCGTCGTGAAGTCCGGGCTCGGGCCGCTCATGAAGAAAATCAACGAAGCCATGATGGACACGCTCGCTGCTTGCGGCGACGTGAACCGCAACGTCATGGCCCCGGCGACGCCCGTGATGAATACCCTCGGCAAGCAGGTGAATGCCGACGCAATCCGGTGCAGCGAAGCACTCCTTCCGAAGACGAAGGCTTATCATTCCATCTGGGTCGAGGGTGTGCAGCTCAACCTCGAAGAGCCTGAGAACAAGAACTTCGTGGACCCGCTCTACGGAGCGACTTATCTGCCGCGTAAATTTAAGGCCGCCTTCGCCATCGCGCCAACGAATGACGTGGACATCCTCACGAACGATCTCGGCTTCACCGCTATCCCGGCGGAAGACGGCACGCTCGCGGGTTACAATCTCTCCGTCGGCGGCGGCCTCGGTCGCGCCCACGGCAACACGATGACCTATCCGCGTCTCGCCGATATCATCGGCTTCATCACGCCCGACAAGCTCGTCGAGATTTCGCGTGGTGTGCTGACGGTGCATCGCGATTTCGGCGACCGCACCGACCGTAAACACGCGCGTCTCAAATACGTGCTGGAGGAAAAAGGAGTGGAGTGGTTCCGCGCCGAACTCGAACAGCGCGTTGGCTTCAAGCTCGAGCCCGCAAAGCCTGTGGAATTCAAGACGCAACGCGACCTTTTCGGATGGCACACGCAGGCCGACGGACGTCTTTTCCTCGGCATCTTCGTTCTCGCGGGCCGTATCAAAGATGAAGGCTCATGCCGCCAAAAATCCGGCATTCGCGCGGTCGTGGATCGGTTCAAACCGGAAGTGCGTCTCACCCCGCAGCAAAACATCATTCTGGCAAATATCCCAGCCGATCAAAAAGACGCCGTCACCGCATTGCTCGCCGAGCATGGAGTGCCCGTGGAGAATCAAGCGACCGTCATCCGCCGCGCCAGCATGGCCTGCCCATCGATGCCCACTTGCGGCCTTGGTCTCGCGGAGAGCGAGCGCTACTTGCCCGGCCTCATCGACCGTATCGAGGCGACTCTAACCGACGTCGGATTGAAAGACGAAGAAGTCATCATCCGCATGACCGGATGCCCGAACGGCTGCGCGCGACCATACGCCGCAGAGATTGGATTCGTGGGCAAAGGACCGGGCCGATATCAGGTATGGCTCGGCGGCAACGAGGCGAGCACCCGGCTCAACCGTATCTATAAAGAGACCGTGAAGGACACCGAAATGGACGCCGAACTGCGCACGCTTTTCACCCGTTGGAAAGCGGAGCGAATCGGCAGCGAACGTTTCGGCGACTGGTCTGCCCGCGCCGTCTGGCCGGAGATTGAAGCCGCCGCCGCCGCGCCCGCTGCCGCGTAGCGGTTGCCTTTCGACAGATTGACATCGCCGCTGAACATCAGCGAAAAGGCGACGTCATGTCGCGTCATCATCGCAATCATTCACCACGCCAATGGCGGGATTTCCGCGACAGCGGTCTTCTTTCCGAGCGGCACGTCCAGATGGCCATCGGCCTCGAGATGCGCGCCGATTCTCTCATCGACGCACACAAGAAAGCGGCGGACGGAAAGGGACTGCTCCTGCTCGAATGGCTGGAGGATCGCTACTTCGCCAAGTTTGGCACATACGCGCCGGTGGACGATGACGCCACGGCTGCAGCGCAGAGCGAGCACCCTGCACAACACAGCCTCGCGCCCGATCCATTCGAGATTGTCGAAGCCTTGCTTGCGGATGATGAAGATGAGAGCGCTCTCGAAAACCTCGGCGAGCACATCCGCGAAGCGGACGAAAACGCGCCCGTAAGCCACGGCGAGATCGCCGAAGCCGATCGCGAGCAACTCAAGCGACATGAGAATTTTCGCAAAGCAGCCCGCGCACTTTCCCAGCGTCTGCAAACGCTGCCGGAGGTGCAAAAAGTCGTCCTCTTTGGCTCTGTCGCGCTGCCGCTTTGGAAAGAAGTTCCACGCTTTTCGCGTCTGCGAAACAAGCGCATCAAAATTTACCACGAGTGCGCAAACATTGACATCGCCGTCTGGCTCACCACGCCGGAGCGAGCGCCCGACATCCGGAAACTCGTGAGCTCCACGGTCAACGACCTCAATGACCTCGGCACCAACCTTTCCATCGCGCACCAC
Source organism: Verrucomicrobiaceae bacterium (assembly GCA_043755735.1). Lineage (GTDB taxonomy): Bacteria > Verrucomicrobiota > Verrucomicrobiia > Chthoniobacterales > Chthoniobacteraceae > SXWH01. The sequence goes on along the minus strand of JAYUSJ010000177.1, from coordinate 11,965 downwards.
GTGTTTTCCGTCCATCTCGTGGACACCGCGACAACGCGCTATCACGGAATGGTGTGCCACTACGGACAATGCCCGAAAGGAAAGCGCGAGTGCCTCGTGCCCGGCTGCGGCGACAGCAAATTTGTGCGCGTGCTGGAGCACTTTGAGCTAAAGCCAGCCCGCCTCAATTCCCACAATTCGCAGGTTTTATTTGAGAGGGAATGATTCGAATATGGAGTGAGGCGAGTGTTTCGATCTTACGCCGGTGCGGTTCTCTCAAACGATGCAAGTTCTACCGCCCTTCATTCAGGTCGTGAAAACCTCGTCGCTCTTCATTCGGATGGTCGCAGATGCGGAGATTTCACTCCCACTCGCCGAGACACTCGCGTAAGTGTCCTTGCCCTTTCACCGAATGAACCGCGAGCGCTTCGAACAAATCACCGGCCGTTACTGCAAACTCCGAATCGCGGTGGTCGGCGACGTGTGCCTCGACCGCTATCTCGAAATCGATCCCGCGCTCGCGGAAACTTCCATTGAGACGGGGCTGCCGGTTCACAATGTCACGAATGTTCGCGCGCAGGCGGGGGCGGCGGGTACAATTGTAAACAATCTTGTCGCCCTTGGTATCCCGCGTATTTCCGTGGTGGGGTTTGCGGGCCGGGATGGCGAGGGATTCGAGCTCATGCAGGCGTTGCGAAAGCTCCACGGAGTGCATCTTGAGCACTTCGTCGAAACGCCGCACCGCCGCACGTTTACTTACACGAAGCCGATGCTTGAAGGTCGAGAACTGAGCCGGCTTGATTTGAAAAACTGGTCGCTCACTCCGGCGGATGTAGAGAAAAAAATCATCGGCGGCATTCGTGCGCTCGCCGGGGAAGTCGATGCATTTATAATCATGGACCAGGTCGACGTTGCGGAGACTGGCGTCGTGACTGTGGCCGTCCGCGACGCACTCGGGGAAATCGCACGCGCGCATCCGTCGCTGCCAATTCTAGCGGATTCCCGACGCAGCCTTCGCGATTGGCCGCCGGTCACGATGAAGATGAACGGCAAAGAATTAGGTCGTTTGATGGACCGCGATTTGAGCGACCTCACCGACGTTCCAGATGCTGCGGCAAATCTCGCCACGAAGACCGGACGTCCCGTTTTCATCACCCTCGCCGAAAACGGAATGGTGGGCGCAACGCCGGAAAGCGCGACGCACCGGGCTGCTGCTCTGCCGATCCGCGGTGAAATCGACATCGTCGGTGCGGGCGACGCAGTGAGCGCAAATCTCTGCGCCGCGCTTGCCGCCGGTGCTGAAGTTCCCGAAGCTCTTGAACTCGCAAACGCCGCCGCCTCAGTGGTCATCCATCAACTCGGCACGACTGGAGTTGCAACGGTCGAGGATTTGCGCGGACTCAGCTTGTAATCTGCGCATCCTTGCAACTCCCTGAGTTCCCTTTATAACGGCGCTATGAAAACGATGCGCAATCCTCACCCTTCCGCTGAAATCCTTGAGAGCCGAATTGCACCGGCATCGTTCTTTGTCGATGGGGTCGCCGACTTTGTCGTCACCACCGACGTCGCGCCAGCAGGGCTGAGCGCGGGCGATACAGTGACTTGGAATCCGGGCGTGAATTCGCTTTTTGGCGGTGCTGCGACCGGGCTCGTGTTTGGGACGGACGCGTTTTCCACGATTCAATCTGCGGTGGATGCGAGCACCGGAGGGTTCGACGACTTTGGCGCTTTTGACGTGATCCGTGTCGCGCCGGGAACGTACGCGGAATCGGTAGTTCTTTCCAAGGCGGTGCGAATCGACGGGAATAAACTGAACATCGGCACGACGCCACCTGCGTCGCAAAGCACCATCAGCAGCGCTACGAGCGGTTTCAAGGTCACCGCGGATCATGTGCTGATCAATGGTTTCACGGTTACGGGGAACACCGACATTACAAAAGGAGCGGTGCTCGTTTCGGACCCTTCCGACGGCTCGGTGCGTAGGTTCGAGCTCATCCGGAGCCGGTTTGAGGCCAACGTGATGGATGTCCGAATGAGCGGTGAAGTCGCCGGTGTGTTCGAGGATAACTTGATCGGCGGCGCAGGCGACTCTGCGGTTTTCGGCAATGCGAGTGACGCGTTCTCTTTGTCCCGCAATACGATTGAAGGCTCGATTTCAATCCCCGGCAATGCCTCGATGACATTCTCGGAAAACACTTTCTCAAACGGAACGATCTCCAGCACGGGCGGAGGTTCCCGGACGTTTGAAAACAACACGCTTACCGGAGTGACGCTCGCTCTGACGGTGGACAGCCGGGAGATCATTCGCGGGAATACGTTCGCCAATTCGACGATCGAACTCACCGCGCCCGCGCAGGCAAATCTCGGCGGGCGTGCGACGGTGGAGAACAACACTTTCACCGCAGGCGCGGCGGCTGTCGGGATTCACGTGGGCGGTGGTTTTTTCGCCGATGCCCCGGTTTTGATTCGGGGGAATGTGATGCATGGATTTAGCGAGGCAGCGATCCGGATTGGCGGAGATTCTCCGGTGACGGCTTCTGCGAATGAACTCGGCCAGAACACGCTCGCCGTGAAAAACCTCGGAACGATCGGGACGATCGCGCGCTTCTCGTTTTTCGGCGCGTCAGATGCCGCGGGCGTGGCGGCGAAAGTGTCCGGCCCCGTGGATACCGTGCGCTTCGTCACTACGGATACGGATGGCTCGTTTGAGGAAGGCTGGCAGCCGGTTCTCGAAGGCATCGTTTCGTTTCCGAAACCGAACACTGCGACTTACACCGACGGCGACGGCGACCTCGTGACGATCAAGACCAGCAAAGGCCGCCTGTCCAATGACCTCTATGAATTTGCGGTCTCTCGCGACGGCCTCGGCGCGGTGCTGAGCCGCATCGCTTTCTCGGGCGGCGCCACATCCATCGGCGCGGGAGCAAATATCACAATCACTGCGAAGATCGCCGCCGGTAAGGGAAACAACCTGACGGAAATCGGCGAACTCATTTCCTCGGTCGCGCTGGGGACGGTGAAAGTTTCCGGAGACCTCGGCGGATTTTCCGCACCATTCACGAAGGCGATTTCCGCAACGACGCTCGGTGCGGGTGAGGCGGCGAGTGGCAATATTTCCACGACCAATCTCGGGAAGCTGACGGTGGCTGGCGACGTGCTCGCGGAAGTCCTCGCGTTCAGCGCATTTGGAAAGAAGGCCATCGGGACCGTCAAGATCGGCGGCTCACTCACCGCAAGGATCGATCTCATTTCCGCCTCGGGAGAGAATCAGGAAGGCAGCATCCAGACGACCGGCAGCGTTGGAAAAATCACAGTTGGCGGCAGTCTTTCCGGGTTCGCGGGGGGTGGAAGGACGGGCTCCATCGAGATCGGCGGGAGCTCCGCCGGGATCAAGATCGGCGGTGATGTCGCGCAGGGCGCGAGCGAGCTCAGCGGAAGGATCCTCGTGGATGAAAAGGTGGCGTTCATCAACATCGGCGGAGATCTCCGTGGCCAGATTTCGGCACGCACCCTCACTGCGCTGAAAATTACCGGGAATATTCTGACGAGCCGTGACGGTGCCGTGGAAGCGCTCGCACTCGGCAGCATGACCGTCGGTGGCGACGTGCAGGGCGGAGAGGAAGCATCGGGCCCGACCATCGACATTTTCGGCTCCGCAAAGAGCATCGCGATCGGCGGGCGATTTCTCGGCCGGACCCAGGTGACGACGGATCCTGATCCGGCGGCCACCGGAAGCATCCGCATTGGCGGCCAACTCGGTTCTCTCACCATCACCGACGGCATTGATGCCGAGATTCGGGCGACGATTCAAGTGGACGACCGCGGAGGCAATTCCAAGGTTCCCGCGATCGGAAAAATCACCATCGGCGGCGATATGCGGAACGCCGACTTCCAAGTCGGCAGCGCGAATCCGGATGCCTCGGTGAAGAGCATCGTGGTGGCCGGGCGATGGGTAAACAGCAACTTCGCGCTGAACGTATTTGCAGGCGCGGATGAACTTCTCACGACCACGGACGACCAGCCATTTTACGCAGCCGCTGACGGCGATCCCAAAGCCGTCGGACGCATTGCAAGCATCTCCGTGAAACTTGGGTTTTTCGCAGGGCTCACGCCCGAAGAAATCGCATCCGCGACGCGCACGGGAATTTCCGCACCGCTGGTGCAGGCCATTCTCATCGGGAAAACAAAAGTCCCGCTCACGACCGCCGGCGACACGCTGCAATTGGATGCCGACGGGCTGGTGTTTGTGCGCGAGGCGTAACGTATCAAATGATCCATCCAGACGAAAAAAGGGCGGGGTCTGTTTTCACAGGCCCCGCCCTTTCGTTGGATTGCGATTACTTTGCGGCCTTGACGTTGACCACGCCGGCCTTGCCGTCGAAGTCCGCCTCGGCGGCAGTGCCGTCAGCGTATTGGACGCGGACCTTTCCTGCCGTCGCAGCGTCGCCGAGTCCGAAGAATGCAGCGCTGATGCTCTGGCTGAGGTAGCCGGAGCCTGCGGCGAGTTCCGCAGTTTGCTTTAGGGTGCCGCGCGTGAGCGTCACCCGCGCGCCAGGAGCTTTCGCGGCGGAAATGTTCACGCGGACCCAGTTGCCGGCTTTGTTTTCAAAAGCGACGGCGGTCTCGTTGTTGCGGGTCACTGCGATGTCGGGACGGTTGTCGCCGTTCCAGTCGGCGAGCGTGGCGCTCTTCATATCGCCAGTGATGAGGATGCCGCTCTTGCGGTGTTCAATGCGGGTAAAACCGCCTTTTCCATCTCCGAGAAGCAGGTCGCCGAGACCTCCGTCGTAGCGCGGATTCTCGATCTGCGGGCCGAAGAAGTTCTGCGCGAGGAAGAGGTCGCAGATGCCATCGCCGTTGAGGTCCGCCGCGACGATTCCGTGGATGGGTGCGATTTGCACGATGCGTTCAAAAGGCTTGAATGTAAACTTGCCCTTGTCGTTCCAAAGGACGCCGCTTTGGAATTCCGTGGCTTCGTATTTCTCCGCCTTGGCGAGTTTGTCTTCGCCATAAACGTCGTTGATGCTGGCGAGCGCGAACTGTTTGAAGGTGGGGAATTTGTCTTTGATGAACGGCATCGCATTGGACGAGCAGCTCTTCCCGCGCTCAGGCAGCAGGTTCTCGCCTTCGCGTTTCATCTCGACAATGTTGGGCTTTCCGGTGCCGTCGAAGTCGCCGTAATAGGTAACCATCGGGTGATGGTCGTCGGGCTGTTTGTATTTGGTATTCAGTCCGGCGTTTCCAACCGCGTAGTCGAGGTCGCCGTCGCCGTCAAAATCGCCCGCCGTGATGCTGTTCCACCATCCCTTTATGTCGGCGAGCCCGGTGTCTTTGGTGCTGTCTGCGAGTTTGCCCTGTATGTTTTTGAAGATGCGAACCGGCTGCCATTCGGCGGCGACGATGAGGTCGAGCCATCCGTCGTTGTTCGTGTCGGACCAGAGCGCGGAGTTGACGATTCCGGCGGTCGCGAGACCAGGGACGGTATCCGTCACATCGGTGAATTTCACTTTGCCTGCCGCGCTGTCGTTGTGGAGAAGCCGCGACCGATTCGCGTGGGGATAGTCGCCGGGGTTATTCCGTGCCCCGATGAAGAGGTCGATTTTTCCGTCGCGGTCATAGTCCACAGCGGCGACAGGTCCGTCGTTCTCGGTGTCGGCGGGAATGCTGCCCGCCGGGGCTTTGGTAAACGAGCCTTTGCCATCGTTGATGTAAAGACGGTCGGCGAGTTCCTTCGCGTTGGGCTGGAATTCATTGCTGCCGCTCGCTACGTACAGGTCCAAATCGCCGTCGCCGTCTGCGTCGAAAAAGGCTGCGCCCATGTCCTCGGATGCTTTGTCGGAGCGGAAGTCTTCCACCCACTTTGCGACGAACTTCCCTTTGCCGTCATTGAGCCGCACTTCCGCGATATTTCCGGCGCTCGCGCCGAAGAAAAGATCGTCATCTCCGTCGCCATCCACATCGCCCCAAGCGAGAGCCGGGCCGCACTGGCTCTGGGCGTGCGGGAGGAGAATCTGCCGCTTGAAGTCGTCTTCCCATCCGGTGTCCTTGTGTTTCAGCACGTCGAGCGCCTTGCTGGCTGTGAAGAGCGTGTCGATTTTCGCTGCGGGCACTTCGGGCTCTCCGCCGTTGGCGGGTTGAGTGATGCTGTAGCGCATGTTCGCTTTCAGGCCTTTGAGCGTTTGGGTTCCCGCGCCCGGCCAGTGGATCGTGAGTTCGTCGATGAGATCGCTTTTGCCGAGGCCGAAGTGAACGATGTCTTCGTTGTAAGTCATGTAGCCGCTCTGCGGAGAACTGATCCGCATCTGCGAGCCGCTTGCGGTTTTGACGATCACACGTGCGCCAATCGCGTGGCTGTTCGACTTCACACCAGTCAGCTTCAACACGAGGCGACTGCCTTCCTGCGCGTCGTTGCGGAGGACGAAGTTTGGCTCTTCGAGGTTCACTTCGATCATGTCGAGGTCGCCGTCGCCATCGAGGTCCGCAGAAGCCGCTCCGTACGTTACACCGTTGTGATTGAGCCCCCAGGCTTCGCTCGTCTCCTCGAACTTGTTCTTGGCCGTGTTGCGATAGCTGCGGTTCACTTCCTTACGCATCTCGCCCGACTTGAAATAGTCGAACATGTGCTTCCCGGTAAGCTGGTCCTGAGTGATCTTGATGTCCGAATCGTTCATGTGGCGGCTGATGCCGTTGGTGAAGTAAACGTCCTGCCATCCATCGAGATCGAAGTCCGCAAACTTCACTGTCCACGTCCAGTCCGAGCTCCGGACGCCGAAGAGCTTGCTGCCCTCTAGAAAGCGCCCGGTGCCCGTGTTCACGAGCAGCGTATTGACCATATACTGCGGGGTGGGGGAGAAATAGGAGCGTTTCAGATCGATGCCACCCATGATGCCCATCGTGGTCTTGGACTTGAAGTGCGATGTAGCGCTCATGTCCGCGACGAGAATGTCGGGCAGCAGGTCGTTATTCACATCACCAGCATCGACGCCCATCGAGAACCACGGCGTGTGCGGCGCTGCTGTCCCGAGCATGTCCGTGAAAGTGCCGTCGCCATTATTGTGGTAGAGCTTGTCCGCAGCCATGAAGTCGTTCGCCACGTAGAGGTCGATCTTTCCGTCGATGTCGAAGTCCGTCCATACGGCCCCCAATCCATCGCCGCGACCTGAGATGCCGGCCTGCTTGGTAATGTCGGTAAATTTCACCGCACCGAGCTTGCTGTCATTGCGATAAAAGCGGTCGTCTGTTCCCACGGCCTCGCTGCCCCAGTTATCGTAGTCGAAGCGCCAAACGTGGTAGTAAGGCTCAAAGCCCGGCTTGATGCTCACCGATCCATCTTTGAATTTATCCACCGGCAACTCGGACGGCGTGCCTTTCGGATCCTCGATGCGATTCGTCAGTAAATACATATCGAGGTCGCCGTCCCCGTCCGCATCCGCAAAATAAGCGCTGTGCGAGCAATCCACGGCGTCCATGCCGGCGGCGCCTTTCAGCTCTGTGAAGACACCCTTGCCATTGTTGATGAAGAGCTGGTTCGCCTTCATGTAGTTGCAAGTGTAGATGTCGAGGTCGCCATCGCCATCGACGTCCGCTGCGGAGGCACCCGCCGTCCATGCATCCCCGCCGTCGAGCCCCAGGCTCTTTGCCGTGATGTCCTCAAACTTCATTCCTCCGAGATTGCGATAGAGAACGTTCGAACCGGTTGTTCCTGCGAAAAACACATCCGGTTTTCCATCACCGTCGAAGTCCGCGGTGATGATGCCGCCAGTCGTCATGCCCGAGTGGTAGAGATAGCTCATCGGATGATCGACGTTCATCTTGTTCATCACGGTGATGCCGCTCTGCTCGGCGCTGAGCTGGGTAAAGAGGGTCTTGCCCGTGCCGGCGGATCGCGGTGCGAGCGGTTCGACTTTCACGCCGGTCGGAAGATCTGCGGAATGCGCCGACGCGATGAGTGCAATTGTTGCTGAGAGAATGAAGGATGGTTTCATGTGGGTGACGTTTTGTTTCGGAGTGAATGGGCATAGATCATGAAAACGCGGCCTTTTTCAATAGGTTATTGAAGATGGATGGATGAAACCGGCTGGTTCCGTGACGAACACCCGCAAAGGCGACACGAACTAGACGGCAAGAACGTTTCGACACCGGAATTGAAATCGGGTATTCCTAGAGTTAGATGAAATCAATTGTTGCGCTCCTGCTTCTGGTTCCCGCCCTTGCCCAAGCCGGGCTCAAATGGGAAACCACCCGAAAAGCCGTCACTTACAAAGCGGGCACCGGAGTCTATCGTGCGGAGTTTCCGTTCAAAAACACCGGCACCACCAAGGTGAGCATCAGCGAAATTAAAACCGGATGCGCGTGCTGCACTACCGGGAAAGTCACGAAATGGCACTACTCCCCAGGCGAGACCGGCGTCGTGCAAATGATGGTCGATGTCCGCGGAAAAGAAGTGCCGCTGGCGAAACCCGTGCTCGTCGAATACAGCGACGGCAGCGCGCCGACTCCGCTCCTGCTCGAAGTAAAAACCGCAGACGGGAAATCGCTGAAAATCCCTCGTTGGAATATCGGCATCCGGAAGTGACCCCCAACGAAGAACCCTAAGAATCATGCCTCATATTATACCGTCGTTCTGCGGACTCGCAGTCGCCTTGTTCCAAGTCATCTCGGTCTTCGCGGGAGATTCCCCGCAATTCCGAGGCGCGGATTCGCGCGGGGTTGTGGCGGATGAACCCCGACTTCCGGAGCAGTGGAGCGAGGCTGAAAACGTGGCTTGGAAAATCGACGTTCCAGGGCGCGGATGGTCGAGCCCCATCGTGTGGGGCGACAAGGTTTTCGTCACGACGGTCGTCAGTGAAGGCGAGATGGAAGCTCCGAAGCCGGGCCTTTATTTCGGTGGCGACCGGCCCATCCCGCCGACGGTCGCGCATCAGTTTCGCGTGCTGTGCCTCGACTTCGCCACGGGGAAAACGCTGTGGAATACCGAAGTGCATCGCGGAGCGCCGTCGGGTTCGGTGCATTTGAAAAATACCTACGCCTCGGCGACGCCCGCAACCGATGGCGAGCGCGTGTATGTTTCGTTCGGCGACGCCGGGTTGTTCTGCCTCGACATGAAGGGCGGCGTGGTGTGGACCAAAAACTTCGGCACATTCAAGACTCGCTACGGCTGGGGCTCCGCCGCTTCGCCCGTGCTGCATAAAGACCGGCTCTACGTTGTGAACGACAACGAAGAAAAGTCATTCGTCACCGCCCTCGATAAACTGACAGGCAAGGATGTGTGGAGGGTGGAGCGCGACGAACCGAGCAACTGGGCGACACCGTACATTTGGGAAAACGAAAAACGCACCGAGCTTGTCACACCCGGACGCAAGCGCGTGCGGTCTTACGATTTGAACGGCTCGTTGCTTTGGGAATTTGGAGGGATGTCGTCCATCGTGATTCCCACGCCCTTTTCCGCAAACGGACTGCTGTATATCTGCTCCGGCTACGTGGGCGACAAGGTCCGTCCGGTATTTGCAATTCGGCCCGGCGCGTCCGGCGACATCAGCCTGAAGCCCGATGAAACTTCATCGGAATTCGTCGCATGGTATCAACGAACCGGCGCGCCGTATAATCCCTCGACGCTGGTGTATCGCGATCAATTCTACGTGCTTTTCGACGGCGGATTTCTCGCAAGTTCCGATGCGAAAACCGGCGCCGAGATTTTCGGAAAACAGCGACTCAATGCGAACGGCATCGCGCAATTCACCGCGTCGCCATGGGCATATAACGGGAAGGTGTTTTGCATCAGTGAATCCGGGGATACTTACGTCGTTGCCGCGGGAGCGGAATTCAAACTCATCCGCAAAAACAGCCTCGGTGAAATGTGTATGGCCACGCCGGCCATCGCGGGGAACAGCGTCTTCATCCGGACGCTCACAAAGCTCTACCGGATCAGCACGCCAGAGTAGGCCCCTTACAGGCCGGGCATTTGTCAGCACAGCTTTTCGGCACCAGACATTTCAGAACGTTGCGGAGGTCGTGCGTGGCATCCAATGTGAGGACTCAAATGAATCCTCGTTTCATTGATATCGTCCGCAAACCGTCGCCATGAGCACAGCACCGATTCGAATCGTGTCCTGCGGCGAAGTGCTGTGGGACCTCTTTCCGGGGGCCGAGCGCTTCGGCGGAGCACCGGCAAACTTTGCCTGCCATGCCGCGATTCTTGGTGGTGAGGTGACCATGCTCAGCGCCGTAGGCGAAGACGTGCGCGGCGCTTCGGCGATAAGGATTCTACAAAGCTTTGGCATCGATATATCACTCGTCCAGCGCGTCGCCTGTGCTCCAACTGGCAGTGTGGGAGTGAGCGTCGATCCTGCGGGCAAGCCGGGCTTCGAGATCCATGCTGGCTCAGCATGGGACCGCATCGAGTGGAGTGCCGCACTGGAATCGTGCATCGAGAATTCGGACGCGATTTACTTTGGCACGCTCGGTCAACGTGGGGCTGTTTCGCGGGCGACGATTCAGCGCGCCCTCGTTGTCGCAAAGGCCTGCGGTATTCTCCGGGTGCTCGATATCAATCTGCGCAGTCCGTTCTTCGATTCCACGCTCATCCGCGACTCCATCGCCCTGGCCAGCGTGCTCAAGATGAGCGATGAGGAACTGCCCGAAGTCGCCAGCGCGTGCGGCATCGCGTTGGATGAAACACCGGAAGTCATGCTGCGTGAATTGCTCGCGAGGTATCAGCTCGACCTTGTCGCATTGACGCGCGGCGCAGACGGCGCGCTCCTCATTTCGCGCGACGAAATCATCGCGCACCCCGGCGTGCCGTCCATCGTGCGCGATACGGTCGGCGCCGGCGATTCATTCACGGCCGCCCTCGTGCTCGGACTGTTGAGCGGCCAGGCCCATCGGGACATTCTGCAAAAAGCCTGCGAGATCGCTTCTGCGGTCTGCTCGCAATCCGGGGCTGTTCCAATTCCTGCCGAATCTTCAACTCAATCCTGCTCAAGCTTATAAAAATACTGGTCTTACTATTCCTGTCAGTCGCCGCCTCCGCATCACTCCACTCGGCCGCTCCCATCCTCATCGCCGACTTTGAGTCCGCGACTTACGGCGAGTGGAAAGCCGAAGGAAGTGCCTTCGGCGAGGGGCCGGCGCGGGGCACGTTGCCGGGGCAGATGCACGTGGACGGCTTTGCCGGCAAGGGCCTCGTGAATTCTTTCAACGGCGGCGATGGAGCCACGGGCACGCTGACATCTCCTGCGTTCAAGCTGGAGCGCAAGTTCCTCAATTTCCTCATCGGCGGCGGCGGGTGGGCGAAAGAGACGTGCATGAATCTTGTAGTGGACGGCAAAATCGTGCGCAGCGCGACGGGCCCGAATACAGACCCCGGCGGCAGCGAGGCGCTCGAACCCGCATCCTGGAATGTCGAGGAGTTAGGCGGGCGCGAAGCGACGCTCGTCATCGTGGATCAACGCAAAGGTGGCTGGGGACATATCAGCGTGGATCAGATCGTGCATTCCGACACGAATGCCGCACCAGCGCCGACCAAGGTGGCTTTGGAAAAAACGCTCACCGTCGATGCCAGCCATCTCATCGCGCCGGTCAGCAATACCGCAAAAGGCCCCGCCATCATCCCGCTGGGAATCTACGATGGCGACACACTCGTGCAGAGCTTCGATGTCGGCCTGCCGCAAGGCAACGACGTATCATGGCTGGCGGCCTATCCGCTGGAGCATTTCGGGCTGAGGGGGAAACAAATCCGAATCGCGACTGTGGACGGGAAGAAAGTGCCCGAAGCCTTTCGCGCGGCTTTTGATCGGATCAAAGTCGGCGCGGAAGCGGAGGCTTGGTTGCCGGATGACTACGACAAGCCCTACCGCAATCAGTTCCACGCCTCGACGCGTCGCGGCTGGAACAATGATCCCAACGGCATGGTCTTCCACGGCGGAAAATATCACCTCTACTATCAGTACAACCCGTTCGGGATATTCTGGGGCAACATGCACTGGGG
>JAYUSJ010000176.1:0-5408 GCA_043755735.1 Verrucomicrobiaceae bacterium | reverse complement strand
TGGATGGAGCGCTGCGATTCGCGGCAGGACGAACCGGGAGAGAGGACCATGTTTAAGAAAGCCCAAAACACGAGAGGAAGCGGGAGCCAGCGCATCCGCCGACCGCGTAACGCGGCAAGTTCCGCAAGCGCCCCCACCGGGAGCCACCCCGAAGCGAGGCTCTCGAGACTGTGAAAGTTTTTGGCCCCGGCGAGCTTCTTTTGCGAGCCCTTCATAGGGGATAAACGCTGGCGAAATGCTGGAAACTCGGATTGACGAAACGACATGCAACCATTTATCAGAGAACACGTTGCATGTAAATATTTATTAATGCCTTTCGCTGTTTGTTTTACGCACTAACTGAGCGCCATTATTGCCTGACCCCGATTCCTCACGACCTTAGGTCTAAAGTCGACGCCCGACTGTGCGACTCCGCCATGATGATGAAGTTCGAACGCACCCCGCAGTTCGGACATTGAAGCAGTCCAATACCAGAAAAACGATAGTTCTCATTCGCGTGGACCTCATTCTTACCTTGCGGCACCTTTAAAAATGATGAAGCTGCTCGCACGCTACTTGGGCTGAGCGACAATCCGCTGCCTTGGCCCGCGATTGGGCCTCAGTATTGCCAAACAGTTGACGCCCATCCGGCCATCTCTTTCTGGCGGCTCTCAATCTCTCTTGGCCCCCATTCCGAGATGTCGAGTCGCTTGGTCATTTCGAACTGACTTCTCAAATACACAGCAGATTTTTCGATGACATTCTTTTGTCCGACGTCTCGGTTTTGAGAGGGAGTTAGCAGTGCGTAGTTTCCGAGGCGACTGACATACCTCTCGTGTTGCTCGGGACTGAATGATGATTCCCACTCGGCTGTGAGATTCTCAGGAAGGATGTGTTCGATCGAGATTCCCGGAGCATCTTCCGCGAGCGTTTGATTGCCGAGTTGACGGTCCAGCTTAACAAGAATGTAGCGGACCAATCGTTTGGACCGGCCCGACGCCGGGGCGACCTTCCGAGCAAAAGCATCCCGGAACTCGTCGTCTGAAACAGCAACCACGCGAAGCGCCTCCTTGATTTCTTGCGGGTGCTTGAGACGTCCATCGTGGACGTCCGCTGCAATCTGGTTGTAAAACTTTTCCAATTCGTTCGGGTTTCGATTCGCGATGATACTGTAGCGAAACGAGATCAGTGAACAGAGTCTGATCACTTGGGCGATCGCAGCGTTGGCAACCCCATCTGCTGAAAATCTTCGCGCGGCTGCAAGAACGAGTGGGCGATATTGCTTTACCGCAAAGAGTCGGAGTTCCGCCACGGCGTTGCGCGCCATTTCCACGGAATCCCAGAGAGCGTCGCTTTCGTCGTTCAACGCTTGGTACCAGATAGATGATGCTTCGAGGTTATCCAGCAAAGCGAAGACGTCTTGCGGAGTCTTGGTCGTGTCTCGAATCGTCTTGAACAATCGCTCCTGGCGGATGAATGGCTTCTGCGTGGAGTTAATGTAGTGCCGCAAGAACTCGGGCAGTTTGCCCGGCGTGACAGCCTTCACGATTCGCTCCCACTGACTGAGAACTTGCTTCAAGTCGGCCTCTCCTATGCGGGCGACAAGCGACATCAGATAGTTCTTGAGGAGGTCGCTAGCCGTCAATTCCACTCCGCGCGCATTGAAAGTCTCAAACACCGTATAAGCAGCGAGATCGTCCTCCACAGGAATGCGCAGGAAGAACAATCTCGAACCGACGATATTGTGGATGAACACCGCGAGAATCCCGCCATCATCGGCATTCGTGAATTTCTCCTTCAGCTTTGCCTTAAAATATTCGAATGCCCCCAAAAGCAATGCATTGGACTGCGGCAAGCGACCGGGCGCGTGTGGCTGCCGGAGTTGAACGAGCGTATGTTGATAGAAATCATCATCCGCACGATTCAGCGACAATTTGCTTCGGAAATGAAGTGACAAAGGGTCTTTCGAACTGACAAACGCTCGACGCATGTCTTCCGCACGCTCCCGATTGGCGTCAACCGCTGTAGCGTAAGACTCCAGAATGCTAACAGCTGCGAGAACGAGCAAACTTAACGTGGCAATTCGCTGCTGCCCGTCAACCAGTTCTGAAACTTCCGAGTTCCCTTGTTTGGTTACGATTGGGCCGAGAAAATGTTCCTCATGCGGCTTCGCTTCGAGCTCCAAAATATCTCCCCACAACTCCTCCCAGTTCTCATTCGTCCAAGTGTAATCACGTTGGAACATCGGCACGCTAAATCGCCGTCCGTTTCCAATGAGATCAGAAAAGGATGCGTAAGTCGGAACGTTGCTCCTCGAAAATGCCATGCGTGAAGGTTAATAGAGAGAAGTGACGGGAGCAATCTTGACTTTGGACTAACTCGCTCCAGCGGCAACTACCGCGTCACCTGATAAAATCGTTTCGAGGCGCCGCTGGAAGCCCCGGCGTCCGTCCACGTATTGGTCATGCTCGTCCAGTTTACGAGGTCGATGGAGCATTGGAGTGTGTAGCTCTGGCCGCGGGGGCGTCCCATGTGACTACGGCGGCGTTGCCCATTTTCACGACGGCGACTTCGATGAACGGCGTGGGTTTCATCGTGTAGGTGTGGGCGATGTCGCGGTTGTGGAGCGATGCGGTTTCTTGCGACGGGAGCGCGGCGCGTCCGTATGCGACTTTGGTCTCTTCGCGCGCGACGGTCACTCGCAGGTGGCTGGAGTTTGGAAGGATAGTGCCGATCGCATACTCGCCGTCGGCCTGGCTGCCGGTGCTGAAATTCGGTGTGCTGGGCTGCGGACATTCTTGGTAAACGACGCCGTCGAGTTGCTGGTATGCTTAAAAGCGATCGTGTCCGTGGAAGACGGCGGTGAAGTGGTTGGCGACGAGCAGTTGGCGAATCGAAGGGATATGACACTCACCGACACCTTCGAGAAAGTTTTCATCCTCACGCTGCCGGGCGCAGAGGAGTGGCGGGCGGTTTTGGAGGGGCATTTGCGGAAGGCGTGGTTTGTGTTGCGCGGGACTGGCGGGATTCTTTAGAGACGCGGGCGTATGTTGCACTTTCGCGAACATGAATGGCTGCTGGTGCCGGGCGGGTCGCGGCTGACGGCGTGGATTCAGCCCAAGGATCGCACGCATGAGGACCTCAATTGGGAACTGGACCTGCGCTACGTGGCGGGCGGGGCGAAGTGGCGGCGGGTGCAGTCGTTTCACAGACCTCGGGTGTCCCTCGCCGTGCTCAATTTCAACCCGCGTGTGCGACGCTGGACGGAGCTCGAGCAAACGAGCTTTTGGGAGATCGCGCCGATGGAGGAGCTGTTCCCGGATTCGGGGACGCTGGATGTCGTGTATTCACCGGGCGCGGAGCCGGAGGTGGATCGTTCGTTTCTCAATGATCACATCTGGCGCGTGGCGGGGCGCGACGGGCGGTGTCTGACGGTGGAGCTGGCGGCGTTTGCGGACGGGCGCAGCTTTCTAAAGGAAATGCTCGGCGTGGAGGTGACGCCGGATGGCCGCGAGGAGCGGGCGGAGCGGGATGCGGAGTTTTGGAAGGCGAACGCGCAGCTTTATCTGATCGAGAATGTGCCGTTTGGGATGGTGACGGTGCAGGTGCCGCGCAATGCGCCCGACACGGAGGCTTATGCGCTCGGGCGCGCGCGGACGCTGCTGGGGCTGGAGGCGCCGGAGCATTTGGAGGTGTCGGATTTCACCCACAGCCCGACTGCTCACGAGATCATGCACGGGGATTTGTTTGTACACATGCACTTCAATGGCTACTATGAAGAATAAACGATGAGCTGGGTGCAATGGCTCGGGGAGACTTGGGAGACGACGGAGGATGATGCGCAAATCCATCTGCATTTGTGGCCGCCGCAGGCGATGTGTCCGCGCCAATCGTGGAGTCTGTCGCTGCGTCACTACGACCGGAAAAAGAATGCGCCGGAGGGAGAGCGGAAATTTGAGCGTTGGATAACGATGGAGGTGCTGAATCTGGGGTTCCAAGGGCGCGATTGGCGGGACTTTTCCGGGATGGAGATTCGCGGCGATGCGGCGTGGCACGCAGCGCACGAGCATTTCCACGAATTGGGCCGGCTGACCAGCGCCGAGGTGCATTTGCGCGCGACTTACCTGGGCAATTCGCCGCGCAATCCGTCGCCGATCGGCAAGGGCGAAGGATGGATCGGGCACGATTTCATCCTGCGACTCGGCGAGCGCGACGGGCTGGCTTTCCCATGCGAACTCGATGCGTGGCTGCTGCCGGAGGAGGAGTTTTACCGCACGGTGCCCGAGACGCCGGCGGAACTCGCGCGCTTCGGCGAGGGGCCGCCGGACTTGCGCGTAATCACGCGGGCGGTGTTCACTCGGGGCGTCGTCGAGGTGCCGCGCACCGATGACCCGCTGCCGCTGGCGCGCCGCTTTCTCCGCGAGGAGGTGGCGCTGGAGGAAATCCATGACCCGAAGATCGAGTGGGCGCTGCGGCACACCGCGGACTTTAAGGGAAGTGAGCCGATGCCCGGATGGACATCGCGTGTGACGTTCCGAACGCAGCCAAAGCCGTAGAGCGGGGGCTGGTGCAAGGCGTGTAACGGGCGCGCTGCGCATCCGCACGTGGTTTTCTTGTTGAACGTCGAATACTGAATGTTGGACGGTGGGCGTTGGACGCTGAATATGACACTCACCGACGCTTTCGAGAAAATTTTCATCCTCACGCTGCCGGGCGCGGAGGAGCGGCGGGCGGTTTTGGAGGGGCATTTGCGGGAGGTGGGGATTGTGGATTTGTCGCGGGTGACTTGGGTGCGGGCGGTGGCGGGGAGCGTTTGCCCCATATTTTAGGGGAAGGCGTGAGGGGCTTACTACGTTTGTCCGCCGCCGATTTGGTTTCGGGCGGGCGAAGGGGCTTGGGGGTGTTTTTGCTCGCATGTGCGGATGGCGCAGGATGCGGCGATGGATGGGGTGGAGTCGTATTTTGTGATCGAGGATGATGCCACTTTTCGCGCGGATGCGTGCGAGCGGCTGGGGCGGGTGATGGCGGAGTTGCCGGAGGATTGGGGGCAGGGAATCGTGGCTCACGCGGCCCTCCGCGTGAAAACCCTTCACGCGAAGCGCAGATCAATAGAGCGTGCCACCAGAGGAAGTGCGCTTCGCGGTTGAGGAATCACGCAGCGGGCTTCGTGAGCCACGACCGGGCAACTTCGGCTGTCTCTTTATTTACGGGAGGGGGCTCAGTGGTGCGCGCCGTGGCCGGGGGCGGCTTGTTCGGCGGCTCGCTTTTTGAGGAGTTCGCGTTGGGCGGCGAAGATTTTCTGCGTGGCGTCTTGTTGGTCTTTGAACCATGCGTCGAAGTCTTTCTTTTCCTCGGAGGTGTAGTCGGCGCGCATCCCGAAGTGGCCGGCTCCGCAGAGCTGGGAGCAGATGATGTCCCATGCGCCGGTG
>JAYUSJ010000175.1:0-18178 GCA_043755735.1 Verrucomicrobiaceae bacterium | reverse complement strand
TTCACCTGCAACACCTGATCGGTGGCGATGGACATGAAGAAAATGAGCAGCACAAGCAGGATGTCGATCATGGGAGCGATCTGGAAATCCGGATCCTCCTCAGGCATGATGCGAGTCGATGCCTTCGCAAGCTGTCCTCGTGTTTTGTGTGCCATGGTTTACGAAAAGGTGGAAGCGGTTTTACCAACTCAGCACCGAGCCGCAATGCGGGCACGGGTTCGTGCCGGCTGCGACCATTCCGGCGCAAACGGGGCAATTGGCCATCGCGCCGGCTGCGGCCTGCGCTCCGCCAAATTGGCGGGCTGGTGCGGGTGCGCCTGAGAAGTTGTCGCCGACGTGCATCCCTGAGAGTTCTTCGTAGGGAACGTCCATGAGGAGCGTGTTCACGATATCGTCGGCATGAACGATCGATGCCTGTGACATGTTGCGGAAGATGTAGTAGGCAACGAACGCCGGAATAGCGATGAAGAGACCTGCTGCGGTAGCGAGCAAAACTTCCGAAATCTTGCCCGAGAGAGCCTTCGGATCCTGCACACCGGAAGATGCGAGAACTTTGAAGGCACCCATCATTCCAATGACGGTTCCGAGCAGTCCGATCATCGGGCTTACCACGCCGATGACCGAGAGGTAGCTGTTCCGCGTGCGGAGCAACGTCGCTTCGCGAAGGCCGTGCTCCGCAACTGCGGTTTCGACGGCTTCCTTGCCGCGGCCAATTCGTGAGAGGCCCGATTTCAGGACGTTTGCGAGGTAGTTCTTGTTGGCATTGCAGGTTTCCCATGCCTCCTGATAGTTGCCGGAGCCGAGGAGCTGGCGGAGGCTGTCCACGAGCGGCGGCGGAGCGAGCTTGTCTTTCTTGAAGCTGATCGCGTTCTGGATGATGAGCGTGACCATGATGATCGAAGTGCCCAAAATACAGAGCCAGATGAAAACGATGAGCGGGCCGCCCTCAAGGATCAGATGGAGGACGGAGTCGTCCGCCGCCCGTGCGCTCGAAGACGAGAGAAGAAGGGTGGAAAGGAGTAGGAATGCGGGAAGAAAACGGCGTGTTTTGTTCGTGATCATGATTCGGTATGAGTGGTTCAGAAGGTTGTAAAAATGGCTGTTAGTGGCAATTTCGCCGCGCGGTCTTAGTGATCTGTTTACGGAACGGCAACGCCTTTCTTTCTCAAATCATCAATTCTTTGCTGCGCGGCATTGACCGCCTCACGGTTGTGGTAGAAGAGCGCGACCGTGCGACAGTAGGCTTCCATGGCTTCCGGAAGCTTGTTTTCGCCCTCGGCGACCTGGCCGATCACATAGAACGCCTGCCCAAAGAGCTGGCTCTCGCTGCGGGTCACGGTCTTCTTGCTGAGAGCACCCTCGACAATCGGGGTCGCGAGTGTTTTCGCCTCGCCGAACTGCCTTTTCGCAGCGGCGAGTCGAGCTTTGCCCACATCGGTGATCGCGCCGCCAGCGGTCGGATAGGCTTGGGCGAATGCGGTGAACGCGCTCTCCGCCTCTGTAAGTTTACCGGAAGAAATCAACAAGCCGCCGAGCGAGGCGCTCGCATCCTGTGCCCATGAAACCGGGAGACCACGGAATCTTTCGGCAACGCCACGGACCATAACGATCGCCTTTTCCACTTCGCCCAACTCAATCGCGCGGGACGCTGCGATCCACTCCTGAGGCGCTGCTTTGCGCACTTCGTCGAGTGTGTTGAGGTTGTATGCGATTTCGCCAGCCGCATCTTTGATCGACGCCTTGCCGCCGACCACGCCAGTGATGAGCACGCCTTGCAGGACGCGTGGCTGGGCATTGGCCGCGGCCGGTTTAAAACGCACGTAGTCCTGCCCTGTCGCAGCGGCTGGCTGCTGGGCAATGGCTGCGGAGGCCATCGTTAGAAGGCCGATTATTGGAGAAAGAAGTTGCCGGGTGGGTAGCATGGACCGTAGTTTCACGCGCTTTTTATTCGTTTAAGTTGACGCTGCCCAAACTACGGGCCGCGAAATTTTAACGCAACTGGAAATACATTTTTCACAACAAAATCATGGTAAATATCCTTCGCCGCTGGAGTCAGCCCCTCATGGTCGTTATCGCGACCCTCGTCATCATTTCATTCGCATTTTGGGGCAATAGCAGCCTAATGGACAGGAACAGTGGAGACGCGATGTTCGAGGTTTACGGGACTCCAATCAGCCGTGAACAGTTGGAGCGAACGAAGAACAAAATGGAGGTCTTCGCGGCACTGCGGTCCGGATACGCCGAGGCGCTATCGGGAGGCGACCCGCGCAATCCCTACATGCAACCCGAGGACGACTACGACACGGCTGCGGTAAACACGCTGATTTTTGAACACGAAGCCGATGCAATGGGAATCGGTGCGACCGAGCAGGAGATGGTCGAAGAAGCGACACGAATCGCCAGTCAGCAGGGTGAAGCAAAACTGGATTGGGAAATGTTCGTTCAGCGTGTGATGATGCCAAACGGCTTCAGCAAGAGTGACCTCGACTCGTTCCTGAAAAGCTCGATCCGGTTGCGGAAAGTGCAGGAGCTTTTGAAGCCCACGGCAGCAGGCACTCCGGGTGAAGTTCGCGAGGGTATCCTGGCTCGTAACCAAGTCACGGAAGCCAGCTACGTTGCGCTCAAGAAGAACGATTTTCTTGCCGGAATCACGGCAACGGACGAGGAGGTTAAGAAACGCTACGAAGAGCAAAAGGATCAGTTGAAAACTCCGGAACTTCGCAAGGTCCGCTATGTGTCCTTTTCGATGCCTCCAGCAGACCCGGCCAAGCCCTTGAGCCCCAGCGAAAAAACGAAGCAATTGCAGGCATGCGTGAACGCCGCCTATGACTTCACCCAGGCTATCAAGAAAGGCCGGAAGTTCGATGAACTCATCGCAGAGCAGCAGGCGAAAATCGCCGAAAACGCCAAGTCTCCCGATAAGAAAGAGCCCTTCCTTTTCTCGGTCGCCGAGACTGAGCCGTTTGACAAAGATTCTTTGCCGAAGCCCTTTGCCGAGGACGCATCGCGGGATGGAAACGATCGTATGGAAGTAATTGCCGAAGCCATTTTCGCGCTGAAGAAAGAAAGCCCGGTGAGTGCGCACCTGATTGGCAAGACCGGTGCCTATGTCGCCATGCTTCCGGAGGGCGGAATTATCGAGCCAAAGCAGAAGGCGCTGGATGAAGTGAAGGCCGCCTTGATGGCGGGAATTCAGGTCGAAAAGGCCGACGAAGCGCTGCGCAAGAAAGGCGAGGAAGTGCAGAAACAGATCGCTGAAGCGGTGAAAGCCGGGAAGTCCTTTGTCGAAGCCGCCACAGCAGCCGGGTTGAAGGCGGAAGCCCTTCCTGCGTATTCGGCAACGAAGCCCGCGCCGGGCGCCCTATCCTCGAATATTCAGCAGGCCGCGGCCAAGCTTGCGCCGGGTGAAGTCAGTGAATTTGTAACTTCGACCGAAGGTGGATTGATCGTCTATGTGGACAGCCGTCCGGTGTTCGATGAAACGAAACCTGAAGTCGCCACGGAGAAGGCCAGTACAACGGATAGGATGGACAGCTTCCGCTCGCGCCTGATCTTCCGCGAATGGCTGAAGGAGCGCCGCCACGCTGCGGGCCTCGGCCTTGGCAAGCCTGCCGGCGATAAGAGCTAGATGAGTCCTGAGTTGGAGGAGCTGTTCGACGATGCAAACGGCGATCTCGCTCTCGGTGATCTGGATGCGGCCGTCGGGAAATACCGCCGATGCACGGAGATGGACCCGACATTTGCCGACGGCTGGCACGCCCTGGGCATGGCGCTGATGAAAACCGGGCGGTTTGCCGAGGCGATCGACGCGGCGTCGAAGAATACGGAATTGCGCCCGAACGACTTGCTCGCATGGAGCACGCTGAGCATCTGCTACGTGAAAAACGGGCAGATCAAAGAGGCGGAATCCGCGGGTGGAAAAGCACGCATTTTGTCCTGGGGCGGGAAGATCAAAAAGGAAGTTTAGACTGTGAAGATCGCGCTGGTTCATTACGCAGCAGCTCCGGTTGTCGGAGGCGTTGAGCGGGTAATGGAGGAGCACTCGCAGCTATTCGCGAAGCACGGGCACGAAGTCAGTGTTTTCTGCCAGCGCGGTGAGGGGCGCCATTTGCCGGATTCGCCCGGGCAGGCACTGTTTGAAGGGTTGGGCGGGCAGGACATCGTGTTCATTCATAACGTCCTGACGATGCCGTTTCACCCCGCGCTTACCGAGGCGCTGTGGAAGGTCGCGGCACGACTGCCGAAGGTGCGATTTGTGGCTTGGACGCATGACGTGACCGAACTCGTGTTGCCCGCTGAAACGAGGGTGGAGTTTGTTGCGATTTCCGAGCTGCGCCGCCGCGAATTGCTCGCTCGCGGCGTGGCGGATTGCCGGGTCATTCCGAACGGAATCGACCCTGCGCGCATCCTGGGTCTTCCGGTCGAGTTGGAGAAACTCGACCTGCTCGATGGACGCCTCATTTTCCTGCACCCGACGCGGCTTTTGCTGCGCAAAAACGTGGAGTGCGGCATCGGGATCGTGAAGGCGCTTGGCGATGCGACGCTGGTCGTCACGGGCGCTGAAGATCCGCACAATCCAGCTTCGAAGGAATACGCGCAGAAGCTCCGGGAAATCGCAGGCTCCGAGACGATTTTTGCGAACGATCTTTTCCCGGTGGGCGACGCGGAACTCGCGGGGTTCTATCGGCTGGCCGATGTGCTCATGTTTCCCAGCAGGCATGAGGGATTCGGGCTCCCGCTGCTCGAAGCGCGACTCCATCGCTTGCCCGCGGTTTATTCCGCGATCGAGCCGATGTCGGGCATTGCGGGCGCGGAAGGGTTTCCGATTTCCCCGGACGAGTTGCCGGCGGAAATAGCGGCCCGGCTTGCTCCGTGGCTGGCTGCGAATACGGCGATTTCCGACCGTAGGCGCGTGCTGCGCGAATACTCGTGGCCCGTGATTTACCGGGACTACCTCGAGCCTTTGCTGCGGAGGTGAGCGTTCACCGTGAGGGCTGCGGCAGGAGTCTGCGAATGACGCTGCGAGTCCCATCCGTGAATACCGCCTGATATGCGACGTAGCCGTTATTGCTGGCGGCGCGTGTTTGATCAGGCGATCCGGCGACGACGCCGAGCGCGGTAAAGGTTCGCACGGTTTTAGACAGGCCTTCGACGTTGATGGTATCGGACTCGCGGACGACGAGTCTGAGTGTTCCAGCGTTGTCCACAGCCCAAAGGCCGAGGTCGTTTGCCCTGGTCACGCCGCCGGTTCCCGAGACCATCGTGGCTAGAAAAAGAGGCCCACCATTGCCGGGAATCGCGAGTGAAAGGAATGACTTCCAGCGGGCTCCCGGAGGAACGCCGGGCGGTGTGTCGCCGAGGCGCGCAATGAGGGATGGCGCGGAGCCCTCCTCTTTGAAAATAATTGCCCGGTTGTTTGCACTTGTCAGCCCGCTCCCGGCGAGCGTGACGACCGATGCGATATCCTTGACGTCATTGTAAACCGGCGCATCACTTGCAGCGATTGTAAGTCCGGGCAATCCCGGCGCAGCGTCTCCCACGCCGTAAGCCCGATCGAATTCACCATCGATATCGCCAAACAACGCCGCAGCTTTTGCGCCTGTGTCCAGAAACCCTTGCACGGAAACTCCACCCGTGGAATTCAGGATGGGGCGGCCAAATCCGGTGAACTTCGCACCGGCGCTGGAAGGCGCTTCTTCACCGCTCGCCCCGGCGATTCTTGTGCCGCCATTCGCATCCAATACGACTATGGCTGATGATCCGCCGACAAATCTGAGCCGGGCTGCAATTTGCTTCGCGCGGGCGCTCCTGCCAAGTCCCGGCGAGCCCGAAGTGGGGAGCAGCGTATCGATTCGCGAGATAGTGCGGTCGCTGAATCGCTGGCCCTCGCGCATCAAAAGGCGGATGCCGCCGCCGGGCGTCCATACACAAAGCGAGTAATGGTGAACCGGCACCACTGCGCGATGGTTGCAAAGGAAGCATGTGAAAAAGAGCGCTTCCTCGGTAAGCGAAAACTCGTGAAACCGAGTGAGCGTGAAGCCAGGAATACCAGGGGCGGGGTCGCCAGTGCGGATGACGGGAGTCAAATCGCCGCCAATGTCGGTAAAGAGCCCGGCATTATTCCCGGAGTTTACCGCGCCTGCGAGGCGTGCGATAAATGCGATGCTTCCCCCGCTATTGTGAGCGGGAGCAGAAAACGAAGCGAAGGTCGCACCGTCAATCCCGGGTGCTGCATCGCCCTTGCTTGCGGCGATTGCTTCATTCGCAAAGATTACCTGTTTTTTTGCGGTCGCTTTTCGTATTTCCGCCAAGAAAGCGACATCGCCGTTTTCGTTGATGGACGGGATTCCTACCTTCGAAAAAGTAGTGCCGATTTCCTCGCCCAGCACTGCGCCGCCGACGGAAAAAGACGGGCTTCGGGTGTGAATTGTCGCTGTGGCATTCCCGTCGGCAATCGTTGCAAGATTCGCCCCGGTGAGATCCACGGAAAAGGTGAGGCCCGGCCGAAAATCAAGGCGGAGCAGGGGAATCGTGATCGTGTGGCTTGTCTGATTTGCGGGGATGGAGAGCGTGCCGGATGACTCCAGATAGTGAGAACCGGCGATCGCAGTTCCATCTTGCGTCTGGTAGTCGATCGTCACCGCCTGCCCGGCGGGAGCGGAGAGTGTGACTGTGAATACCGCTTCGAAATCGCCAGGCCCGGTGATATTCGCCGTCGTGTCCGCGATGGATGCCGAGGGAAGATCCTCCGCTTTCGCGGTGCACGGGAACGAAAGCATCAAAAGCGCGAAGAAACCGAATGCGAGTCTTGTCACTGCGAGCCTCCGATTCCGGGCCGAATGTGAGGGTCGGTGACGACGGGCGGCGGCACTCCGACACGCGGCGGAGCCACGACTTGCGGAGGCGGAACGGGCCGCGCTGCGGGCGCCGATGGCGGAGGCGGCGCGATGAGACCGGCGGCAATGTCCATCGGCGCACCCCCGCTGGAAACGACCGCTCCGGACTTTTTCTTTTTCGCGGCGCCTGCCGAGGCGGCCTGTTTCGCGGCCGCCTTTTCAATGAGTTTCGCACTGGGTAATGGCCGGAACCCTTTTCCTCCTTTTTTGTCCGATGGCGGTGCGATAAGCTGCGAGGTCCGCATGATTGTCGCAATGTCCACTTGGACAGGGTCTGGAAGGGTTCGCGCGCCTGGATGCAGGGTCAACATTTCGCCGGATTTCAGCACGAGCGCCTCCCCAAATCGATCGGAGACAGCCACACGCATGTGTCCTTCCAAGACCATCATTTTGAGGTTTTTGTTCGGGAGGTGTTCTATCAAAACCGTGGTTCCCGTTACGGACGCGGTCACCGATCCGCTGCGAATGCGTGCGCCGCCTTCATCCTTCGGGACTTGAAGAAGCAACGTCCCGGCGTCCATCCGGATTTCGCGCGAGGAGCGCTTGAACGTGAAGAAGGTCTCGGCACCCAGTCGGGCGATGGTTTGGTCCTGAAAAAGAAGCTCGACGCGGGAGCGAATGCCGGTGCGGACACCGTGGATTGCTGTGATTTTTTCCTGCTCCGACGCGGGATGACTCGCGCCAGCCTCAAGGTCGAGCACACGGACTTGGTTAATCACTTGCTGAATCGTCGCTTCACGAAGCGGGTCGGCGGCAAACGCAAGGTTCGCTGTAACAAGCAGCAGAAAAACGAGTTTCATCCGTAATAATACTGCATTTTTTATGCCGCCGGGGGTCTTCATATGGTTAAAAGTGCGCTTCGATTCCCGCTGTGGCTCCGATGTTTCCCACGCGATAGTCGAAGTCGCGATTTGACTCGTTGAATGAGTAAAATCCGATCGCGGAAAAGGCAAGGCTCGGGTTAAATTCGTAGCGGAGATTGAGTGAAAGCGAGTTTCTCAAGTCCCTGCGATCGTCGCTTGAATCCCGATAAACGAAATAGTTCATGCGGTAAAAGAGATCGGCTGTGAAGTCCCTCGCGACTCGAAGCCGGTAACCGGCATACACACTATAATCGTCGCGCTGGACGTCCGAAGGGTCGGTAATCGCCCACTGCCCGGAAACCCCGAGCGTAATCCCGTGTGCCCGGCTGAATGAAAAGCTGCGCTGCGCACCGAGGGTGATCGCATGATTTGTGTAGAAGACATCGCCGGAGTGATGCGCCGTCAATTCCGTGAAGGTATAGCGCGCGTAAAACGCCGTCCCCCGCATCCGGCTGGGTGCGAGCGTGAGCCCGCCATGGAAATCGAGATTCTGGAAATCGAGCGCCCCGATTCTATCAAACCGGAAAAGCCCGCCGCGGACTGCGGTATCAGCCTCCCATTCCGGGGAGATCGAATATCGCGCTTTCAAGCTGGTTGAAGCCGAGAAAAAATCGTCCGATTTCCTATCTGATTTCGTAAAAAGCACGTTGTCCGTGAGCAACCACGTCGCATCGGCAGTCGCACTGAGGGAGAGCTTCGGCTGCTCCGCAGGTTGCTGAACAACGGTATCTCCGAAGTCCCGGCTGCTTACAGCGGGTGGTGAAAGTCGTCCAGCCCGTGCCGGGCTCGCGCGGCGAATATCCTCGAAATTCTGCACGTTCTCGTAAAGAGATTGCGCCTCCTGCGCATTCGCTGGAATGATCAGCGTCGCCAAGGAGCCGAATACTGCGTAGGGAATGATGGTCTTCATGAAACGTTTTCGCACAAGTTACATATCGCGACTCTGGCGCTGGGTGCAAGCGCGCAGTTCCGCCCGCACAAGGGTTCTTCTTTCGATGTTCCTCATTTGTGCCGTCGTGGATCTTGAGTTTATTGGCTGGAAGCCGGTGAACGACGCAGACGGGGCACTGCTCGACGTGTACTCGCGTAGAAGTCCAGGCGTGCCCGTGGACGAAAGGTTTGTGTTTGTTTCCGTGGACGACGCTTCCGTGAATGTGAAATCCCTCGATATTTTCGGAGGGAATCCGGACATATCCGCGGAATCGCGCGAGGTCCTGCAACAAATGATGGAGGGCTGGCCTTGGGATCGTCGCGTTTTTGCGCGAGCAATCGAGCGCATTCTCCTTGCGGGGGCGGCGCTTGTCGCGTTGGATATTGAGTTCCCGGATAGCGGTCCTGGCGATGATGAACTGGCCTCCGTGATCGCGCGCTACCCAGGTCGTATCTTACTCGCATCGGCGATGACTCTGTCCAAAGTTGGGCGGTCGAGGCAGCTTTTCGAGTTCCGCGCCCCGTCGGATAGCATCCTTCCTGACCGCTTGGAAAACGATCCCCGTGTGGCTCTCGCGAACGTGTGGCCCGACGAAGATGGTGTGGTAAGGGCCATCCGGTATCGTGTAAATGTGGCCCAGTTGAACGATTACCCAGTGTCCTTGTGGAGCGATTTTCCGGACGGTATTTCTCTGTCCGCCCGCATGGCCGAGGCTCTGGGAGCCAAGGTTCCGGTTGACTATGGAATGCACCGGTTTCGATACTCGTACCGCGCCAGTGAATCCGAGTTCTTCCCTCGACCCTTCTATCAGCTCTTCGTTCCGCGATTATGGGCGAAGAATTTTGCCGGCGGGGCGGATTTTAAAGGCAAAGTTGTCATTCTCGGTGCATCCGCGGACCGGCTAAAGGATTTTCACACGACGCCGATAGGGCGGCTAGCCGGCCCGGAGGTTCACCTTCACCAGGCGAACTCTCTGCTCCACAAACTTTTTGTGACCGAGCCTCCGCGTTGGGGGCGCATAGGCCTCATTGTTCTTGCGGGCATTCTCGGATGGCTCCCGCGGTTGGCGCTCCGGCGTCCCTTGTTTCAGATGAGCATCGTTATCTTGATCGGGGTCGGTTGGTACTATGCCGGACAGGTTTTGTTCGACCGCGCCGGGTTCGCACTCCCCGTCGTGTTGCCCGTTTCAGCATTGTTCCTCGTGGGCCTCGACGGTCTCACCGGAACCTTTGCCTATGAACTGAAGTTGTCGCGCCAAGTCCGCGGCGCCTTCGAGCGATACGTCGGCGAAGGCGTCGTTACCGAATTGCTCAATCAGCCGAAAGACTACCTCGAAGCCCTCGGCGGTGTGACTCGCGAAGTGACCATCCTCTTTTCCGATCTCCGCGATTTCACGCGCGCCACCGCGAGCCTCGACGCGCATGCGCTCGTCACCCAGCTCAACGAATACTTCACCGCGATGGTCGATTGCGTCTTTCAGCATGGCGGCACTCTCGACAAATTCATGGGTGACGCCGTCATGGCCGTGTGGGGCAATGTTCGCAGCACCAGTGCCAGGGACGACGCCCTCAAGGCCGCCCGGTGCGCCGTCGCCATGCGCGACGCAACCGCCCGGCTCAACGCAAAGTGGCGCGAGGAAGGGCGGGTTCAATTCGAACTGGGCATCGGCCTCAATCACGGCCCGGTGGTCGTCGGTAACATCGGCGCGCCATCGCGTATGGATTTCACCGTGATCGGCGACGCCGTAAACAGCGCATGGCAGTTGCAGGAGCGCAGCAAGTTCCACTCCGGCGACATCCTCGTCAGCAAGTCGGTCGCTGAACTCATCGCTCCGGAACTGCCCACGCAGAGTCTCGGTGAAATCGAACTCGCCGGTGGTGTGCTGGATTATTTCCGCATCGGAATCCCCGTTTCCGCCGCCGGAGACCCTTCCATTTAAAAGGAACAATCCCCGCCGCCGGTTGCGTTCCTGTGCTGGACGGCGCGGGCGAATCATCGGATAAGTAGCGTCATGGAAAACACCGAAAAAATACTCACCCGTGATTGCGAGGCGATTCGCATCCCGAGCGGCGAAGCATTCACTCTGACTGCGGGCAGCCGCGTTCAAGTCACCCAGGCGCTTGGCGGAAGCTACACGATCGCGCTGCTGGAAGGCTTCGGCGGACTCGCCCGAATCACCGATGCCAATGCTGACGCGCTCGGCCTGGAGGCTTCTGTCAAAGAGGCGCCCGTCGCCCCAACCGGCCCTGCGCCGAAAGTCGATGAGCAGGCAGTTTGGGATCAGCTCAAGACATGCTACGATCCGGAGATCCCTGTGAATATCGTGGACCTCGGCCTCGTGTATGATTGCGCGATCGAGCAGGTCGATTCGGAGCCGGCAAAAGTGCTCGTGAAGATGACACTCACCGCTCCCGGTTGCGGAATGGGCCCGACGATCGCAGCCGAGGCGCGGGGGAAAATCATGAGTCTTCCGGGTGTCGGCGATGCCAGCGTGGACCTCGTGTGGGATCCGGCGTGGAGTCAGACGATGATTTCCGAAGCCGGTAAAATGAAGCTCGGCCTGATCTAGCGTGAGACTCTACGCGATGTTCTGTTATGCGGGAGCGGTCTTCTACGTATGGACAGCCATACAGACGATGCGCACCGGAATCGCGACGTCGTTGCGTGGCGATACGTCTGTAGAGCATCGTCGGGAGGACCCCGCTTCCAACTACCAAAAGTATCTTTTCGCCCGATGGCTGATCGCTGTGGGACTCGTGGGAACCGGCATCGCGATGACCGCAATCGCAGGCCGTTTTGAGAAACTCGAGGAAAAGAAATGACCCACGCAAAGCCGCGAGAAATCTGGTTCATCCGGCACGGCGAGAGTATCGCGAATGCGGGCGCTCGCACGGTCGAGGCCTCCGGCTATGCGCTCACGGAGCTTGGCTTTCGGCAGGCGGAGCAGGTCGGTCGTGCGCTTCCCCACGGTGCGGACTTGATCGTTCACTCGCCTTACGTTCGTGCCGTGCAGACCGCGCAGCCTGCAATCGCTCGTTTCGCGAATGTCTCCGTGGAAGAATGGCCCGTGCACGAAGTCCAGTATCTGGACCCCGCCAAATGCGTCGGCACCACTCAGGAAGAGCGCCGCGCGATGTCGTTGGAATATTGGGATCGCTGCGACCCCGAGCACGCGGAGCCAAATGCGGAATCGTTCGTTGCGTTCATCGACCGCGTGAAGCAATCGCTCGTCGGATTGTCCCAGCGCCGCGAGCAGCGGATTCTGGTGTTCAGTCACGGCCAGTTTATGAGCGCCGCAGCCTGGCTCATTCTTTCCCGCCCGGCAGTCATCGACCGCATTGCGATGCAGCGTTTCTATAAATTCATCCACGGCTACAGCGTGCCGAATGGATCGGTCATGCCGCTCTACGTTCACCCCGAAGGACCGTGCTCGCTCGGCGGGTTGTGGCTTCCAGACGGTGTGGAAAGCACCGGCGCGAACCTCGCCGGCGGGCTCGCGGGTGTATGAAACGGCTTTTGCTGTTGCTGCTCGCCACGGGTGTTGCGGTGACATTGAAAACCTTGTGGACCCCGAGCGGGAAACCGGCCCCGATTGTCGTTCACTGCGCGGCGGGTTTGCGGGCTCCTGTCGAAGAGCTCGCTCGCCGGTTTGAGGAAGAGAGCGGCATCCCGGTGCAGATTCAATTTGGCGGTTCGCAGCAGCTTCTTGCCGGATTTTCCCTCGCGAAACATGGAGACGTATTCATCCCTGCGGACGACAGCTATCTCCCCGGCAGTGGAGTCGGCGAAACGTTCCCGCTTGCGCAAATGAGCATCGTCGTCGCGGTGAAAAAAGGGAATCCGCTGCGGGTGCTCGCGTTGTCCGATTTGATGCGCCCGGATGTTCGTGTCGGGCTCCCCGATCCCGATTCTGCGGCAACGGGGAAACTTGCGCGAACCATGCTCGGCGCGCAATGGGCTGAACTGGCAGGGAAAGCCATCGTCACCACGCCGACTGTCAACGAAGTCGCGAACGCTTTGAAACTCGGCAGCGTCGATGCCGGAATTGTTTTCGATGTGGTCGCTACGCAATACCCCGGCCTGGAAATCATCGCACTTCCCGAGCTCGCCTCTGCAAAAGCCCATGTCGCCGCAGGAGTCCTCATCGCGAGCAAGCAGCCCGTCCAGGCGATGCAGTTTGTGCGCTTCCTCGCGTCGGCGGAAACTGGAGCGGCGGTGTTCAGGAAATACGGTTTCGGAAAATGAAAGCGCACCGCGATGACCGCCTTTTTTATATCGCGCTGTCGATCCTTGGCGGCGCTTACGCGCTTCTTGTCGTCCTGATGATCGTCGCAAACGTGGCGTTCACTTCTCCGGAACACATTCTCGCGACGCTGCGCCAGCCCGCCATCCAGTCATCGCTCTGGCTCACGCTTTGGTCGTGCCTGCTCTCGGCAGCATTCTCGCTGCTCGTCGGCGTTCCGCTCGGCTACTTGCTGGCGCGGACAAAGTTTCGAGGCAAAGGCCTGCTGGAATCGATATTGGACATTCCTGTCGTCCTTCCACCGCTCATCGTCGGACTCTCGCTCCTGATCATTTTCAACCACTTCCGGATCGGTGGTGTCTCGCTCGAACAATGGCTGAATCAGCTTGGCATCCAGTTCACGTTTGCCGCCGCCGGCGTGGTGCTCGCGCAGTTCTCGGTCGCAGCCGCGCTGGCCGTGCGGACGATGCGCGGGACGTTCGAGCAAATGCCTGCGCGGGTCGAAGAAGTTGCGCTCACTCTCGGCTGCACGCGCTGGCAGGCATTTCGCCGCGTCACACTCCCGCTCGCACGCCGCGGGATGATTGCTGCATTCACCATCGCTTGGGCCCGCTCGCTGGGGGAGTTCGGTCCGTTGCTCATCTTCGCCGGGACCACCCGTGGCCGCACGGAGGTGCTTTCCAGTTCTGTGTACTTGGAACTCAGCATCGGCAGGCTGGAAGGAGCCGTCGCGATTTCCGTCGTGATGATCGTCATCGCGCTCACCGTCCTCGTGCTCGTCCGGAAAATGGGAGGGACCCGGATATGATCCGCGTCCGCAACCTCAGCTTGCGAGCCGGCCACTTCGCAATGGACGATGTCTCATTCACCGTCCCGACCGGCTCGTATGCCGTGCTCATGGGTCGCTCCGGCTGTGGAAAAACAACCATCCTCGAAGCCATCTGCGGCCTTCGGGCAATTCACGGCGGCTCGATTCAGCTCGGCAATATCGAAGTCACGGCACTCGCTCCCGCCGAGAGAAAAGTCGGCTTCGTCCCGCAAGACCTCGCACTTTTCCCGCACCTGGATGTCCGTGATAACATCGCCTTTCCGCTGCGAGTCCGCGAACAATCCGTCGAGGATCGTGTTGAGGAAATCGGAGCATTGCTCGGAATCTCTTCTCTTTTCCGCCGGAGTGTCATCGGGCTCAGCGGAGGCGAAGCGCAGCGCGTCGCCCTGGGCCGGGCGCTCGCGTTTCGCCCTGCTGTATTGCTGCTCGATGAGCCGCTCTCAGCCCTCGATGAAGCGACGCGGGAGGAGATGCACGCGGTCCTCCGATCCGTCCGGGAAAAGACGGGTGTCACGACCCTGCACGTCACCCATCTCCGAGAAGATGCCAGAGCGCTCGCCGAAGTCGTGCTGGAATTGCGCGATGGGAAAGTGAATCCCGTGCTGTAAAGGCACCGCCTCTTGCGGAAAGGGAAATCCTTCTGACGCTACGCCGGAGCGGGAATGCTCCCGTCTTTCATCCCTGCGACGAGCTTGTCGCACGCCCGCCAGGCCAGCGCCATGATGGTGAGCGTGGGGTTTTTGAAAGGGTTGCTGCAAAACACACCGCCGTCGGCGACGATGACGTTCGGGCAATCCCAGAGCTGGCTCGCGGCGTTGGTCACGCCGTCTTCGGTGCGGGCGCTCATTCGGGTCACGCCCATTTCGTGATTCACACTTCCGCCTGTGGTCATGGCCTTTCGCGGGTCTTTCGCGGGCGGATTGTCCACGACGCCGCCCGCTGCCTCGATCATCGAAGCGAACGTCTTTTGCGCATGGACGATTTGCGCCAGCTCCGCGTCGCTCCACTCGAAATGAAAGCGCAGGACCGGTGTGCCCCAGCGGTCTTTTTTGTCCGGGTCGAGTTCACAAAAGCTCTTCGCATTGGGAATCATCTCGCCGCGTGCGTGGAGGTCCACGAAAGACCCGTAATACCGGCGCGCTTCGTCCTTCAATTTTTTGCCATACACATCGCCAGCGACGCCGAGCGCGGATGGCACGGTGCCGAGACCGGGCATGCTCCGACCGCCGCTCCACGCGACGTAGTAGCCGCGCGGCGAACCTTCCTTGGCCGCGGCCTTTTGGCGCTCGACGGTCATCGGTGCGTACAAGTGCATCGTCGAGACGCCGTCTTCGTTATGAAGCGGGATGTTCTCCAGCGCAGGGATGCGACCGCCGAGATTTGTGCCCGTGCTGTCGGTCATCCAGCGCCCGACGTTGCCGGTGGAATTACCGAGGCCTTGCGGGAATTTCGCCGACTTCGAGTTCAGTAAAATGCGCGCTGTTTCCAGTGCGCTCGCGCCTAGCACCACGGCGCGTGCGGCGACATGTTCTTCCTTGCCCGTCGTGCGGTCAATAAACGTCACACCGTTCGCGCGGCCTTGCGCATCGAGCGTCACGGAACGCGCCATAGCGTCGGGAAGCACATCGAGATTCCCCGTTTCCAGCGCATACGGGATGAGGCTCGTCGTGCTCTGAAACGCAGCGCCAATCGAGCAGCCGCGTCCACACGGAGTCGCATAAAAACACGGCGCACGTCCGGGCAGCGGTTTCGTGAGAATCGCCATGCGAGCCGGAATCACCGGGATGCCGAGTTTCTTCCCGCCGCGTTGCAGCAGGAGTTCGTAAGCCCGGGGCTTCGGCGCAGGCAGGAAAAAATCGCTGTCCGGATTGTTTTCGAGCCCTTCTTTCGTTCCGAAAATTCCCACGAGCTGATCCGTCTTGTCGTAGTAAGGCGCGACTTCTTCGTAGCTGATGGGCCAGTCAAAACCGAGCCCGTCCGTGCTGCGCGGTTTGAAATCGAGCGGCCCCATGCGAAGCGAAACGCGGCCCCAGTGATTCGTCCGTCCGCCGAGCATCCGCGCACGCCACCACATGAAATTCTGCTCAGTCTTCATCCGGTTCTCCACCGCGCCATCCGCCCACGCGCCGCCTTTCTTCACCGTGTAAGGTTCGCCGTCCACGACCCAGCCGCCGATGGTCGCATCGAAGTAACCGTTCGGCTTTTGCGGATACGACGAACCGCGCAACGGCGCATCGGCGAACGACTGAAACATCGGCGTCTCGCGCTGCGGATCGTAGTGACGCCCAGCTTCGAGCATCAGCACTTTCACGCCCGCTTTTGCGAGTGCGTAAGCCGCCATTCCGCCCGCCGCGCCGCTGCCGACCACCACAACATCGTAGGTCGCAGCGCGGGATTTTGAGGTCTTCAAATGTGCCATATCGTTCGTGGTAAAAAGTTAAGCGAGTCCGACGTGACGCAGCGCTTCCGGTGTCGCGCCGGGAAATTCCGCAAGCGGCGCATTCCCCGTGTATCCAAGCGCCTTCCAGCCTTCCGGCGTGGAATAATAAGCTCCTGCGATTCGGTCGCGGAACAATTTCCAAAACGAATACGCCTTTTTCCGGGCGTCGGAGTCCTTCGCCAAAATATCGTCCACCAGCGCCGTCTGCTCAGCCGCCGCCGCATCCGCAAATGCTTTCGTGAAGCGCTTCGTCGATTCCTCATCGAGCCAGGCGAGTCCCGCGCGAATCGTCTTCGCATCGCGCTGCTGCGTCTCGTAAGGCGCGCTCACCCACTCATCCAGAAAATCCACCACACCCACCGCCGAAGCCGCCGGTCCATGCTCGTCCGCCGGGATGAGCAAATCCGCCAGCGCCGTCGCCGTCCGCTTTTCCGCAGCGGAAAACACACGCGGCCAAGGGATGTCCTTTTTCAACAAATCCGGATCAGCCCCGAGCCCGCCCTCCACGCCAAACGCCGTGATATCGAGCGCCGACGCCAGCGCCGAAGCCACAAAAATTAGCCGCAACGCATCGCGCCGGGAAAGAGAAAGCGGTGTGTGATTGGTCACAGCGCTTCTTTGCGCAGAAAGCCGGCCGCAAGTCGAGTGCGTCAAACTTTACGCCAATATCCCCTTCACCACTTTCGACGGCTTTGTGACGTTCGTCACGCGCTGGTCGAGGCCCTGGTTTGGATACGTCAGGCGTTTGTGGTCGAAGCCGAGTAGGTGCAGCATCGTCGCTTTCAGATCGTGCACGCTCACTTTGTCCACGACGGCTTCGTAGCCGAGGTCGTCGCTCTCGCCGTAAGTGCCGGGCTTCACTCCGCCGCCGGCCATCCACATGGTGAATGCGCCGGGGTTGTGGTCGCGACCAGCCCAGCGCATTTCCACGCCGCCGCGGTTCTCGCGCATCGGCGTGCGGCCAAATTCGCCGCCCCACACGATGAGCGTGTCATCGAGCATTCCGCGTTGTTTCAGGTCGGCAATGAGCGCGGTCATCGCCTGGTCCACGTCTTTGCATTGACCGATGAATCCCGTCTCCAGCGCTTCTTTCTCGTTCGCGCCGTGCGAGTCCCAGCCCCAGTGAAATAGCTGGATGTAGCGCACTCCGCGTTCTGCGAGACGGCGGGCGAGCAGACAGTTATTTGCGAATGCTTCCTCGCCCGGCTTCACGCCGTAAGCAGCGCGGACGTCCTCGGGCTCTTTGCTGATGTCGAATGCCTCGCTCGCGCTGACTTGCATGTTAAACGCCGTCTCGTATTGCGCGATGCGCGTGAGCGTTTCCGGGTCGCCGGCGTCGTCGTGGGCGCGGCGGTTCATGTCGGCGAGCGCGTCGAGCGACATGCGGCGGAGGTCGCGCGAGACGCCGTCGGGATTCCCCAGATAAAGCACCGGCTCGCCTTTGCTCCGGCACTGCACACCCTGATAAACACTGGGCAGAAAGCCCGAACCCCACGCCGACTTCCCGGCGTCCGGCGTCTTCCCGCCGCTGAGCAGCACGATGAAACCGGGCAGGTTTTCGTTCGTCGATCCGAGCCCGTAAGTCGCCCACGAGCCCATCGACGGATATCCGAGCGTGGAGTAGCCCGTGTGCATCGCGAGCTGCGCCGGTGCGTGATTAAACTGGTCGGTGTACATGCTTTTGATGAAGCACACGTTGTCCACGACTTTGGTAAAATGCGGCAGCTTATCGCTCACCCACGCGCCCGTGCTGCCGTGCTGCGCAAACGGAAATCGCGGCCCCAGCAGCTTCGGGATGCCTTGGATAAAGGCGAAGCGTTTCCCCTCCAGATACTTCTCCGGGCAAGTCTGACCGTCGAATTTCGCCAGCTCCGGCTTGTAGTCGAAAAGCTCCAGATGACTCGGCGCACCCGCCATGTGGAGAAAGATCACGCGCTTTGCCTTCGGCGCAAAATGCGGAGCCATCGGCGCAAACG
>JAYUSJ010000174.1:0-49911 GCA_043755735.1 Verrucomicrobiaceae bacterium | reverse complement strand
AAGGAATTCCAGCAGATTCAAGGAGGCCAGCAGATGGGTTTAAAGAGCAATCTGCTGGCCTCCCTGAATCTGCTGGAAATTGGTGTGAGAAGGGCGGGCTAAGCTGAAGGACTCGCCGGCGGCACAAGTGCGATCGTCGCGTCGGGAGCCGGGTAACGCTCCATGCTCAGCAAAGGGTGCTGCATCTCGATTTGCCGGAACTGCGCGCTGTAGATTGTGTAGATTGCGGAAATGAGCCGCCGAACATCTGCGCCCCGAATTACGCGTTCGTTTTCCCGCCCGACGCGCCGAATGATAAGCTGAAAGGGCAGCGGTATGGAACCGCCTGCGGCATCGATCAGTCCGGCGTGACGGAAGTCCGGTTGAAAATACCGGACATCGACGGGGTCCACTTTCACGTATCCGGCGCGCTCGTAGGCCGCGAGGCGGATGCTCCGTTTCGGGTCGGTCCCGTCGTCATACTCCATCTCGCCGACGAGCGTGATCGGCGCATCCGGCGCACCAAGCGAAGCCGCGAGTCGCCGGGCGGCAATCACCGGAGCCCCGCGCAGCCAGCCCGCCAGGCCCGAGCGGCGCTGCTCCGGTGCCACGAGCGCATGCGAAAGATGCACCACGACTTCCCCGTCGCACCACACCGCAGTATGATCGCGCACGGCGCAGAAAACGCCGTCTTTTTCTACGAGCAACATCTCATACGATAGCGCCCCAAAGCGTGCTGCGATCACCTCGCGAGACTCCATTTCGTGCGCTGCGCCGAACTCATTCCAGAGCGCGGAATATGCGCGCTCGAAGGCCGGATCGTCGGCAGACAGAATTTGTGTCCAAGTGAAACTGGAAGGGTCGAGAGCGAGGCTTTTGCCGTCGCCGGGCGCGAGAATATCGGGAGTGAGTAGGTCCAAGGTAATTTGATTTTGTACCGGCGCCTTTTCAAAACGACCAGCTTGCGTTTGCGGAATAGTCAAAACGAAGAATGTGAGCTACACTTTCCCCATGAACCTGTCACCACTTCAACAACTGGACGCGGCCCATCATCTGCATCCTTTTACGAATCATCATGATATGCACGCAATGGGCACGCATATCATCACGGAAGGCTCCGGCGTGTGGCTCGAGGATTCCGAAGGCCGCCGGCTTCTCGATGCGCTCGCCGGGCTCTGGGCCGTGAATATCGGCTATGGCCGCCGCGAAGTCGTGGACGCTGTCGCCTCACAAATGACGCAGCTTTCCTACTACCCGTCGTTTTTCAACAGCACCACCGAACCGGCCATCCGCCTCGCCGCGAAGCTCGCCGAGCTCGCACCTGCGCGGCTCAAGCACACCATGTTTTGCAACAGCGGCAGCGAGGCCAACGAGACCGCGCTAAAGCTCATTCGCGGATACTGGAAGCTCAAGGGAAAACCCGCGCGCACCAAAATCATCACCCGTGAATTTGCGTATCACGGCGTCACACTCGCCACCACGAGCATGACCGGACTGCCGAGCTGCACCGTCCCGTTCGATCTCCCCCTGCCCGGCTTCGTTCACGTCCCCGGACCAAATGCATGGGCCGCCAATCGCGAATCCGACCCCGTCGCATACGGCCAATGGTGCCTCGAAGAAACCGAGCGCGTCATTCAGCGCGAAGGACCGGAGACGATCGGCGCGATTTTCGCCGAACCCGTGCAAGGCGCAGGCGGCGTGATCCCGCCGCCTGCGGGCTACCTCCGCGGATTGCGCGAGCTTGCCCGCAAATACGGCATTCTATTCGTCGCCGACGAAGTCATCACCGGCTTCGGCCGCTTGGGCGCTTGGTTTGCGAGCGGACTCTGGGATCTCGACCCCGACCTCATGTGCCTCGCGAAAGGCCTCACCAGCGGATACATCCCGCTCGGTGCCACGATGGTGTCGGACGAAATCGCCGACGTCCTCATCCACGGCGGCTACCTCGCGCACGGCTTCACCTACAGCGGACATCCAGTCTCCTGCGCAGCCGCGCTCGCC
This sequence comes from Verrucomicrobiaceae bacterium, assembly GCA_043755735.1. GTDB lineage: Bacteria > Verrucomicrobiota > Verrucomicrobiia > Chthoniobacterales > Chthoniobacteraceae > SXWH01. The sequence continues at coordinate 47,931 of JAYUSJ010000174.1, read as the reverse complement.
AGCATTGGAATCATTGAAAAAGACAAGCTCGTCGAGCGCGTACGCGACGACATCGGGCCGTATTTCCAATCCAAACTCGCCGACCTCAAATCACACCCCGCCGTCGGCGAAATCCGCAGCGAGGGCCTCATCGGAGCAATCGAGCTCGTCCCCCGCGCCGGAAAAGCAGCGCTGACCCCGACGAGCATGCTCGGCATCAAAGCCTCGAATCTCGTCCGCAAAGAGGGCGTCATCGTCCGCGGCATCCGCGATCTCATCGCAGCCGCGCCGCCGCTCATTATCACGCACGAAGAAATCGACATCCTCTTCGCAGCGATCCGCAAGGGACTGGATCATCTGTGGGATTGAAGTTGAGCAGGGCGTTGCGGACCGGTGGAAAACGTATTTTCGCCGGGTGAATTTTCGTTTTCCGAGGATGCCCCAAAGACAACTTTCGTCCCTGTGTTAATTTCTTGAAACATTTCTTGCTATTTCTAAGAAATCGCTGAGAATCTTTATCAGCAAGCCGATTTAGTCACTTCCTCTGCCCGGACACACAAAATGCGGCCCGCAGCGCGCCCAGTGCTGCGGGCCGCATTTCTTTTTTATAAGAATGCGGCCCTGCCCCATTTACCACCGCTGCCAGTCGGGCTTGTGGTCATACACCCAGCGATAATAATCAGTTTTGCTCAGCTTTCCCGCCGCAGGTTGGTCGATGATGCACTTTGCGACGGGGTGCATCTGTAACACCGAGGCCGGATTCATCGAAGTAATCGGCCCCTCAACGGCTTCCGCGATTGCCTGCGCTTTGTTCGCCCCAAACGCCAGCATGACCACCTGACGGCAATCCATAATGGTGCCGACGCCCATCGTGATGCAATGGACCGGAACCTTCGCCAGATCGCCGTCGAAAAACCGGGCATTATCCGCCCTCGTCTGCTCCGTGAGCGTCTTGATGCGGGTGCGTGAGGCCAGCGATGAAGTGGGCTCGTTAAAACCAATGTGCCCGTCCGTTCCGATTCCGAGGAGTTGAACGTCGATTCCGCCAGCGGCGATAATCGATGCTTCGTAGCGCGCACATTCCGCGGAAACATCCCCGGCGGTCCCATCGGGGATATGGATATTCCCCGGCGCGACGTTGATGTGGCGAAACAGGTTTTCGCCCATGAATGCGTGGTAGCTCTGCGGATGCTCCGGCGGCAGTCCCACGTATTCATCGAGGTTAAACGTGGTGACCTTGGAAAAATCGAGCGACTCCTCGCGGTGCATGCGCACCAGTTCGCGGTAAGTGGCCAATGGAGTAGAACCCGTCGCGAGGCCGAGCACGCAGTCCGGCTTGCTGCGGACGAGCTTGGCGATGATGCGGGCGGCGATCACGCTTCCGGCGGATGGTGTGGGTTGGATGATGATTTCCATGACGCTGGGTGCGCGAGACGCGTTCCAAAATCAAGCCGCGAAGGTCGGAAAGCCCGAAAAATCTCCGCCGACAGCGTTCACCGACGCATCTCCGCGCACTTTTCGACCATTCTTTTTCCCTCCGATGTTGACGAAGCCACGCGCGATGCTTTGATGCGCGCCCACTTTTCAAATAAAACAAAACAATGATCAAAATCGGTATTAATGGCTTCGGACGCATCGGTCGTCTCGTATTTCGCGCAATCTGTGACCAGGGACTTCTCGGCAAAGAGATCCAAGTCGTGGCAGTCAACGACCTCGTTCCTGCGGACAACCTCGCTTACCTCGTGAAGTACGACTCCACGCAGGGCAAGGCTAAGGAAGAGGTCTATTCCAAGAAGAGCAGCCCGGACGTCCTCGAAGACGACATCCTCGTTGTCGATGGACACGAGATCAAATGTCTCGCAATCAAGGAAGGCCCGACCGCACTTCCTTGGAAGGCGCTCGGCGTCGATATCGTCATCGAGAGCACCGGACTTTTCGTAGACGCTGAAAAAGCAAAGGGCCACATCACGGCAGGCGCAAAGAAAGTCATCATCAGCGCTCCCGGCAAAAATGAGGACATCACGGTCGTCATGGGCGTGAACCACACAAACTACGACCCCGCGAAGCACAACATCATTTCCAACGCGAGCTGCACGACGAACTGCCTCGCACCGGTCGTTCACGTTTTGCTGAAGGAAGGCTTCGGCATCGTGGAAGGACTGATGACCACCATCCACAGCTACACCGCCACGCAGAAGACCGTGGACGGACCGAGCAAGAAGGACTGGAAAGGCGGACGCAGCGCTGCCATTAACATCATCCCCGCGAGCACTGGTGCTGCAAAGGCGACCGCGCTCGTGTGCCCCGAAGTGAAAGGCAAGCTCACCGGCATGTCCTTCCGCGTCCCGACTCCGACCGTCTCCGTTGTCGATCTCACCGTGAAAACCGTGAAAGAGACGAGCTATGCAGAAATCTGCGCCGCGATGAAGAAAGCCAGCGAGACCTACCTCAAAGGCGTCCTCGGCTACACCACCGACGAAGTCGTCAGCACTGACTTCATCCACGATCAGCGCAGTTCGATCTTCGATGCTGGCAGCGGCGTGGAACTGAACAGCACGTTCTTCAAGCTCGTGAGCTGGTATGACAACGAGTGGGGCTACAGCAACCGCTGCGTGGACCTCGTGAAATACATCGTCAGCAAAGGCCTGTAATTTCTCAGAGTTCGTAATTTAGAAAAGGGCGCGTCCGCAAACGGACGCGCCCTTTTTCTTTGCGGTCGATTTGCCACCTGCACAAACCGACAGTGCCCTGATAGACGACCGTCCCGTGCTTAACTCGTCCTTCTGCGCGAAGGACGAGCGGGAACCCGGCACCCCTAAACATACCAAAGATCCTTCACGGATCCCCCCTAGGCATGTTTAATCCCGAGCCCCCGCTCCTTCGCATCTGGTTGCCCGGACGCTGCATCGCGCTGCGCTCCCACACAAGGTCCCCACCTCATGTAGTCGAGCGAGAGTTTACAAAAGCAGCGATGTTATACGCGAAACTCGGGATCTTGTATAGTTAGTGAAACTACGTACCCCGAAAAGCGTCCGATTTCGGGGTCGAAACGGGGCGGAGCGCCTATGTTTTTCGCTGCTGAAAAAGCGGAGTTCACGACAAGCCGCGGCGTTAGCCTGCGACCAGTCACAAGTTACATCAGGATTACTTCGCAGGTTACCGCCAACCCTCAAGTGTCCAGGCCCTACCGCCGGATTGCCCCGCGTAAATCATAGCAAAGCAGCGCATCCTGGTCGCGGATGAACAAGCGTCCGCCCTGAATGACCGGGTGCGGCCAGCTATTGCCATTGACCGTGGCGAGCTTGAACGCGCCTTTCTGCGAGTAGGCAGTCGGCGAGGCCTCGATGAGCGCCAAGATGCCGTCCTGATAGCGGAAATAGAGTCCACCATCCGCCGCGATGACGGCCGCGCTTTCCTTGCCGGGACCGCGTTCTTTTTCCCAGACGACATTGCCGGTTTTCCATTCGAGACAAATCGGGAATCCGTTGTTGTGGCCCTTTCCTGCGTAAATGTAATCGCCGATGCGGACCATGCCGCCATGGTGATTTTGGAAGACGCCGGCGTTGAGCCAATACTGTTCGTCCGCCACGAGCGGCGAGCCGGGAATCTTTGCCGGTCCGGACTCGTCGCCCTTCACTCCGCGGGCTTTGTTCAGCTCGGATTCCACTTTTGCCATCTCGGGCTTTCCTCCTTGCACCAGCTTGTCCGCCGCTTCGTAGGCCGCGGTTCCTTTCTCGTGTTTTGCGCGCGCGTCGCGGTGGGCGTCGGTCGCGGCTTTCAGCTCGGCCAGCTTTTTCGTGAGCCCGGCGATCTTCGCTTCATTGACTTTCGGCGCTTCGGGAGCGGGTGCTCCGTCTTTGGTGATTTTCAGCAAGGCCGCGCCGGTGCCGTAGCCGCTGGAGACGAAAACGTAGTCGTCCCACACGAGCGGTGTCGGGATGACGGCGGTGCCGTTTGCCACGCGGTTGTAGTGCCAGAGCAGCTTGCCGGTCTTCGCATCCACGCCGATCGCGCCTTTGCCTACCATGGTCACGTATTGGCGAATACCCGCCGCATTCGACACCACAGCGCCCGTGTAGCCTGCGCCATCGTGTCCTTTTCCGGTGAGCGCATAAGCGGTTTTCCAAACAATCGCGCCCGTCTTTTTGTTCAGCGCAGCCATCACCGCGCTTTCGCTGCCGGGGATGACGATGAGATTGTCGCCATCCACGAGCGGCGATTCGCTAAATTGCCACGTCGGCCTGGAACCGCCGAAATCCGTGGCCAGGCTCTTGCGCCACACTTCGGTGCCGTCCGCCGTTTTCACGCACACGAGGTCGCCCTCGGAACTGACCGCGTAAGCAAGCGCGCCATCCACCGTCGGTGTGGAATTGCACTCGCCGCCTTTCGCGCACATTGAGGCCGCCCACAGTTCCTTCTGCGTCGCCAGGTCCAGCGCGACGATGAACTGCCCGCCTTTGCGCGATGCCGTGGTGAAGATTTTGCCGTCTGAGATCGACACGCTTGCCATCCCCTTTCCGAGCTTCTCAGCCTTCCAAAGCAATTGCGGGCCAGCCTCGGGCCATTGTTTGAGGAGGCCCTTATCGGGATACACGCCGTCGCGATTAACGCCCCGCCATTGCGGGACATCACCGGGCGCGGCGAATACTGCGGAGCATGCGAGAGTGAGGGCTGGTAGGAAAATGCGGGTAAAGTTCATCGTCGATAGGACCGCGAAACCCGCGGTGCATTAGTAAAAACTCCGGCCTATGAGTCAAAATTCCGAAGGCAGTCATCCATGGAAGGCAGAACATGAAAAAAGGGGGTGTGATTAAATAGGGAATCTAACGAAAGAAGAGACTGCCGCAGGTGTTCATTTCAGGTGTGCTTCACTCGCTTCCAAAGTCGAGTTTTTGCATTTTCAACAGAAACGATGTTCTTATCGGTCGGGCCTTTTCTCGACACTGGAATGTCGGGCTACACGTATTTCGCCCCCTTTTGTTTCTCCCGAACACCGCTTTTTTAGATTAGCGCATTTTTATGCCGATCATATTTATGCCGAATGAGCGGCTCTCTTTCGGCATAAAAATGATGGGCATAAAAAGTTTCTGTCCTGTCCGAAATCGACCGCATGCTCCAAAGGTGTCGTTCGGGTTTATACGAGTTTCACAATGATCCTGTGTCGCAGGACTACTTCCCGCCAAACGAAAAGGGCCGCTGGATTTCCCATCGGCCCTTTGCGTGAATAGATAACTTACTGCGCTTATGCCTGACGGCGGCGGCGGAAGAGGAGTGCGCTTCCGAGCACAAGCAGTGCTGCACTGCCGGGCTCAGGGATGACCGTGATTGTGCCGTCAACTCCAAGATTATCGAGGCTCCAGAATAGTCCGAGATCCAGTGTCGGCAGTGCTCCTGGTGCCATCGTGCCCGCAAAGCTTGCTGCATCGAACAGGTTGAAGCTGTCTCCCTCAATAAGCGTGTCGCCTGTCGCGGTGACGTTTAGTGTTCCGGCAAGAGTCAGTGCGCCGGTTACGTTTGCAAGGTCAGCAGTGCGGGTCACTCCTGCTTTGTTGATTTCAAACAGACCATTGCCTCCCGCACCAAAGATGAGGTCATTGGCGAAGTTCAGGGTTCCGATGCTTGCCCCGGGTGCCAGAGTTCCGCCGATGGTCGTGCTTCCGATGACGTTTCCTGTGCCTTTCAGCGTCTGCGCAGCATCGAGGCTGAAACCACCCGCAACACCACTCACATCGAAGGTTTTCGAGGTTTGCACATCAATGCTCGCCGAGCCCGAGAGCGTTCCGGTGAGGGTCAGTGTTCCGTCTGAAATGACCGTGTCACCGTTGAAGGTATTGGCTCCATTGAGGACCAAGTTACCCGAACCTTGCTTGATGATTCCGCCTGGAGTTGCGCCGGTGTTGACGATATCAACTTTCTGGGCGGTGGTTCCGAGAGTCAGCGTTCCTGTCACATCAATGACGCGACTGGCACCATTGAGCTCGATCTGTGCCCGTGGTGCTGCTTGCGTGCTAACACGAGTCAATGTTGTTGATCCAGTGGTCGTCAGCGGTCCGTTCAGGACAATCGCGCTTCCGAACGATGTGGCGGTGACGTTGCTTCCGGTGTTCATGTTGACAGCAGCCCCCTTGATGGTGACTCCCGCTGGACCAGTCGCGACCAACCGGCTGGTGAAGCCCGTGCTTCCGCCGTCCATGTCGAGTATGACTCCGCTCTCCAATGTGATAGAATCGGCTGAAACACTACCGCCGCGTTGCAAATATGCGCGACCACCATTGGCGGTGAAAGCACCTGCGACGCTGAACGCTGTGGCATCACCGCGCCCCGATAAGAAAATTCCGCTATTGAGCGTCACACTTCCGACGGCGTCGAAGATTCCGGCGGTCGGTGCGATTTCCGTATTCCCTGCTCCAGAGCCGAATGTTCCACCGTTGATTGTGACAGATGCTCCATCCGGCACTTGCCCGGTCCGCTGTCCGGCGGTTGTCCCGTAGGCTACGATGCCTCCCGTCTCGACCACCACATTGCCACCGACCGAATTGATGCCGTCGCTATGGCTGAGGATCAATGTACCGCCGCTCACTGTGGTGGTTCCAGAGTAGGTATTCGCCGTGGCACCGCTGAGCGTTACGCTTCCCGCTCCGGTTTTTGTAAGCGCGCCTGTACCGCTGATGACGTTTGGAACCGCGAGGTTTCCTGTCGGAGTGTTAAACGCCAGCGTCGCGTCATTGGCAATCGTTGCAGTCGCTCCGATGCTTCCGAGAGCGACTCCATCGCCGACCTGTAGTGTTCCCTGCGTCACGTTGACTGCGCTCAACGCGTTGGTGAGTCCAGTCAATACGAGCGTTCCATTTCCCGTCTTCGTCAACGCGCCTCCCCCGACCGGTCCGACGACGCCAGCGAGCGTGAGTGCGCTTCCGGTCGGAGTGGTGACTGTGCCGCCACCTGCTCCCAGCGTGACTGCGCGGTTCGTGCTGCCGGCAACTCCGGTGAATTCGAGCGTGCCGCCGTTGAAGTTGACCGTAGTTCCTGCTCCCAGCGGGCTGTTCACCGCCGAATCGGCCACGGTTGCCACCGAGGTGACACCACCGTTGAGGCTGACAGCCCCAGTGAAGCTGTTTGTATTGGTAATCGTCAGCGTGCCCGTGTTGTTCTTCACGAGTGGTCCGGCTCCGGCGATTGCAAAGGGTCCGTTAATCGTGTAGTTTTTCGTGCTGTCCACCAAGACGTCGGCTGGCGAAACATCAGCCACCGAGATATCCACGATTGGTGCTGCTGCGGTCGGTGTATTGTCGAAAAGGACCTTGTCAGATGCAATAAAGTCAGTCTGCGCTCCACCGCCATTCAGCACCCAGTTCTTGGTTCCGGCGATTGCTGCCGTGCTCCATTCTGTGGAGACACTTCCTGTCCAAATTGGGAATTTGATGCCTGTGACATTCAGGTCCACACTAGTATTCACTGTGTTGTTCACGAGCGATGCTTCAATACGGGAAAAGAGCGCTCCTTGCGTAAACTTTGCGAACTGGGTGTTGTCGAGCGCCGTTCCCGTGTAGTCAATCAACGTTTGGGTTCCCAAGTTCGGGTTCAGCCCCAGGAAGTTCAAGGTCACGGAGCTTGCTCCGCCCGTGAGCAACAAATTGCCAACACTGACCAACCCAACCGTGCCGGCGTTGAACGTATATTGCACGGACGATGTTCCCAGGGTGAGGTCGGTCATTGTCAGAGTTCCGACGCCGGTTGCATTGCCAGGATGCACGGAACCGCCTCCAGAAGCTGTCACCACTCCGGTGACATTGCCCACACCAGAAATATTTTGCCCGACACCCACTGTGAGCCCGCCCGAAGTGATATCAAGTGTTCCACCGCTGACAGTGGTGTTTCCTGTGTAGGTGTTTGGGCCGGTGATAGTGAGTGTGCTTGCACCCGTCTTCACGAGATTGAATGCTCCGCCACCCAGTCCGCCCGCGAGGGCCAGCGGTGCAGTTGCCGTGTCAATCGTCACGTCGCCTGTTCCAGTTACGGAAGCCGCACCGGAAAAGCTTACGCCATAAGCGTTCGCGCCCGCCGTGCGGAACGTTTGTCCGCCAAGCAGGGAAAGGGTTGAAAACTGGACGGTGTTTCCGGAGAAGGTGCCCTGAGTGCCGAGATTGGCTCCACCAGGCGCAGCCGCGTTCGTCTGGCGGTCAACGAAGACGGTCGCGACGCCTGGATTCACAGCGTCGTTCGGCACTCCAACAGTGATGGGGTGATTGTAAGAGATCACTCCGTTATCCGCAGTTCCGTTATCGAGAACACGAACTGCGCCGCCTTTCAACGTGAAGGAGGCAGTTCCAAAGACAGTGCCGCCTGTTCCGCCGGAGGGAAGTCCGGAGAGGATTTGCTGCGAACTCACGATGAAGTTTCCACTGTAGCCGTTCGCACCATTCGTAAGCGTCACGGCACCGACCGTGGTAGTAGTCGCGCCAAGGCTCGGATTGACCGGAGTGTTCTCCGGCGTAAACGGTGCAACTAGTAAGGCTGCAACGATAGGTCCAGTAACGGTAAGCGAGTTTGAACCTGTGAGCGCGCCAGTCAGGAAGTAACCATTGTAGTTGGCGAATGTGGAAGTGCGTTTCGGAGTCAGGAAGGAGTCCGCTGTGACCGAAACCGCGCCGGCATAATTCTCAACTGGGGCGGCGGGAGCACCGCTCCGAACTCCGATTCCGCCACCATTCAAAACAATCGGATTCGTAATCGTGACACCAGTGATCGAAACCCAACCCCCGTTGGCCGTGATGGTACCAGTTCCAAATGAGGTCGCGTTTTGCGCCTCAAGGAAGCCGCCCGTGATGGTCCAGTTATTTGTCAGGGCTTGGGCAGTTGTGATTCGAACCGTGCCCTGTCCAGCCTTGGTGATTGGGCCTGCTGACGTAATACCATTGGCCTTCGTGATTGTCAGACCGCTCGCACTGAGACCCACCTCGGTCGGGGAATTGATCGTCAAGAGTCCACCTGCGGGGTCGGTGAAATTCACATTGCCCGCTATGACAGTAGCTGTGGTCGGGGCCGTCACATCCAAGGAACCGCCGGTATTCACGTTGATGGTCGAAGTTGTGCTCGAGAATCCGGCAGCATTTCCGATATTCAGCTTCCCAGCATCGACGTTCACCGTAATCGGCGCAGTAGTGATGGCGGATGTCGTGATGTTAGCCGTACCGGTTTTCGTAATCGGCCCAACGCCCGAAAACCCTGCTGCGGTCGTATTGACATCCGCCTGAAGCGTGACCGCGCCAGTTGCCGTGATCGATCCTGTTCCAAGAGCGGTTGCATTACCAATCACGACCGTGCCGCCAGCAAGGTTCACAGAAGTGTAAGTCCCTGGCGAGGTGAGCGTCACATTTCCATCGCCTGTTTTTGTCAAACTTCCGGTGCTGATTGCGCCCACCCCTCCTATTGCGTAGGTTCCTGATGCGTGTGTAAAAGTTATGGAGTTCGGCGCGACTGCACTTGGAACATCGATGGTTGCAGTCCCTGCCGGACTATCAATAAACTCGACCGGGCTGTTATCGGTGAATCCAACAGGGTTTCCACTGCTCAACCAATATTGATCCGCAGATACGGACCAAACACCATTCGGAGCTCCGCCCACGGTGTGGGCGAGATTATATTTGAGGGATGCGGAAATCGTGGCGTAAGAAATACTCAAATTGTCGAGTCCAATAATTCCGTCGGTACCTGAATCGTTCATGCTCCGAAACCGGAGCGCAATAAACTCGTTTGGCTGAAGTGTGATACCCGCAGTAGCGCTAATCGCATTCGTCAGTGCTGGGTTCATGATCTCGTTCGCCGTAGCATCGCCGTCACCCTGCCGAGAGTAGATTAAGCTCGGAAGCAGTGTCCAGCCAGTGTCAACTCGTGCAGCGTTTGTGGCGTGACTCGAACCATTCAGATTGGAAATGGTAAATCCAACGTTTGTATTAAGCGCGCCGCTGATGCGGTAATCGACGCTGAGGCCATCAAGATTTGCGACGGCGCTTGTTTCGGCGAACAGTTCGCCGATATATGAGATGTTTCCGATACTAATCGCAGATCCGGAATTGTTCTGGAAAATCACCGCCGCAGATGAGATGCCGTAGTTCGTAGTCGTTCCGCCCCATGCCAGCGCCCGCTCGCTTCCAGTCCCAGCTGAAAAGAACCCACTCGCCCTCGCGGCCCCAGTGTTGTAAATCCCCAATGGAAGCGGGTTCACCTGCGCACCAAGCACGTCACCGGTGGTGGTGTAACTCGTCGCATACCACGCCGGTAGAGTAACATCGTTCGCCCAGTTGCCCGCGGCGGTCGGCAAAGTATCAAAATTCTGCAGATAAGTTCCGGTTCCCGTAATCGAAATCGCCTGCGCCTGCGCAGATTGAGTCGAAGCAAAGGTCGCGAGGAGGGCTGCGGCGCCGGTAGTGAGGATGCGGATGGAAGATTTTGTTGTCATGGTTGTTGGAAGTTTACGGGCTTTGGAATGTTGTTGGATGGAGACGGTTTATTGTGAGGAAATACGCTGGAAGGTCGATGAATTCAGTGTCGGGAAGAAATTCGAGTTGGATGAAGTTCTATAGTTGGAAAGATCAAGCGAAGCGCAACGCTCGACAATTGACGAAATTGCCGTCGCATTGCAAGAGCAAAGAATGTCGCGAAGTTGTTACGAAAGACAATCTCCGGCACGTTCCCAAGACGCTGCGGGATTCCGTGCGCACCGCGTGAAATCCGAGGCGCAGTGAAAGCCCCGTGTTTCAAGACGGTCCCGGAATGGGAACACACCGAGGAAGCAAACTCCGGTTCTTTGCCCGGCAATGCACTATTTCCCCACACAAAAGAGCTTATCCGTGGTGCGAATGAAGAGGCTCCCTCCGCTCACGGCGATACTGCTGCGGACACCCTCGGGGCCGCCGCTTCCCATCGGGATGACGGCGATTTGCGCGCCGTCGGCTGCGTTTTGGATGACGACCGTGCCGCGCTCTCCGATGTTGTAGATTTTTCCGTCGGCCACGGTGGGTGAGGCGCGGAAGACTTCCTTGCCTTTGGACTTGTCGAGGCTTTCGAGTGTCGTCTGCCAGACTTTCGCGCCCGTTTTTGCATCGAGCACGGTTGTGACGTGTGAATCGCCGTCGAATACGAACAGCTTGCCGTCGTGGTAGGCCGGCGTGGCGCAATCGGGAGTTTTCCGTTCATCAAAAGCCCACGCTTTTCCGCTCTCGGTGATGTCCCCTTTTGCATCAGTCCTGTAGGCGATGGCGGCGCTCTGTTTGGGCCCGCAGACGAAGGCAAACGGGCCAAAACTGACTGGCGATGGAACGATGCGCATCCATGCACCGGAGCCCTTGCCTTTGTCCTTATTGATACCGCCGCCGCGCCACAGTTCCGCGCCGGTCTCTGCATCGTGCCCGGTGAGAACGTCGCCGCCGGCAACGAGAATCTGCGATTTTCCCCCGACCGTGTGGGGGATGGGCGATGAGTAGCTCTCCATGCTCTCCATGACAGCATCGGTAGGGCGGACGTGCTTCCAGAGCGTCTTGCCCGTAGCGGGCTCCATCGCAAGGAGATAGCTCTCGCGGTCGCCCTTGTCGGTGACGCCGGGATAGCCGCCATCGGCAGGCGTGCGCTGGAGGACCTGGACGTAGAGCTTGCCGCCAAAAAGGAGCGGACTGCTGCCATAGACCCACATGATATTGAATACGCCGTAGTCCTTGCCGAGATCGCGCTGCCAGACGGCCTTGCCGTCCATGTCGAATGCGGCGAGTTGTCCCGTGCCGACAAGCGCCCATACGGTCTTGCCGTCGGTGACGGGAGACGGGCTGGTGCTGTTGCCGCGGCCTTTGTCGAGCATGCCTCCGGCGACCTTTTGCTTCCACAGGACTTTGCCGTCGGTGCGGTTCACACAGATGAGCCATTGGTCCTTTTGGGCATCAGGACTCATCACAAATACCTTATCGCCCCAGATGATTGGCGTCGCGCCGCTGATGCCGGGAAGATCGATCGACCACTTCACGCCCTCAGTCGTGCTGAACTTTGTAGGCAGGCCCTTTTCAGTCGATGTGCCGTTTAGTGCGGGCCCGCGCCAATGCGGCCAGTTTTCAGCCTGGACGGATGAGAGTGTGAGGGCGGCGGCGAGTGCGAGTGCTTGGAGCTTCATGGTTGGAAAAATCACGGTAACTCAATCCAGCGCGAGCCGGAGCATTAGACGGCACTTGCGACTTCTGCTTCCGCCATCGGAAACGCCCGCGACTTCGTCATTCGACATTCGTCATTCCCCTACCCATCTGCACATTGTCAATCAGCCGCGTCGTGCCGAAAAATACGGCCAGCGCAATCGTATCGCCACGCTTCATTTTCGCGACGGGTTCCAGCGATGCACCATCGACGGCACTGACGTAATCGATGCGTCCCAGCGGTGCGGTGCGGATGGCTTTCTCCACGATCGCCCGCAGCTTTGCCGCCGAGCATTCGCCTTTTCGAAACGCATCGCGCGCCGCAAGGAGTCCGCGCCGCAGCGCCGGTGCCTGCGCGCGTTCCTGCGCAGAAAGATAGACGTTGCGCGAGCTCAGCGCGAGGCCGTCGCTCTCGCGCACGGTGGGGGCAAACACCAGCTTCACCGGCACATCAAGGTCGCGCACCATCCGGGCGATCACCTGGCATTGCTGATAGTCTTTCATTCCAAACACGGCGACATCCGGGCGGCACACATTAAAGAGCTTCAGCACGACCGTGCAGACACCGCGAAAGTGGCCGGGCCGCGATGCACCGCATAGACCGCGCGCGACGAAGTGCTCGTCCACATAGGTCGAGAACCCTTCCGGATACACAACGCCCGGCGAGGGATGAAAAATCGCATCGGCCCCGAGCGAGCGGCACAATTCCGCATCGGTCGCGAACGGGCGCGGATAGCGGGAAAGATCCTCCTTCGGTCCGAACTGCGTCGGGTTCACGAAAATCGTCACCACCACGCGACCGTCCACGCCGGCGAGTTTCCGAGCCCTCTCAATAAGGGCACCGTGCCCGCGATGGAGCGCGCCCATCGTCGGCACGAGGACGATCTTCCCGCTGCCGGAGGCCGCCCATTTTCGCATCGCTATGACTGTATTCAGGACTTTCATGGGCGGCATCAAAAACAGGACGCGCCGCTCCGGGCAACTCCGGACTGTAGTGTGTGCTTGATGCGCAGCCCTCATCGGGCGACAATGTGCGCACTTATGAATCGCCGCGATTTCCTCAAGACCGCATCCACCGCCACGCTCGCCGCACTTGCTGCGAACGAGCCCCGGCTTTTCGCCGCCAACGAGCTGGAGAAAATCGCGCCGCGCGCGGACTGCATTATCGTGCTTTGGATGGCGGGCGGCATGGCCCACACGGAGACGTTCGATCCGAAGCGCTACACGCCGTTTGAAAAAGGCGTGGAGTCGAAAGCGGTGCTCTCCACATTCCCGAGCATCCCCACGAGCATCGATGGCGTCCGCTTTTCCGCGGGGCTGGAAAAGACGGCGGAGGTGATGAATCGCGGCACGCTCATCCGCACGGCGCAGGCCGCGGACCTTGGATTCATCCTGCATTCGCGGCATCAGTATCACTGGCACACCGGCTACGTGCCGCCGCAATCCGTCGCCGCCCCGCACATCGGCGCCGTCATGGGGCGCACGCTCGGGCAGCGAAATCAGGCGATCCCCGCGTTCATCAACATCGGCCAGCGACTCGATCTCGGCGAAGGCGAAGAGCTCAAGTCATTCACCACCGCCGGCTTCCTCGGCAGCGAGCACGGGCCTTTTAATATCCCCTTCCCTCAAGACGCCACGCAGGCCGTCCGCCCGCCCGCCGGGATGACTCCCGGACGCTTCGCCGACCGCAATAAATTCTACAAGCGACTGCTCGACGCCAGCCCCGTCCGCGAAGGCAGCGCCTACCAGCGCGAATCGTTTGTGCGCTCCATGGACAACGCCCACCGCCTCCTCGCCTCGCCCGAGGCCAAGGCGTTCGACCTCGCACTCGAGCCCGCCGAGAGCGTCGCGCGCTATGTGCCGAAAGGGTTCGACGCCGCAAAAGTTACGGGCCTCAAGCTCGACCGCGACGGCGTCTATGAAGTGCAAAGCGCAGGCCGCTTCGGACTCGGCTGCCTGCTCGCCCGCCGCCTCGCAGAAGCCGGCGCGCGTTACATCGAAGTCACCACCGAATACATTCCGTTTCTCAATTGGGACTGCCACGAAAACGGCCATACCAAACTCGAGGCCATGAAAGCGATGATCGACGCCCCCGTCGCGCAACTCATCCGCGACCTCGAAGAGCGCGGCCTTCTCGACCGCACACTCGTCGTCCTCGCCAGCGAGTTCAGCCGCGACATGCTCATCGAAGGCAAGCAATCCAGCCAGCAGCGCGAGCAGGCGCGCGTCCCCGACAAGATCGAGGAAATGAAATTCTACGGAATGCACCGCCACTTCACCGAAGCCGGCTCCGTCCTGCTCTTCGGCGGCGGGATGAAACGCGGCCACGTCCACGGCGAAACCGCCGACGAGCGCCCGTGCAAAACGATCAAAGACCCCGTCTCCATCGAAGACCTGCACGCCACGATCTACAAAGCCATGGGCATCTCACCCAAGCACAGCTACATCGTCGAAGAGCGCCCATTCTACGTCACCAAAGACGGCCTCGGCCGCCCCATCGAGTCGCTCTACGCATAAACACACCTACGCCATGAAAACACTGCTCGCACTCCTCATCGCCCTCTCCATTCCAGCCTTTGCAAAAGACAAGGAAATCACCCTTGCCGAAGCACCCGCCGGAGTTCAGGCCACCATCAAAAAAGCCACCGACGCCGGAGCCACGCTCGAAAAGATCGAACTCGAAGAAGACAGCGGCAACAAACTCTTCGGCGCAAAGATCACCGACAAAAACGGCATCCGCTGGGAGATCATCATGGACGCCACCGGCAAAGTTACCGGCACCGAGCAGAAGAAGCCCAAAAAGTCCAAATAGCCCGCCTACCGCGTCAACGACCCGATGAGCTCATTGACCTTCGCAATCATCGCCTGCGTCGGCTTACTATTTGCCTTTTACTCGAATCTTTTTCTGGGGTGTTGACCAATCGCCTCCTCCGTCGGTGGCTTTAGTTATAACCGGCGGAGGGTTTAGATTGACCGTAACATGCAAATTCACAGCCATTTTCCCCGCGCTAAATAATTGAATATTTCCCTGCGCACCGCGCCCATCGCCTTTGCGTTGAGGCTCCAAAACGCGCACTTTATAAATGGTTCCGTCGTAAGCGTACTCGTCCCCCCTGTAGCAATACAACTCCTCGTATGCCTCGACCGAAACCTTCGTGGTGCCAGTCCCATAACTTGGACCACGCCCCCCACCCATCTTCTCACACCACATCTCTGGATCGTCGAATTGAAGTTCCGCCCAATTCCAAATTAGTTCTGCTTCAGGACTCATGTGATTAGTAGATAAAGAGGTTGAACTTTTTGTCGGCGTTTTATTGAACAAGTCCGCGTGTGTCAAGCATCCTCTCGGCCAGTTTTTCCGACCTACCCAAAACCAAGGATTCCCTCGCTCAAGGGGCTTCCAGAATCCTCCCAGATTCCGCAAACCATTGACCGCTGCGCATCCACGCCTACCCTCCGGCAATGAAGCCCGCACATTTCGCCTCGACTCAAGGCAATGATGCCCAGCGTGGGCATCATCGGCTCAACGCCCTTCTGCTCGCAGCCATCATTCGCCGCGGACGAATTGAGCGCGTGGGAGAAGCGACTGGGCATAGACTCCTCCGAGGCCCGGCGCGCTTCCGGTGCGATACCTTTCAGCACCCGCAGGATTTTGTAATCGGCATCGAAAAACGCAGCGCTGCAGCATCGGCAGCCAAAAGGACGTGTGGGGTAATGCGGAACTCGCCCGCCTGATTTTCGCCGCGGTTCGTTGAATGTGCCACGAGCTTGCGGAAGAATCCCGGTTGCCGACAGCGGGTATCGCGCGCAAGGTGGTGATGCTTTCATGTCTCCGTCCACACTCCGCCACATCTCCATACTCTGCGCCTGCCTCGCGTGGATGCACTGCGCATTGGCGGAGCCTGTGATCAACGAGTTTCTCGCGGACAATACCGGCGGTGAAGGCGCGCTGCTCGACCTCGATGGAGATTCTCCGGACTGGATCGAGATTCGCAACGCAGGCGGCACCGCGACGAACCTTGCGGGCTGGCACCTCACGGATGATGTAGCGGTTCCGGCGAAGTGGACCTTTCCCGCCGTGACGATGCAGCCGGGCGCCTTGCTCGTCGTTTTCGCCTCGGCGAAAAATCGCGCGGTTGCCGGGGCCGAGTTGCACACAAACTTCAGCCTGAATGCCGCAGGCGAATACCTCGCGCTCACCCGTCCGGACAACACGATCGCTTCGGCGTTTGCGCCCGCATTTTCAGCGCAGCGCGAAGGCGTGTCGCATGGCATCGGCAGGCAGGTCATCACGCCTTCGCTGCTTTCGGCGACCTCTCCGGCGAAGTTACTCGTCCAGACGGCACCGGCTCCAGCGGGCTGGCAGGGCGAGGCGTTCAACGACGCCGCATGGACGCCCGCACAAGCTGCGGTGGGATACGACGACGGAACGGCTGGAAATGCCGCGCTGAATTTACTCGGCTATTGGAACTTCGACTATCCGTCCAACCTCTCCGTCGCATCGGATCTAAGCGGGAATGCAAATCACGGGACTGTGACCGGCGCGACGTTCACCGCTCCCGGCGCCGGACGCAGCGGCGCATCGGGGGATCGTGCGATGGATTTCCGGCCCGCCGGCGCGTCGAAGACGATACAGGTCGCGAATGCGGCATCGGGCGCGTTTGATTCTGCGGTCGTTGCAAACAAGCTCACCGTTGCTTTCTGGAGCTACGGCGATGCGGTGCTGCCGAATCAGAACAGCGCTTTTTACTTCACAGAACTTGCGGACGGCGGAGGTGCGCGCTCGGCGATGGCCCATCTTCCGTGGAGCGACGGAAACATTTACTGGGACACCGGCGGCTGTTGCGGCCCCACCGAAACGCGCATTTATAAACACGAGCCCATCGCTGCAAATTACATGGGTCGATGGAACCACTACGTCTTCCTCAAAGACGGTTCCCGAAAGGAAATCTGGCAGAACGGCGTGCTCTGGCACAGCGGCACGAACAGCTCGCCACTCACACCGCTGCGCGGACTTTGGATCGGCAGCGCGCCGGGTGGCGGGATCAACTATCCAGGCCTTCTCGATGAGTTTGCCGTATGGGGCGAAGCGTTGGGCGCTGATGAAATCACGGCGCTTGCCGCAGGCGTCGCGCCGAACGCGGTGTTGAGCTTCGCAAACGTCTTCAAAACGAATCTCCTCTCCGTGATGAAGAACAGCACCGCATCGGCTTTGCTCCGTGTGCCGTTCACGCTCGCCGGCCCTCCGGCGTTTGATTCCCTCGTGCTGCGCCTTCGCTACGACGACGGCTGCATCGTTTATCTCAACGGCACCGAGGTCGTGCGGCGCAATGTTCCTGCGGGCGCGACCGTCGGCTCACTGGCCTCCGGCAATCGCGACAAACGCGCTGCGCTCACGACCGAAGAGATCGATCTCTCCGGTTACATCAGCCTGTTGCACTCCGGCGCAAACGTCCTCGCGATTCATGGCTTCAATGACTCAGCCTCGAGCGGCGACTTCCTCATCGCGCCGGAACTCGTCGCAGCACAGACCTCGCCGGGCCGATACTTCACCACGCCGACACCGGGCCAGCCGAATGGATACGGCGTCTCGGGGTTTGTCGCGGATACACAATTCACCGTGGACCGCGGGTTTTACGATACTCCGTTCACCACGACGATCACCAGCGGCACGCCCGGTGCGACGCTCATTTACACGCTCGACGGCTCCACACCTTCACCGACAAATGGAATCACCATCCCTCCGCCGTCACCCATTGCCGCACCGCAGGCCACGCTCAATATCTCCGCCACCACGCCGCTGCGCGCCATCGCGACAAAGGCCGATTTTCTGCCTACAAATGTCGATACGCAGACTTACGTTTTCGTGAACGGCGTCGCAGCGCAGCCGGTGAATCCCGCGGGCTATTCGGTGACGTGGGGAACTTATCAAGCGTGGGGGCCGATCATCGGACAGCCGGTTCCCGCGGACTACGAAGTCGATCCCGAAGTCACGGGCACGACGCTCCCAAACTATGGAATGAGGGATGCGCTCCTCGCCCTGCCATCCGTGTGCCTCACACTGCCGCGCGAAGAGCTCTTCGACACGACCAGCGGCATCTACACAAACGCCGCGCAGCACGGCGAAGCATGGGAGCGCGCGACTTCGCTGGAGATGCTCTTCCCCGGCGGCACCGAGCCCGCGTGGCAGGTGAATGCGGGCGTCCGGCTGCACGGCGGCGTGAGCCGTTATCACTGGCACTCGCCGAAGCACTCGCTGCGGCTCGATTTCCGACGCGACTACGGCACCACACGACTGAAAAAGAAACTCTTCCCCGACTCGCAAGCCGACTCGTTTGATCAGCTCATCCTCCGTGCGTGCTCCACCGATTCGTGGTCCGTCGAGCCCATCGATCCCAACGAATGGCCGAACACCCGCGCGACCTACATCCGCGACACATGGATGAAAGACACGATGCGCGATCTCGGCCACGCCAGCGGGCACCAGCGCTACGTCCACCTTTACATCAACGGCCTCTACTGGGGCCTCTACACAGTCTCCGAACTCTACACGAGCGCATGGCAGGAAACGTATTTCGGCGGACTGGAGAGCGACTACGACATCATCAAGGACACCAACGAACTCGAGTCCGGCGAGCGCACTGCATGGGACAGCCTCATGGCGCTCTGCAACGCCGGGCTCACCACCGATGCCGCATATCAGCAAGTGCTCGGCAACAATCCCGACGGCACGCGCAACCCCGCGTATCCCGTCCTCGTCGATCTCCCGCAGTTCATCGACTACATCATCGTCCATCTTTACTCCGCCGCGCGCGACTGGCCCGCGCACAACTGGTGGGCCGCGCGCAGCCGCGCTGCGACGAGCCCCGGATTTCGCTTCTTTGTGTGGGATCAGGAAATCTCGAACATGAACCTCTCGTGGACCACCAACTACTCCGGCACGGTCATCGAGCAGGCGGCGGACTACGGCACGCCAGCGTTCATCTATTCCAAGATGCGGCTCAACGCGAAGTTCCAGCGCAGGTTCGGCGACCGCGTCCATGAGCTTCTGTTTAATAACGGCCCGCTTTCCCCCTCCGGCAGCAGTGCCCGCTGGCTCGCACGGCAGGCGCAGCTCGACAAGGCCATCGTCGCCGAGAGCGCACGCTGGGGCGATGCGCGACAGGCCGAGCCCTACAAGCGCGAGACGCGCTGGCTGCCGGAAATGCAGTGGATGCAGACGACCTTGTGGCCGCAAAACCACGCGCCCGCCGTCCAGCGCTTTCGCAACGTCTCGCTCTATCCCAGCGTCGATGCTCCCGTATTTAATCAGCACGGCGGCACCGTGAATTCCGGCTTCCAGCTCACCATCGCCAACGGCGCAATCCGCCCGGACTACCCCGTCATCTATTACACAAAGAACGGCACCGATCCCCTCGACGCAGCAGGCGCGCCTATCGCCGGAGCATTCGTTTTTAGCAGCACCCCAATCACCATCACCGCCGATACCACCGTGAAGACCCGCGTCCGCGGATACCTCAGCGGCATCTACTCCGCACTCACCACTGCACGCTTCAGCGTGTCGCCCGCAGCCACTGCCGCGCGGCTCGTCGTCTCCGAGATTCACTACAACCCCGCACCCGGCGGCGCGGAATTCATCGAGCTGCTCAATGTCTCCGCGCAGACCATCGACCTCGTCGGCGTGCGCCTCGCCGACGCCGTCGATTTCACATTCCCGCAAGGCGCGACGCTCGCCGCCGGAGCCCGCATCATCATCGCCGGCGACCTCGCACTTTTCGCCGGCGTGTATCCCGGCATCACCGCCGTCGGGCCATTTGCCGGCCAGCTTTCCAACGGCGGCGAACGCCTACTCGTCTATGATGCCGCCGGCGTGGAAATCGCCAGCATCACGTGGCAGGACTCGCTCCCGTGGCCCGTCGGCGCAGACGGCACCGGACACAGCCTCACGCTCATCCGCCCCGCCGCCGGAATCGCCTACAACAGCGCCGCAGCCTGGCGCACCAGCGTCGCCATCGGCGGCACACCCGGCACCGGCGACGCACAGACATTTTCAGGAAATGCGAATGTCGATTCCGATCGCGACGGCCTCAGTGCATTCGCCGAATACGCACTCGGCACCAGCGACGCAATCAGCACCCTCAGCCCTGTCGCCGCGAATCTCACAGGCCTCGTCTTTGACTCCACATACCGCCGCCGCACCGCTGCCGACGACGCCATCGTGAGCGCCGAATATTCCACCGACCTCATCGTCTGGCAAAGTGGCACCGCATTCCCCGTCATCAGCGAAACCCCGCAGCCCGACGGCACCTCGCTCGTCGTCTCCCGCACTACACTTCCGCCCGGCACCACGCGAGCATACACACGCCTCCGCATCACCCCGCGACCGTAGCATAGCCGTCCCGACAGCGGGCTTGCAGGAAGCTTCCGGATGCACCGTGCCGCTCGGCCTTCACGCCGCGTTCAATTCCCCGTCGATGTTCAAGTTCGAGCCGCCTACTGAAGCTCGTGATTCAGCACGCTGAGGCAATAGAGCGCCGCGGTTTCCGTTCGCAAAATGATCGGTCCGAGCGTGATAGGCTGGCATCCGTGGCTTTTTGCCAGGGACATTTCCGCAGGAGTGAAGTCCCCTTCCGGTCCGACCAGGATTAGGACACTCTTTGGCTGTCCGCCGAATTCAGCCAGGCGCGCCTTGAGCGGTTTCGCATCCGCTTGAAGTGATGCGATGAGCATCAAATCGAACTTGCCGCATTTCTCGAAGAACGCCTTGGGAGTCCGTGCCGAATGGACGCGGGGCACCCAGTTTTGCCCGCACTGTTTGCAGGCCTCCACGACGACACGCTGCCATTTGCCCTGCTTGCGTTCGTGCTCGGCCTCCGTGCCCCGGACCACGGTGCGCTCACTCAGGAGCGGTGCGATTTCCGCCGCGCCAAGCTCCGTTGCCTTTTCGAGGATCATCTCCATGTTTTTCCCCTTCGGAATTGCCTGCCCCAGCGTCACGCGGCACGCCAGCGGTGGCGATTTATGGAGCGATACGCGACGCAATTCCACCCCCTGACGGCTTGCTTTTACCACCTCGACTTCAGCTTCCGAGCCGTCGCCATTGAACACGGTCGCCCGGTCGCCAGCCTTCATGCGCAGGACGTCCACGGCATGATGCGCCTCCGCACTATCGAGCGCGAGACGGTCGGGATTCCAGGCAAACGGCGGTATGTAAAAACGTGGCATGTCGGGGAGGAAAGCGAACAAAAGGCCCGGCGTCAAAGACCGAGAGTTGCACGAGCGCCCGACAACACCCACAGTGCGCTCATCATGTCCGAGACTACCAATCCACCGCTGCCTGCAAAACGCGTCAACTTGCGCACGCCCGATGTCATGGCTGCCGTGCAGGCCCAGGTGGAGACCCACTATCGCAGCGAAGTCGTAGAGCGCGTTCGCGCAAATGGCGGCGTTCTTACCGTCGGCGGAGTCACCGTGAAACTCGCGAAGCAGTTCGGCTTTTGCTACGGCGTCGAGCGTGCGATCGACCTCGCCTATGCGGCCCGCAAAGTATTCGCCGACAAGCGCGTCTTCATCCTCGGCGAGATCATCCACAACCCGGAGGTGAACCGCCAGATCGCGGACATGGGCATCGTCAACATCGTCGGCCCCGACCGCACCGCGCACGTCGACGGACTCACGCCGGAGGACGTCGTCATCGTCCCCGCGTTCGGCACCGATGTGGGCACGCTCGCACGGATCAAAGAATGCGGCGTACAGATCGTGGATACGACCTGCGGCGACGTGATGAGCGTCTGGAAGCGGGTGAAGCAAAACGCCACGGAGGACATGACCAGCATCATCCACGGCAAAGCCTCGCACGAGGAAACCCGCGCCACCGCCAGCCGCGCAGTCGTCGGCGGAAAAGGGCATTACCTTATCGTCCTTACGCTCGGAGATACCGACTTCGTCTGCGAGTACATCCGCCACGGCGGAAACGCTGAAAAGCGCGCGGAATTCCTCACCCGTTTCGAAGGCGCGATGAGCGACAACTTCGACCCCGACCTGCATCTTCAGCGCGTCGGCGTTGCCAACCAAACCACGATGATGCGCGGCGAAACCGAGGAAGTACAACGCCGCATCCTGGCTGCGATCAAAGACCGCGACGCTGGAGCCACGACGAACTTCCGGTTCTTCGACACCATCTGCGGAGCCACGCAGGAACGGCAGGATGCGCTGAACGACATGCTCGTGGAAAAAATGAGCCTCCTCCTCGTCGTCGGCGGCTACAACAGCTCCAACACTTCCCACCTCGCAGAAATGGGCGAAGCCGTCCTCCCGACTTACTTCATTCGCAACGCCGGAAAAATGGAAAGCAGCCGCCACATCATTCACTTTGACCAGCACAAGAAAACCGAAGTGGAGACCGAAGACTGGCTGCCCGCCGCACCTGTCGTCATCGGCGTTACCGCCGGAGCGAGCTGCCCGAACAACCTCATCGAAGAAACCATCGTGCGCGTCTTCGAACTCTACGGCATCGGCCGCGACCAGGTCCTCGCCTAAAGCGAATGCAGCCCAACAGCCCGGAAGCCAAGCGTGCAGCCCAGAAAGTCAAAAACGGCTTTATGTTTCTGGCTGCCCTGAATCTTGTCCTCATCGCGGTTGCCGTCTGGCCATCGAAAAAACCAAAGCCTCCCGAAACCGCCCCGCCGCCCGCAATTGAAGCCCCGCCGAACCAAAACGCCGCAGTTGAAATGAATCGCGTGCTCGATGCCGCGATGAAGGCATGGGAGCAGCGCGACGCCAAAGCGTTCTACGCACAGTTCGCCACCGCCCATGTGCCAGCCGATTCCGACGCCGTATTCGATCGCCTCTTCCTCGGCGTGTATGCGGACGAATTCGGCGCCATCGCTGCGAAAACGCCCGTCCCCAGAGAAAGCAACGACGATCCCGATTTTGGAATGCTCGTCTTCGTCGCCGAATGCGCGAAGCACCCAAAAGCAAGACTCAGCGCCAACTTCATCCGTGAAAACGGACAGCTCAAACTGGCGCAGATCCGGATGGAGAAACTGTAGACCCGAGGTGGGGCGTCGTTGGTCGGTGGTGTAAAACGGAAATGACGAATGACGTGATTTCCAAAGCCCCTAGTGCAGCTCCAGCGCCACGGGACAATGATCCGAGCCGAGAATGCCGGCATGAATCCGGGACGCTTTCAGGCGCGGACGCAGCGCTTCCGAGCATAGAAAATAGTCGATCCGCCACCCGATGTTTTTGGCGCGCGCACCGCTCATTACGCTCCACCATGTATAGTGCCCACCGCCGCTCTCAAACTCCCGGAACGTATCCACAAACCCCGCCTCAATCGCCGCGCCAAAGCCCGTCCGCTCCTCGATTGTGAAGCCGTGATTGCGCTCGTTTCCTTTCGGGCGTGCGAGGTCGATCGGGTTGTGCGCAACATTCAAGTCTCCGCAAAGAATCACCGGTTTCTTTTTCTGCAAACTGCATAGATACGCAAGAAACGCAGCGTCCCACTGTTGACGATACGGCAGCCGAGCCAGCTCGCGCTGCGAGTTTGGAACATAGACGTTCACCAGGAAAAAATCTGCGAACTCCGTCGTGAGCACCCGCCCCTCCCGGTCATGCTCCGCAATTCCGATTCCCCGGGTGATCGAAAGCGGCGTCGTCTTCGAGAGCGTCAGCACGCCGCTGTAGCCCTTCTTCTCCGCCCAGTTCCACTCCGCCGACGCGTAGCCCAGCGCCGACCAATCATGATCCACATCCGAGGGGTGCGCCTTCGTTTCCTGAAAACAAACCACATCCGCATCCTGCGCCGCCAAAATATCGGCAAGCCCTTTTTTCAACACAGCGCGAAGGCCGTTCACATTCCACGAGAATAGTTTCATCGCCGGGAATGGACGGGATACTCGCGAAAGAAGCAAGCCGGTGAGACGGAGCTGCTCAGTATTCAAGGGGCGCCTCTCATCAGTGATCAATGGTCGGGCCCACAGCCATTTTGAAGGAATCTTCCGCCGTGAATGACTTTTTACCTTTTGAATGCTCCTTCCGTGGGTCTGGTTGTGCTCCGCCGCTTTGCACGTCTTTGTTACGCAAATTCTTTTGCGCATTTTTGGATATCCGTAAGCTGGAGGATTACAGAACACCTCGTCCCATCATGATATTCCGTTCCATCGCGTTTGCTGTTGCCTGCTCCGTTGCCCATGGCCAGGTCGTCATTAATGAAATGGCTGCTGCTTCGAGCGACCGGCTTTTGACTTGGACGGCCGATGGCACTCCGCGCATGGGGACGGGGATTCCGTGGTATGACGCACAGTATTCGGATTCGTTCTGGCAGACGGGCGCTTTGCCGGCGGGCTATGGCTCGACGGTCTCGACAAATCTCCAGACGCCGATGGTGAACAAGACGCAGACGTGCTACTTCCGCAAGACGTTCACGGTGTCACCGGCGCAGGCGGAGATGACGTTGCCGCTGACGCTTCAGGTCGATTGCAATGATGGCTTTATCGCCTTTATCAATGGCGTGGAAGTGGCGCGGGCAAACGCGGGTGCAGCAAAGCATTTCATGTATGCCGGGCAGCCTGCTTACAACAATGTGGCAGGCTCTGGCGTGGTGGAATTTACGCTTCCGGCGACAAATACGCTGCTCGTGCCGGGAACGAATGTGCTGTCGATTCAGGCGATGAATGCGCTGACGAATCCTGCGGGGAACAACTTCACGGCGTCGGCAAATTTCCGCCTGAATGCCGGGGCGAAGATCATCACGTCGAGCACGCCCATCCAACTAACGAAGGCGTTTTACGACTACGATGCTGCGACCGGCGCGACGAGGACGCGGCAGCGCACGAATACAACGGACACAAATTCCACCAGCGGCTCGCCCATCGCTGGCGGATGGCTGGCGACGGCGACGGACCCGACAACGACGGGCACTTGGCCGAGCCTGAATATCGTGACGGGAGAAATCGCGGGCGCAGGCATGGGCGGCTCCGGCGGACTGCGCTACACGATCGCGCAGACCGGAGCGAACGGGACGGCCGCGTGGTTGCGAGCGCCGTCGGTGAACATGATCAATGCGTGGGCAGCGAATTCGCTCAGCCTCGGTTCGCTGGGCCAAACGACGGTGAGTTTCCGATACAGGACAACGGGGGATTTGCAGTTCGGTCTGCGCATGGACCCGGCCATCGGGCAGGATGCGAGCAGCGCGGACGGATTTCCTGTGGTCGGCCTGCCGATTGGCGGCACGCCGGATTACAATTGGGCCACGGCATCCGGTGGATTCTTCGGAAAATCGATCAACGCTGCTGGCACCCAATCGACCACGTTGGGAGGCAGCGGAATCAATATCGGGAACTACGATGTAAATGTGAACACCGGCGCGACAAGCGGGCTCATCACCATGCTCGAAGACAACACTGCGGGCGCTGGTCCGGGAGGAAGCACAGGGATTTTCACGGGCCGGTTCGAGACTTGGCCGGCGGGGGTCACGGCGATGAATTTCAGTGCGAAAGGGATCGTTCAGTCTGACTGGACGGCGGGCGCTGTGACGGCGACTCAGTTTCAGAATACGCGGCTGAGCTTTCGCTGGAAAATCCCGGTCGGACGGCAGATGCACTTCGCGCTGGAGACGAATTTTGCATCGACCGCGACTGGCGCGGCAGACCGGGCGAACATCGGTGTTTTGAATGGAACGGGGAATTGGGAGGCGTTCACGGCGAGCTTGTCGGACCTCAATAACTCGACAGCGCTGCGAACGAAACTGAACACGACGAACAGCAATACGATGAAGCTGTCGATGCTCTACACCGGCGTGCCGTTCGTCTCGGGCGAAAAGATTTTTGTGGATGACGTGAGCGTTTACACCGAGGTCGCCGGCCAGACGCTGGAGGAAAATCTGCCGAACACTTTTTCTCTCGCGACGGGCGGAGCGGTCACTCGCACCGTGACGGGCGCGGGCGCTGGCAGCAGCACGACGACTGGCACGCTCGTGAATACGATTTCGGCCTTTCAAGACCCCGGCGTGACGGGGATGATTTTCCGCGCGGTGGAAGACTCCGCCCCTGGCTCGGACGGCACGCCGGGACATCTCCGCTGCGAAGTCACGGATGCACCGGACACGGGCGCGCCGTGGGGATTTAGCATCACGGGACCGACGATTCGCAACTGGACGAAAGGCGCAATCACCGTCGCGCAACTCAGCGAAGTTTCGCTGGTGATGAGCACGAAAATCCCGTCGGGCGTGACGGTGCAGCTCTACGGCGAGCGCGTCGGCGGGTCGGTGAGCAATCGCGTGAACCTTGGCACGCTCACAGGCAATGGGACGTGGCAATCGATCACCAAAGAGTTTGCCGGTGCTGGAAACGTCGAGGCGTTTCGCACTGACTTGAATACCGCGAACAGCACGCAGTTTCAGTTGACGTTCATCTTTCCATCGAACCCTGCGCTTGGCGACCAGATGGCGCTCGACGATGTGCGCATCCTTCCGTGGCGACTTTACAGCACGCTGCTCTCGGGCGGCACTGCGGGAAATCAGCAGCGTTTTGTGGACTACTTGAACGCTAACTCGCTCATCACGTTCATCCCGACATTTATCAAAAACACCGTCGCTCCGGCAGCGGGCGGAACGTTCTCCATCGATAATTTTCAAGTGACCTATCTTGGCCCGGACCCGAACGCGCTGCAGCAAATCGTGGGGCTTGGAGAGTCCGGCTGGAAGTATTTCGTCGGCGTCGCGGAGCCAAGCGGCGGACTTTTCGATCCGAATTTGCTGGCTGGCTTCGCGATTCCGCCGGGGCAGGAAGACGAATACGAATCGCCCGCGAATTTTCGCGATTGGGTGGAGCTTTATAACTCGGGTGCCAGCGCGGTGAACATCGGCGGCTGGGGCTTGAGCGATGAGCAGGACACGCCGATGAAATGGACATTCCCGGTGAATACAACGATCCCCGCAGGCGGCCATCTCATCGTGATGTGCGACGACCGCGATGAAGCAAACGGGACGGCGACTTTTCTGCACGCGAGCTTTTCGCTTTCGGCCAGCGGCGAGGCAGTGCGGCTCTACAACGCAGCGGGCGTTTTGCAATCGGCTGTGACGAATATTCCGACCCAGGACGCGTTTCACTCGTGGGGCCGCAATCCAAATGGCGACGGCACTTACGGCTTCCTCGACACGGCGACTCCGGGCTTTGCAAACATCGGTTCGTTTTATTCCGCACGGGTGAAAACGCCGGACTACTTTGCTGCGGACGGCATCACTCCGCTGACCGGCGGCTTTTACTCGGCGGCGCAAACGCTGCTTCTGAAATCAGAAACAGTCGGCGCGACCATCCGCTACACGCTCGATGGCACCGAGCCCACCGAGACAAATGGCACCGTTTACTCCGGTCCGATCACGGTCGCTGCACCGGGCGACGGGAAGTCTGCGCGCAGCTATCGCGCAAGAGCATTCAAGGCAGGACTCGTGTCATCGGACACGAAGGTTCACAGCTACCTTATCAGCGTAAATACCAACCTCTCCGGAGTTCCCGCGCTGCTTTTCACTGCGGATGCTGGGCGCAATTTCTACGCGCCGCACGGAATCATGGCGATCAACGGCGGCACGTATCCAAGTGCGTGGGCGTCGAATGGACCGCAGAGTTACAACATCCCGATCAACCGCGGCGATGCTTACGAGCGAGTGACTTCGGCTGAATGGTATTACCCGGACGGCAAAGACGGCTGGCGCGATGACGTGGGAATCCGCGTCTCGTCGAGCCCTTACTCCCGGCCGCTCCTGCGCCTTACGAACCCCAACTCGTCGCCGTGGGCGAGCGACCATGTGCAGAAACCGTCGTTCAACCTCAAATGGCGCGACGACTACGGCTCCGCAAGCGTGACGGACCCAAATCTCATCCCGGCCAACGACACGAACACGTACAACGAACTCCGCATTCGCGCTGGAAAGAACGACATCCTCGACCCATTCATCATCGATGAAGTGTGCCGCCGACTCTACCGCGACATGGGCTGGTTCTCCCCCATCGGCACCATCGGCGCCGTCTATTTCAACGGGTCCTTCAAAGGCATGTTCAACCCCACCGAGCGCGTGCGGTCGAAAATGTTCAAGCAACACTACCGCAGCGAAAACGATTTCGACGTCCGCTACATCGGCGAGCAAGTCGATGGCGACACCGTCTTTTGGAACGCGATGGTCGCAGCGCTCAACACCCACAACAGCAACCCCACCCTCGCCAACTACAACGCTGCCCTCAACTACATCGACCCCGTAAACGTCGCCGACTACTTCCTCACGAACATCTACATCAACACCGAAGATTGGCCCGGCAACAACTGGGCCGCCCAGCGCGAACGCACGCCGTCGGGGCGGTATCGTATGGTCATGTGGGATGCCGAGGGCGCATTCAGCCGCTTCGGACAAGCCATCCAATACAACACCATTGATGGAAAATGCCTCGCGAACACCGAGTGCTCAAACTGCTTCCGACTGCTCTACGCGAACCCTGAGTTCAAGCTGCTCGTCGCAGATCGCATCAACAAATACTTCTTCAATAACGGACTCCTCGATGACCGCGACACCGTCAACAGCCCGATTGCGAAGCACATCAACTTCTTCAAAGCGAAAGTGGATCCGCTCATTCGCTTTGTCACCGGCAACGCGGGAGAGAGCGCCGACCTCGGATGGTACACAAACCACCAAAACCCCGCCACCGGACGCCGCGCCTACCTTTTCGGAACTTCGGCAGGAAGCTTCTCAAACAAAGGCCTCTGGCCTGCGACTCAGCCTGCGACATTCAGCCAGCACGGAGGAATCGTCTCCGGAAACTACCCGCTCGTCATCACTTCGCCGAGCGGCGGGACGGTTTATTACACGCTCGATGGCAGCGACCCGCGACTCAGCGGCGGAGCGATTTCGCCGACCGCGCTCATCTACAGCAGTGCTGTAAATCTCAACACGCTCACCACCGTGAAAGTCCGCGTGCGGAGCGCGGGCGGCGAATGGAGCGCGCTCACCGAGGCATTCTTCCAGCCCGGCGCAGTGCTGCCGACACCATCTTCGCTCGTGATTTCCGAGATCAACTACAACCCGCCAAACTCGACATCCGCAGAAGTCGCACTGGGATTCACCGACGGCGACGACTTCGAATTTATCCGCATCACAAACATCAGCGGGAATCCCGTGGACCTCCGCACGACGCAGTTCACCGGCGGCATTTCGTTTGATTTCAGCACCGGCGACATCCTCGCCTTGCCCGCTGGTGGACAGCTCTTGCTGGTAAAGCGCAAAGCCGCATTCGAGGCACGCTACGGCACGACTTTCAATTCGCTCATCGCCGGTGAATTCGGCGGCGGTCTGAACAACGGCGGCGAGTCATTGCGGCTCGATATCGTGACGCCTTCGATCACGAATATCGCGCTCTTTTCCTACAAAGACGACGCCGACCCGACATGGCCCGCGACGCCCGATGGCTACGGCCCGTCGCTCGTTCTGATCAATCCCGGCACCGATCCCGATCCGGCTCAGGGATTCAACTGGATGGCCAGCGCCCAGCCCGGCGGGTTGCCCGGCGGTGTCGTCCGGATGCTGAACTACTCGTCGTGGAAGGGCCTCTCATTCGACCCCGGCGACGCCGCCGACAACGCTGTCTCCGGCATGACCGCCGACCCGGACGGCGACGGTCTATCGAACCTCATCGAGTATGGCCTCGGAGGAAACCCGCTCTTCAACGATAGCTCCGCGCTCATCCTGCCGCCCACCATCGCAGACTCCGGCGGCACGAATTACCTCACCTATCAATACCGCCTGAACGCCGGAGCCACCGACGCAACGACCACGCCGCAAGTCTCCGGAGACCTTACAAACTGGCTGAGCGGCGCGGGCAACATCGTCACGCTCAGTGGTCCAATCACACGCACCGATGGAGTGAACCTCTTCACCGTCCGCGACAACACACCCGCAATCGGAGCAGCCCGATATATTCGCCTCCGAATGGTAGCGCCGTAGCAGACGCGACCGGCGCCACAATTTGAGAACTCCGCTGTCGCCAAACACGAAGCGACAGCGGTACTATCAGCGTCCATGTTTAAGAAGCGCTACTCACGCCCCGGCACAGCTCCTGCCACTCTAAATCCTCTGCCATCCGCGCAGGGGAAGACGTTGCTGCGAGTGCTGGAATACGGCCCCGATGGAGTGAACGAGACTGCCGTGAAGGACGTGGCCGATCTTCC
Organism: Verrucomicrobiaceae bacterium; assembly: GCA_043755735.1. Classification (GTDB taxonomy): domain Bacteria; phylum Verrucomicrobiota; class Verrucomicrobiia; order Chthoniobacterales; family Chthoniobacteraceae; genus SXWH01. The sequence goes on along the minus strand of JAYUSJ010000174.1, from coordinate 17,563 downwards.
CGCGAACATCAAAGACGGGAAGACCCGCTGGATCGAAATGAACGGCATCGGCGACGCGAACGCGCTGCGACTATTGGGCGAGCGTTACGAACTCCATCCTCTCGCACTGGAAGACGTTCTCAATGTCGGCCAGCGCCCGAAGTTTGAGGCCTACGAGAAGCACCTCTTCATCATCGCCCAAATGATTTACAACGAGGACCAGGAGACGATGTGCGCGGAGCAGGTAAGCCTTTTTGTGTCCGACCACCTGCTCATCAGTATTCAGGAAGATGCTGAGACCGACGTATTCGAACCCGTCCGCCAGCGCATCCGGGTGGGCGGGGGCTACATTCGCAAAATGGGGCCCGACTACCTCGCCTATGCATTGCTCGACGCGATTGTGGACCACTGCTTCCCCGTACTGGAAAAGTTCGGCGAGGAACTGGAGGAGATGGAGGACAAGGTTCTCGCAAAGCCTGATTCCCGCAACGTCGCGCAGATTCACAACGCGAAGCGAATGCTCATGCAACTCCGCCGTTTCGTATGGCCCGAGCGCGATGTCGTCAGCGCGATGCTGCACAGCGACAACCCTCTCATCCGTCCGGAGACGAAAGTCTTCCTCCGCGATCTCTACGACCACACAGTGCAAATCATGGACCTCATCGAGGCCTATCGCGAAGTAGCGACGAGCCTTTTTGAAATGTATCTCAGCAGCGTGAGCATGCGGACCAACGAGACGATGCGGGTCCTGACCGTCATCTCGGCCATCTTCATTCCACTCACATTCATCGTCGGGCTCTACGGGATGAACTTCTCCGCGACGCTGCCGGACGGCAGTCCGGCTCCTGCGAATATGCCCGAGCTTTATTGGAAATACGGCTACGTCTCTGTCCTCTCGCTGATGGCACTCGTGGCGCTCGGACAAATCTATTTCTTCAAGCGGAAGAAGTGGATGTAGGCAAAAAAAGCGATGCTCATCATCCACACCAGCAATCAGCTCGAAGCGCTCGCAGAGATGCTGGCCGGGATGATTCGACAGAACCCGCTCCCTCCGCTGATGCCGGAAGCCGTCGTCACGCAAAGCATCGGCATGAGTCGCTGGCTTTGCCTCTCGCTCGCAGAGAAGCTCGGCGTGGCTGCAAACATCGTATTCCCGTTCCCTGCAAAGTTTGCCGAGGAGGAACTCGCCCGCCTCCTGCCAGCCCACACATGCTCGCCCGTTTACCGCCGCGAGGTGCTGCCGTGGAGGATTCACGCCGTGCTCGCACCATTGCTTGCAGACGCCGAATTCCAGCAACTCCAAGATTACGCGGGCGATGATGCCGAGCGACTCTGGCAACTCTGCCAGCAACTCGCCGCAACCTTCGACCGATACGTAGCGCATCGCCCGCAGATGCTCCGCGAGTGGGACGCCGGACGCTCGACGCCCGAAGAACGCTGGCAGGCGAAACTCTGGAAGGCGCTGGCGGACGGAGCGCCGCACCCTGCCGCACTCCTTGCGAAAGCGATGTCACTCCCGCCGGATCCATCCGCACCCCGTTGTGCGATCTTCGGCCTCAGCGCACTCGCACCGACATATCTGGAATTCCTCGCGATGATCTCGACCCATCGCGAAGTGCATCTTTTCCTCCTCGCACCCACGCGCCACTATTGGGGCGACATCCAGAGCGAGCGGGAAAAAGCGCGCCTCATCAAATGGAGCGAGCGCCACAAAAAGATCGCCGGGGCCGAGCACAGCGAACCCGGTCATCCGTTGCTCGCGAGTCTCGGGAAAGTCGGCCGCGATTTCCATGAAGCGCTCGTGGAACTGTCTGCTGCGGAGGAACCCGACGCGTTCATTTCCTCCGACGGAAACACACTGCTCGCACGCCTGCAGGACGACATTCTCGAACTCACCCCGATCGATGAGGAACGCGACACTCTGCCGCCCGACGACAGCCTGCGCCTGCATAATTGCCACTCGCCGGTCCGCGAATTGGAAGTGCTCCACGATCAATTGCTCGCTGCATTTGAAGCCGATCCTTCGCTCACTCCGCGCGATGTGCTCGTTGCCGTGCCGGACATCGAAGACTACGCCCCGTTTATCGACGGCGTATTCGGCGCGCCCGAAAGTGATGCCGTGCGATTCCCCTACTCCATCGCGGACCGCGAAGTCCGCGCTGAGAGCGGCGTTGCGGATGCATTCCTCCGCGCGCTCGAACTTGTCGAGTCGCGATTCCCTGCGAGCGCCGTTCTAAGCCTGCTCGACTGCCCCGTGGTCCACACGAAATTCGGATTTACCGAAGCCGACCTCCCGCTCGTGCGGCAGTGGATCGTGGACAGCGGCATCCGATGGGGGCGCGACGCCGCGCATCGTGCCGAGTTGAAGCTTCCATCGAGCTACGAGCACACGTGGCAGTTCGGTCTGGATAGACTCATCCTCGGATTCGCACTGCCGGGCGACGGAGCGCAACTTTTCCACAACATCCTGCCGGAGCCCGCAGTCGAAGGAAGCCTCGCGGATACCCTCGGTCGCTTCGCGCTATTCACACACACGTTGTTCGAAAAGGCGGCGGAACTTCGTCTCCCCCGCACCGCCAGTGAATGGGTCGCCGCGCTGCAGGCCACGCTCACCGCGCTTTGCGAGAACGATCACGATTTTGCCGAACAGTGGACGGACGTTGCGGAAGCCATCGCGCAGATCGCGACAAACGCCGCGCTCGCCCAACACTGCGAAATCATCCCATTCACCGTCATCCGCAATTGTGTTCGAGAAGCGCTCGACGGCGCGCAAAGAGCCACGGCGTTCCTGCGCGGCGGAATCACGTTCTGCTCATTGCGCCCGATGCGGGCGATTCCGCATCGGATGATATGTTTGCTGGGTATGAACGACACTTCGTTTCCGCGGCAGGACCGTGCCCCCGCTTTCGATCTCGCCGCTGCTCAGCCGCGCCCCGGAGATCGTTCCACGCGAGACGATGACCGCTACCTTTTCCTCGAAGCACTCATCAGCGCTCGTGACCGCCTCGTCATTTCATGGTGCGGCCAATCCGCACGGGATAACAGCCCGCTCCCGCCCAGCGTGATTGTCTCGGAGCTGCTGGACGTGCTCGCGCGTCAATACGGCGTCGCTGCGGAATCGCTCATCACAAAGCACCGGCTCCAGCCATTCAGCCAGCGCTATTTCGAAGGCGGCGACTTGTTCAGCTACTCTGCGGACAATGCCCTGGGAGCTGCGTCCGCGCTTGCTCCCGCCACGACGCAGCCGTTCGTTACGGCACTGCCGCGGGTTACCCCTTCCTCCGATGTGACTTTGGATCGACTCATTGAGGCGCTCACCCGCCCCGCACGGTTTTTTGCGAGCGAACGACTTGGCATCCAGCTTCCCTACGACGACGCGCAGCCCGAGGATTCGGAGCCATTGGAGACCGGCAGGCTCGCTGAATACGCCCTCGCTACGCGACTCACTGAAGCATACTTCGCCGGGACTGAATTGGAATCCCTGCTCACAGCAACGACCGCGACGGGCATGCTTCCGCATGGTTACGCAGGCGAGAGTTTCTTTAAGGACACCGCGCTCGAAGTCCGCCGGCTCACGAGCCACGCACCCGAGTCGGCAAAAGAGCCCGTATCCGTGAGCATCGTGGTGGGCGACTGGCGCATCGCCGGCTCCTTGAGAATCGTCACAAACGCAGGGCTGCTGAGTCTGCGTCCCGCGGCGCTGAAAGGACGCGACTACCTCCGCGCATGGATCTCCCATCTCGTCCTTTGCGCTGCCGAGCCATCGGGCGTCGAATTACGCTCGATTCTCGTGGGTGACAAGGGTGCCTGCGAATACGGAGCGATTACCAGCGGTGAAGCCACCCGCCTGCTGCACGAACTCCTCGCGCTCTACGCCACAGTCCACGAGAAACCACTTTCGCTTTTCCCGGAGAGCTCATTCGATTTCGCGACTTACACACTGAATCTCGGCGGCAGCAAAAGGAAGGACCCGCATGACGCTGCGGCTCTCAAATGGTTCGGCGGAGCGTACGCCGTGAGTCGACCCGAGTCGCGCGACCCGTGGAATGCTCTCGTATGGCGCGACACAACTGATCCGCTTGGTGACGAGTTTGCGAAACTCTCGCTCGCGGTTTTCTCGCCGCTTTTGAAAAACCTCACATCGCGAAAATGAGCACACCATTTCTCCTGCTCGATACTCCGCTCCCGCCCGGCGTGACCCTCCTGCAAGCCAGCGCGGGCACCGGAAAGACCTATGCGCTCGCCGCACTTGTGCTGAGGCTCATCGCCGAGGAGGGCATCCCCATCGGAAGGATCGTCGTCACGACATACACGCTCCCCGCGACTGCGGAGTTGCGAAGCAGAATCCGCGAGCTACTGGCCGAGGTGCTCGACGGCCTTCCGCGCGTAAATCCCACGCCCTTCGTCGCCGATTTTCTAGTTCGCAACGCGGGCAATCGGGAATTCAAGACGCGACTCGCGGCTGCGTTGCGGGACTTTGATCAGGCCAGCATTTCGACCATTCACGGCTTCTGCCACCGGATGATTTCAGAGCGGACATTTGAGAGCCGGACGCGACCATCGCTGGAGCTTGTCCCCGACGAAAGCGCGCTGGTGCAGGAAACAGCCACTGATTTCTGGCGGCTCCATTTTAGCAATGCCGAGCCCGGCCTCACGCCGCTCGCCATGTTGAAGGGACTCACCCCCGAGTCGCTTTCGCGTCTCTACACGAACGCTTCAAATCATCAGCAAGCCATCGTTCGCCCCGATGCGACGGAGGCGGAGAGCACGGGAAACCAGGCCCTCGCGATGCTGGCGGACTTACGCGAACAGTGGCCGTCGTGGCGCGAAGCGCTTGTGAGGATCTTCATCACGGATGCAGATTGGGCGATTGGTGACTGGGGAAAAGTTGAGATCATCGAACCTCAGTTCGACCTCATTGAGCGACTGGCCACGGACGGGCACGCGCCGCTTGGGGCGTACGAAGCGCTCAAGTATTTCCGACCATCGGTCATCAAGAAGAAGGGCGTCAGTAAAAAGAAGCCACTCCCGTCGCATCCCTTCATGGATTGGTGTGAAACGTTTGAGACGGTTTGCGAAGCCTTCGCAGCGACGACCCGCGCGGCATTCTTGCAGTGGGCGCGAAAAGACCTGGCATCCCGGAAAGACCGCCTTGGATTGATCGCATTTGGCGACCTTCTTTCGGTCTTCCACGCAGCGTTGCATCGACAGGGGGCAGAGCATTTGGTCGCGGCAATTCAGGCGAGATTCGACGTCGCGCTCGTGGATGAATTTCAAGACACCGATCCGATTCAGGCGGGGATTTTCCAGCGACTCTTCGGCAAAAAGCCGCAGCGCCTCTTTCTCATCGGCGACCCGAAGCAGGCCATCTACGGATTCCGGGGTGCGGATTTATTCACCTACCTCCGCGTCACTGAACAAGCGGAACGGCGATTTAGCCTCGATACCAATTATCGCTCCGACGCATTGCTCGTCGAATCCGTGAACACTCTCTTCAGCCGTCGCCCGGAGCCATTCATTGATGACGAGATTCGCTTCGAGCCAGTCCTCGCGGCAAGGAAACCGGGCGAGCGCCCGCTTGCCGTCGATGGTTCACCCCGTCCGCCGATGCGCTTTTGGTTCTGGGAGTCGGAGAAAGCCACCACTTCCGGAAAAGCGAATGCCGAACTTCCGCAGATTGTCGCGAGCGAGATTGTGCGCATGCTGAAGAACACCCAGCTCGGAGACCGCGCATTGCTACCCCGCGACTGCGCCATTTTATGCGTGAAGAATGCGCAATGCCAGGAGATGCAGGCAGCTCTCGGTGAACGCGGCGTACCGTCCGTGGTGCTGACAAACGCGAGCGTCTTCAGCTCGGATGAAGCGCGTGAATTCCACCTCGTTGCAATAGCCCTCGCATCACCCTCGCGGGAGGCCTGCATCCGCGCCGCACTCGCGACACGCATCCTCGGATACAATGCAGTGGCGCTAGAACGCGTGAGCACTGAGTCGCACGAGTGGGAGGCTATTCTTGCGCGTTTCCACGGCTACCACCTGCGCTGGAGGGAGAGCGGATTCATCCAAATGTTCCGCGAGTTTATGCAGGCCGAGCGCCTTCGTACACGCATGCTTGCGCAGCCGCAAGGGGAACGGGTTCTCACGAATCTTCTGCACCTCGCAGAGCTGCTGCACTCCACTGCGCAGGAACTTCAGCTCGGGCCGAACGGCCTGCTCCGGTGGTTCGCCGAACAGGTGCAGAACCCCGGCTCCGGCGAGGAGCGTGAACTCCGCCTGGAGCGCGATGATGACGCGGTGAAAATCCTCACCATTCACAAAAGTAAAGGACTCGAATGGCCGGTTGTCTTCTGTCCTTTTCTTTGGTCGAAGGCAGACCTTCACAAGCACCACGATCCGCTTTTCCACGACGCATCGTTCCAGGCGATCCTCGACCTGGGCTCGCCCGACCATGACCATGCGATGATCCGCGCCGAACACGAGCAACTCGCCGAAAGGCTCCGCCTGCTCTACGTCGCGCTCACGCGGGCAAAACACGAGTGCCACGTCATCTGGGGCAAATTCCACGAGAGCGAAAACAGTGCGTTGATGTGGTTGCTGGAGCCGCCCGAACAAAAGAGCGGCGATGCTCCCGGTGCTCTCCGCGCGCACGCCGAAGGCCTCACGTCGGACATGCTGCGAAAAACAATCCTCTCCATCGCGAGTACGAACCCGCGGGAGTTTGCCGTTATGGGGCTGCCTGAAATCGCGCTTGAGCAATACGCACCGCCTGCGGGCGATTCAGCCATCGGCGACGCCCGCGTTTTCCACGGAGTCATTGACCGTTCATGGAAAGTGTCGAGCTTCACCGCATTTACCGCTGCGCGAAATTCCGAGGAAGCCGACCATGACCGCGATGCCCGCCCGGCGGCCATCGGCGAGCGTCGTGGCATTCACGCTTTCCCATGCGGCATGAAAGCGGGCGTTTGCTTGCACGACATTCTGGAGCACCTCGATTTTACCCGTCCATCGAGCATTCACTCCCTCGTGGAGGGCAAGCTGAAGCTGCATGGGATGCACACGCTGGAAAACGCACTCGCAGTCGTGCAGACCGTCCGGAAGCTCGTCGATGTTCCGCTGCTCATCGCACCGCCATCTCCTCCGTCAAAGAAATCCCGCAAGAAGGAGGACTCAACGCTTGAGCTTCCGATGGCGGGCGACGGGCTTCGACTATCGAGCATTCCGATGAATCGCACGCTTCGGGAGTGGGAGTTTCACTTGCCATCCGGAATCATCACGCCACAGGAGCTTTCTTCATTCGTCGAAGCAGGACTCACGTTCGAACCGCGGCGCGGTGTTTTGAAGGGATTCATGGATCTCGTATTTGAGCACGAGGGGCGGTTTCACATTCTCGACTGGAAATCAAACTCGCTCGGCGCATCGAGCGAGAGCTATTCCACGGATGCAATGCGGGCGGAGATCGTGCATCACCGTTACGACCTCCAATGGCAGATTTATCTCCTCGCTCTGCATCGCTATCTGCGGCTGCGCCTCGGCACAGACTACGATCCTGCGCGCAATCTGGGCACGGTCTTCTATGTGTTTCTCCGCGGCGTGGAGACTTTCCAGCCTGCGCTCGGCATTTACCGCGCCGAGCCCGACCTCGAGGCGCTCACACGGCTCGACGCCCTATTTTCGAATCCATGAGCACTGCAATCGCGCCCCATCTCATCCACCTGCTCACCCGATTGAACGGCTCCGCGCTTCCCGAATTGGACGCGAGCGTCTCGTCACTTTGTGAAGCGCTGGAACAAGGCCACGTCTGCCTTCCATCGGACAAGGTTTCCGGACTCCATCAATTGCGGGCATGCAGCGTAGTCGGCAATCCGGGGGACTTCCGCCCGCTTATTCTCGACGCTTCCGGGCGACTGTATCTTCAGCGATATTGGGAGCACGAAAACCGGCTTGCCCTGAATCTCCTTGCTCGCACCGCGAGCCGGCCTTCGTTTGATGACGGGCTTCTCTCATCGGGAATCGAGCGATTTCTCGCAGAGGGAGATCCTCTGCAGCGCTCGGCGGTGAGGAACGCGGCCACACGCAATTTCAGCGTAATCACGGGTGGTCCCGGAACTGGAAAGACCTACACTGCGACTGTCGCGCTTGCGCTCCTTGCGACACAGTTTTCCGCCAGCGGAACCAGGGCGCGCATCGTCATCGCTGCGCCCACCGGAAAGGCAGCGGCGCGCATCGGCGAATCGTTGAAAGCCACGCTTGAAAAATTCCCGCTCACGCAGGAAGTCCGCTCCCTCTTACCCACCGAAGCGAGTACGGTGCACCGGCTTCTCGGCAGTCGGCCCGGTTCGCCGGAGTTCAAGTTCCGCGCGGGGAATCCGCTGAACGCCGACGTCGTGGTGATCGATGAAGCCACAATGGTCGATCTCCCGCTGATGGCGCGGCTCTTCGACGCGCTGCGACCGGACACACGCGTGATTCTGCTCGGAGACAAAGATCAGCTCGCCAGCGTGGAAGCCGGGCACGTGCTCGGCGACATTTGCGCCGGGCTGCATGATGGCAGCGCGAGTCCCATTCGCGAGAGCATCACCGAGCTTACACGGAACTACCGCTTCGGCGACGAAAGCAGTATCCATCGCCTCAGTCGCGCAATCCGCACGGGCAATGAAGGCTCCGTTCGAGCCCTTCTCAAAGTCAACCGCTCCGATCTTTCCTCGCTGGAAATATCTGCATCGTTCGCCACGCAACTTGCGCCGCGGGTGGTCGAAGGATTCCGCCCTTACCTCACCGCGGAAACTGCCGGCGAAGCGCTGGCACGGTTCACCGAGTATCGAATCCTCACTGCCACTCGAAACGGCGACGGCAGCGCGGAGCACATGAACCGGCTGACCGAACGCGCACTTGCGGATGCCCGGCTCATTGATCCCGCCGACCGCAATTATGCGGGCCGTCCGATCATCATTCGCCACAACGACTACAATCTCCGCCTTTTCAACGGGGACATCGGCATCATCCGGCCCGACCCGGAATCCGGCGGAAGTTTGCGCGCGTTCTTTGCGGGAGAAGACGGCGCTCTACGCGCGCTCGCGCCGACAAGACTGCCCGAGCACGAAACGGCATTTGCGATGACGGTCCACAAATCACAAGGCAGCGAATTCCGCCGCGTGCTCGTCGCCCTCCCGCCGCGAGACGTGCCCGTGCTCTCGCGTGAACTACTTTACACGGCTGTGACTCGTGCCCGGGAGAACGTCGAGCTGTGGTGGAGCGAAGCCGCGCTCAGCCCGTGCCTTTCCCGCGCCGTCCGCCGATTCAGCGGACTTCGGGACCGACTGTGGACCCGAATGGAATAAGAGAAGCGTCAAACCTTCATCCATCGCTGCGCGCGGTCGGCACGAAGGATGGCTTCGCAGAGCTTCACCTCTTCGTGTCCATCTTCGACGCTGGCGAAAAGCGGCTCGGTTTTTTTGCCGCTTGCGATGTGCTCGTACACGCAGCGGTAATGCATTTTATGGCTGTCAGGAAAGCCCTCCGCGTGACCGCCGGGATAGTCGGAAAAATGCGCGATGTCTTCGTGAAAGCCAGGCGCGAACCGCTGGCGCGCTTCGTTCGGCTGGTCGCGGCGTCCCACGTGGAGGACGTTTGGTTCCTGCAACTCCCAGCGCACACTTCCCTCCGTGCCGTAGATGCCGATCGCGAGGCTGCACTTCCAGCCCGCCGCAACTTGCGAGATGCTGGCATTGGCATGAACGCGGTCCGCGAAGCCGTGTTTGGCGCGTGCAAATTGAAGAAGCACGCTCGCGAAATCCTCGGTATCCACGGTGTATTGCACCATGTCCTTCGGGTCCACTTTCGCAAATGTCTGCACCTCGCCACGAGGACGCATCCGCTTTTTGTGAAAGGTTTCCAGCGTGGCAAATACGCTGTCCACTTTCGCTCCGAGGATGAAAGAAACGGCATCCATCCAGTGCGTTCCGATGTCGCCGACAGCGCGCAGTTTGCCTCCTTCGCTGGCGTTGAGCCGCCAGTTGTAGTCGGTCTCTTTCAAGAGCCAGTCCTGGAAAAAATGCCCCTGCACATGGATGACGCGCCCGATGTCGCCACGCTGAACCATCGCTCGCATTTGGAGGATGGCCGGGAAAAAGCGGCAGTTGTAATTCACGGCAAAAACCGTCTTCGCTTTCTTCGCCGCTTTTACGAGCGTCGTGGTTTCCTTTGTCGTCATGCCGAGGGGCTTTTCGCAGACCACGTGTTTGCCCGCCTTGATGGCTGCGAGCGCTTGCACGACGTGGAGTTTGTTGGGCGAGGTGATGTGGACGACATCCACGTTGGGCGACTTCAGCAACCCCTCGTAGTTGTAGTCCCCATACACTTCGGGAATCCCCCATTTTTCGGCGAGTGCGGTGGCCGATTTTGTAGATCCGCAGACTGCGGTGACTTGTACGCCGAGACGCTTGAGCGCCTCAAGGTGAACGGGGCCGATGAAGCCGGTGCCGATGAGTCCGGCACGAAGATGGGATAGGTTCATGAGAGGGGAATGAGGGAAGAATGCCATTTTTGCAAGCGCGCTATGCCCTGCGCTGGAGACCTATTGCTTCAACTGGTAAAGCCCCCACGACAGCAACCGATGGGAATCCGTCCAGATATTGTCCCTCCGCTGCTCACCGAGCAGGACGCAGATAACGTGCTTTCCGTTGTCCGTCGCGCTCGATACGAGGCAATGCCCCGAAGCCGACGTATAGCCGGTTTTCATCCCGTTGCAGAGCCCGAAGTATTTCATCAATTTGTTGGTGTTGTCGAAATTCGTCACCTTCCCGGAACTGTAGGTCCACTGGAGAATTTTCGTGCTCATGATTCCCCGCAAAACCCTGTTCCGGTAGGCGTGCAGGGCGAGCCGCGTCATATCGTGGGCAGTGCTGTACTGGGAGGGCTCGGTGAGGCCGTTCGGGTTCACAAAATTAGTATTTCTCATCCCGATTTCGCGAGCCTTCGCGTTCATTTTATATGCGAAGTCTTCGACGCTTCCGGCATTATCGCGGGCCAGACATCGGGCAACATCGTTCATGCTTTTCACCAGGAGGATACGGAGGAGATCGTAGCGTCGATACCGCTCGCCTTCTTTGAGTCCCAGCTTCGTCTGCTCGCACCGCGCATCCTCAGCCCTTGTCGTCACGCTCGAGTAAAGGTCTCCCTCCTCGGCAACGATGAGCCCGGTCATCAGTTTCTGCGTGCTCGCGACTGCGCGGGGCACCGAGGCATTTTTTTCATATAACACACGCCCGGTCGCGGCGTCGCAGACCACGACGGACTCGGCGCTTGTTCCTGGGAAAGCACTCGGATCAAACTCCCCGAATGGACGGAATACTCCGGGAGTTTCGGGCTTCTCGATTGTGCTCGGTCTCGATATCGGAGCGGGCTTCGCCTTTGCTACGGGCTTCGCCTTTGGTACGGGCTTCGCCGGAGCTGCAAATGCAGGAGACAGCGAAAGCACAAAGAAAGCAAAGATGACGGCGAGAAGTCTCATGAAAGAATGTTCGTGATAGCTAGAACCTTCGGGGCATCCACGCAAGCGCACTTCTGATTATCTGGAATGTTTTACCGTCCGCACAAGCCTCGCCTGCAAAAAGTTCGGGCGCAGCGTGACCCACAATCACACTGCGCCCGATTTCCCTCCACCAGGAAAATTTACTTGTCCGGCTTTGCGTCGGGCTTCGGGTCTGGAATATCCTTGAACGCTTTCTTGCCGTCCTTCACTGCGTTCTCGAGAGTTTCGAGAATGCTTTGCAGTTGCTCCTTTGGCAGACCCGATTTCTCGAGTTGTTTGCGCGTGGCATCGAGGATTTCATCGAGGTTTCCGCCATCGAAAGTGTGGGCCTTCCCATCGGGGCCGATGACCATGCCCTTCCGCTGCAAAAGGAATGGCATCGTTCCGCCCTTCCACTCCTTGAATGGACGCCCCATCTCCCACGGGTTCTCCATTTGCGGCCTCTCCTCGGTCTCGGCGAGCACTGCCTTGAGTTCCTTTTGCTCGCCTTTCCGGAGCAGGGTGATGCGCACTTCGTCGCCGGGTTTGTGCATTTTCACCAGCGTTTTGAGCTGTTGGGGCTCCACCAAAATCTGGTCATTCAGACGGAGCAGAATGTCGTGCTCCTGAATCCCCGCGCTGGACGCCGGGCTACCCTCGGCGACGTGGTTCACTTTGATTCCTTCGCCAGCCTTCAGTGGTAGTTGCGCACGGAGATCGTCCGAAACTGGTCCAGGCGCTACGCCTAGATAGGTGATTTTCTCCAGTTTGGCAGGCGCTTCGCCTTTCCTGGAGTCGCCCAGCCTGAATGTTTTGGTTTCCTTTTTCCCATCCACATCAATGGTGATGGTGCCGGTGCCATCGACGTTTGTGACGATGGTGGACGACTGGGTATTTTGTTCCGCAAATAGCGGGAGCGATGCGAGCGCGCATGCGAGTATGGTGTGTTTCATGGCAGGTTAATAGACTTCGAGTTGAATAGGGACGATTTGACGGCGTGTAGTTTCGAGGCGGATGGCAGGCGCGTTCGAGCCTGGCACAATAGTTTCGGCTTCGACCCACTGGTATTCCATCATCTGATAAGGCTGTCGGTTGGGGCCGAGCATGACGCCCATCTCGCGGGCCTGCGTGAGGTGGTTTTCCACCATCATGGGCATCGCTCTTGCCTGAGCGACGGCAACCGCGACCGGTGCAGGTGCCTGCGGAGTAGCATCAAGAACTTTCACCGTAACAAGAGCCACGCATGCGACGGCCGCTGAGGGCAGAAGCCAGCGAGTGACGATATCCCGCAATCGTGAGCGAGCCGGGGCGACCGACGGGCGTGCTGCGGTGAGTCGCGCCATAAGATCGTTGCTCAAAGAGGCAGGAGCCATCCCCGCGAGGAGTTTTTCCACCGGGTCCATTTCGTCGTTCATAAAAGCACTCCTTTCAAATTCTCGCGCAATTCCTCAATCGCGTAACGATACCGGGATGCCGCAGTATTGAGAGGGATTCCGAGCGTCTCGGAAATCTGCTGAAAAGTGAGACCGCTCCACATTTTCAAAACCACAACGTCGCGGTAGATGGGCGTAATCTCTTTCACAGCTTCCTCCAAAAGGCGTTGTGTTTCCCGCTGCTCGACGTCGGGTGAAAACCACGGCTCACTCGGACCGCTGGCCTCTTCGCGGATGGCGCGCCGGTCGGAACTCCGGGCGAGATCGATGGCGCGACGGCGGATCGTGGAATAGACGAGCGCGTCATCCGGGGTGCGCCCAGCGCGCTGCCACGACTCCACAAGCGCATCCTGCAGGACGTCCTCGGCATCGGAATCCCTGCGGGTCTGCTGCCGGGCGAAGAGAAGAAACTTGGGTCCGTGGCTGCGGAGCCAGTCCCTCCATTCATCGGGCGTAGGTTCAGTTGGCATAAGTTTTGAAACATCTTAGTCTGCAATAAGAGCGGAATTGCTCGATTTTTTTGTCTGAAATTTCTGCGGGCCGGATAAACGGGAGTGATGAAAGACGAAAATATCATGGTTGTGCGCCGTTCACTCGTTGAGGGAATCGGCATGTTTCAAGGACTCTGCCTCGACGTGGACCGGTATCTCCCGGCGCTGCTCGCTCGCGAAAACAACTTCTTCACCCCGCGGGCACCCGCCGAAACCAACCCGGAACTGAAGCAAATCATCCCCTACGTGCTCATCGTCCACGGCGACTCGATCTTCCACTACGTCCGCGGGAAAAAATCCGGCGAGCAGCGCCTCGTCGCGAAAGGCAGCCTGGGCATCGGCGGACACATGAACGATGGCGACGAAGGTCTCTTTTCCCTGGACCGCGACGCATACAACACTGCCGTGCAACGCGAGGTGGCGGAGGAAATGTTCATCGAGACGCCCTACACAAATCACATCGTCGCGCTGCTGAACGACGACTCGAACGAAGTCGGCAAAGTCCACCTCGGAGTCGTCCACGTTTTCCGCCTCGCGGAAGAAAAAGCGCGCAAACGTGAAAGCGTCATTACCGAGGCCGGATTCCTGCCCATCGCGGAGCTGCGGAAACGCCGCGAGGCGCTGGAGACATGGAGCCAGTTCTGCATCGACAATATCGACGAGTTGCTCGCTTTGGCAAAGTAACGCCTACTTTCGCTCCGACTCGGAATGATCGCTCGGCGTGCTGATATCCGGCACTGGGTCGAACCCGGGCGTGCTCCATGGATTGCAGCGGCAGATGCGCCCGACGCCGAGGCGGGTGCCACGCAGAACGCCGTGTTTTTGCACGGCTTCGGCGAAATATTCGGAGCAGGTCGGCTCAAACCGGCAACCTGCGCCGGGGCCCGCGATGGTATGAATCAGCGGGGATATGACCAGCTTGTAGCCTCGGAGGAGTTTGCAAATGAGCCATCTCATGGAAGCACTCCGGCACGGCGGGCCAATGCCGTCCATTCGTCCCGCAGCGCTGCGACCGTTGCTTTTGCGGCGCGGGGCTTGGCGACGAGCACGAGCCAGATCCCGGCGGGGATTCCAGCGCGCGAAAGCCGGATGATTTCCCGGAGTCTGCGGCGGATCAGGTTTCGTGTCACGGCCCCGCCGACCTTCTTCGACGTAACAAAGCCGACGCGGGCGGGCTTTTCATCCGCCCCTTTGAGCACCCCGACGACCATCAACTTCCCGTGCTGGGCCTCGCCTTTGGTCCGGACCCGGAGAAATTCCGAGGACTCGGTGAGGTGTGCTTTCTTGGGAAAGCGCAGACGCGGCGGGCGATTCAAAGAATCGTCCGCCGCGTCGTGGCGAATTTTATCGTCTGGCTGAAGCGGGATCAGGCTCCCGTGTGACGTGCAAAGTGCACCTCAACACCCTTCGGCAAGAGGCGCTTGCGACCGCGTTGGCGGCGGCGTGAAAGGATTGCGCGGCCGTTTTTCGTGCTCATGCGTTTGCGAAAGCCGAACTGCTGCTTGCGGGTGCGCTTCGTTGGTTGATATGTGCGTTTTGGCATATAAGAAAGTGGTAAAAAGGGGTGCGGAACATAACGACCCTCTTCAGGGTGTCAATGTTCGCGTTCAGGAATTTTCTAGCCCCCTGCCAGCGCAGGAGTGATGCTGATCTCGTCGCGCTCGGCGACCACGGTCTTCACTCCATCGAGAAAGCGGATATCCTCCCCGTTTACGTGGACAAGAATGAACCGGCGCACTTCGCCCGCTTCGTCGTAGATACGATCTTTGATACCGGGAAACGCTTTATCGAGATTCTCGATGACGTCGCCTACGGTGGCTCCGGCTGCGCTGACTTCGGAAAGCTCGTTGGTGAGTTTACGGAGTGGTGTTGGTATTAAAACGGATGGCATGAAAGCGGAAGCTTCGCGGATTACCTCCGGTCTGACAAGCGCAGCTTTTTTCGCCGCGGTTAAATGTTTGAGCGGGCGAGGAATCCGCGGACCCCGGATGTTTTGCAATTGGGAGTTGATAGTTCATCCCCGACAGAGCAAACCCGCTACCGGTCATGCTTTCTATTCGCATCGAAAAACTCACCAAGCGCTTCGGCACCGCCACGGCGCTCCACGCGCTGGATCTCACCATCGGCGCGGGCGAAATCTTTTTTCTCCTCGGCCCCAGCGGTTGTGGAAAGACCACGCTCCTTCGCAGCATCGCCGGTTTCTACCAGCCGGAGGAAGGGCGAATTCTTTTCGGAGATACGGACGTTACGAATCTGCCCCCTCATGAGCGCCACACGGGCATGATGTTTCAGAGCTACGCGCTTTGGCCGCACATGACGGTCGCGCAAAATGTTGCATTCGGCCTCGAGGAACGGAGACTCCCCCGCCCCGAAATCGAACAGCGTGTGAAAGAAGCGCTCGGCTCCGTCCGCATGGAGTCTTACGCGGAGCGAAAGATCAACCAGCTCTCCGGCGGCCAGCAACAGCGCGTCGCTCTCGCACGTGCAATGGTCATACGCCCCCGCGCGCTGCTGCTTGATGAGCCGCTCTCGAATCTGGACACAAAACTCCGCATCGAGATGCGCGGAGAGATTCGCCGCATTTGCAAAGAAGCCGGGCTCACGGCCATCTACGTTACGCACGATCAAAAAGAAGCGCTCAGCGTCGGCGACCGTATCGCCGTGATGGAAGCGGGCCACATCCGCCAGGCCGGCCCGCCCGCCGAGGTTTATCGCCGTCCGCTTACGCGCTTCGTCGCGGACTTCATGGGCGAGACGAATTTCATCGACGGGAAAATCCTATCGCTCGACGGAAGCATCGCCCGTGTGGATACGGCCCTCCGGCAGTTTACCGGGACCATCCACGGCTGGAGTCCGACCATCGGGCAAAGTGTCACTCTGAGCATGCGGCCGGAAGCGTGGCGTCTTGGACAGGATACAGCCGCCCCCAACGCTATCACCGGTCGCATCCGCGAACGCGTCTATCTCGGCGAAATGGCACAGTACCGACTCTCGAGCGCCGACACCCTGCTGAAAATCTACGAACTCAATCCCCGGTTCATTTTCAAATCGGACGATCAGGATATCACGGCAAGCATCGACACCGACGACGTCGTAGTGCTCGCAAACTAGCCGAGCAGCTTCACGCACAACCCTACTGCACCGGCGCCGAGCACGACCGGAATCACGTCCCATTTCCTCCATTGAATCCCCGCAAAGGCCACCGCTGCGATCGCAATCGCAATCCAATCCACGCCCTTTGGAAACAGCACCTGCAGGCCAAACCAAACGGCGAGGTTTAAAACCACGCCCACCACTGCCGCAGTGATAGCGGAGAGCGCGCAAGTCAGCCGCTCGTTCCTCCGCAACCGCTCCACGTAAGGCGCGCCTAGAAAAATCCACAGGAAACAAGGCACGAAAGTCGCCCATGTCGTAATCGCCGCACCCAGCGTCGCAGATGCGAGCGGCGATAGCGCGCCGTGCTGGTTCCAACCGCCAAGAAACCCCACGAATTGCAACACCATGATGAGCGGTCCGGGCGTCGTCTCGGCCAGGCCAAGCCCATCCAGCATCTGCGGTGCAGACAGCCAGCCGTGTGTCTCCACTGCCTGCTGCGCGACGTACGGCAGCACCGCGTATGCCCCGCCAAAAGTGACCATCGCAGCCTTGCTGAAAAACAGTCCCTGCTGGAAATGCGTGCCGCTCCAGCCGAGCCACGCGCCCACCGCGAGGATCGGCAGCCACCAAAGGGCAAGACACGTTGCGAGCACCTTAACCGCCCGCCCGAGCGTAGGGGCAACGCCAATATCGAGGTGCAGGATTTCCCCTTTCCCGTGCGGCTTAGCCACGAGGAACTTGTCCTTGCGCACCTTTCCGCCGATCCATCCGGTGACACCCGCAATCGCGACGATGAGCGGGAACGGGATATGTAGAAAAAAGATCGCGAGAAACGCGAGGAACGCCAGCGACCACATCACCTCGTTTTTCAGCGCCTTCGATCCGATCCGGATCACCGCCGCAGCCACGATGGCGAGCACGGCCGGCTTCAGCCCATAAAAGACACCGCTCACCCAAACTACATTCCCATACGCCACATACAGGTAACTCAGCGCCCACAGAATCAGCGCCGACGGAAGAACAAACAGCACGCCCGCCACAATGCCGCCCCACGTCCG